>NZ_JANPCD010000218.1:0-1653 GCF_031430775.1 Sandarakinorhabdus sp. | reverse complement strand
CAAGGCCGGGATTGCCGAAATGATAGGCGCCCACCACCATGACCTCGACCGGCGGTTCAGGCGCAGCCGTTGCCGCCGCCGCGGTCAGCGTCATGAGAATGGCAAGGGCACGGATCATCGCGGCGGCTCCAACTGTATTGTTCATATCAAACAGCTAGCCACGCCTATAACGCCTGTCAAACAGGCTTCCAGCCCAATACCGGCCCGAACGCTGCCACCCCAGCCGCCGGCCCGCCTTCATGATCCCAGACCGCCCGCACCACGGCGATGAAATCGGCCCCTGCGGCCACCAAAGGCGCCGCATTGTCCGGGAAAATCCCGCCGATGGCGACACAGGGCAACTGGCTGAGCGTCGTCCACCAGCCGAGAATTTCGGGTTGCGGGCGGTAATGGCTGGGCTTGGTGGTGGTGTCGTAAAATGCACCGAACGCGACATAATCGGCGCCCTGTTCGCCGGCTTCCATCGCCAGATGGCGGCTGTCATGGCAGGTGCGGCCGATCTGGGCATCAAGGCCCATCAGTGCCCGCGCCGCCGCAATATCGCCGTCGCCCTGGCCCAGATGCACGCCATCTGCGCCGGCCTTTGCCGCCAGATCGGCGCGGTCGTTGAGGATGAACGCCACATCTGCGGCCTGGGTGATCGGCAGCAACGCCTCGCAGGCGCGCAGCACCTCATCGTCGGCGACATTCTTGAGCCGCAGTTGGAACGCCGCCACCGGACCGCCGCTCAGCGCGGCTTTCAGGGATTCGGTGAACGCCGGCAACACTATGGCCGGCGGCGACACGACATAAAGCTGGCAGGCAGGGCGTGCTTCACGGCCGAACCGATCGGCAAATTCGGCAGGCAGCGGTACCGTTCCCTCGGTCATGACCGGGAATCAAACCTTGCCAAGATAGATATCGACGATCTTGTCGAGCATCGCCAACGCCTCGGCGCGCGGGCGCTGGAAGGTATTGCGGCCGATGATCGAGCCATTGCCGCCGCCGTCGCGGATGGCGATGGCGTCCTCGTAGACCGCATCCGTGCCCTTGGCCGCACCGCCGGAGAACACCACGATACGCCGCCCGTTGAAGCACGCCTGTTTCACATGCGCGACGCGCTTGGCCAGCGTGCTCCAGTCGCCGCCTTCATAGGCCTTTACCGCGTCCTTTTGCTCGATATGCGCGGTCGGCAGCTTGACCTTGATGATGTGCGCGCCCAGCAGCGCCGCCATGTGCGCGGCATAGGCGCCGACATCCAGCGCCAGTTCGCCATCCTTGCTGAGCATCCCGCCGCGCGGATAAGACCAGATCACCGTGGCAATGCCCACCGCCTTGGCTTGCTGCGACAGCTCGCGGATTTCCTCCATCAGTTCAAAGATATCGTCGCTGCCGGGATAGATCGTGAACCCGATCGCCGAGCAGCCGAGCCGCAGCGCGTCCTCGACCGTCCCGGTCACCGCCTGGTTGATGCCGGTCGCCCAGCTGTTGGACGAATTGACCTTGAGGATGGTCGGGATCTGGCCGGCAAACGTATCGGCACCGGCTTCGATCATGCCCAGTGGCGCGGCATAGGCCGTAAGCCCGGCATCGATCGCCAACTGGAAGTGGTAATGCGGGTCATAGGCATCGGGATTGGGCGCAAAGCTGCGCGCCGGGCCATGTTCAAATCCC
>NZ_JANPCD010000217.1:0-24778 GCF_031430775.1 Sandarakinorhabdus sp. | reverse complement strand
ATCGGGCTGATTGCCATCGGCGCCACCATGGACGCGCGGTTGTATCACGACCGGGCGGGCGTGCCGGTCATCGATTGCAATCGCGCCATCGTGCAGCCGGTCATCGACCGCATCAAGGCCGGCGACCGTGGCCGCCATGTGCGCGGCGTTCTGGCCTCGGAGGCACAGAGGCTGGTCGCGGCCGGGGCGAGTGTCATCATCGCCGCCTGCACCGAAGTGCCGCTTGTGCTGACAGCGCGCGATGTGCCTGTGCCGCTGGTCGATGCCACGGCGGCACTGGCAGCAGCGACACTGGCTGCTGCCCGCCTCTGATCCTCTCTCGCGTCGGAGCGCATTTGTGCCTATCGATAAGGACATGACCGCGCCCCTCACAACCACTGCCGCCGTGCTTGATTCCATGGGCTCCGCCCGGCCCTATGCCGACAGCAAGCCCTTGCGGCTGGCGACGCTTGATCTGGTGCCGCCGGGGCCGGGGGAGCTGCTGGTCCGCATCGAAGCGGCTGGGCTGTGCCATTCCGATCTCAGTGTGGTGAACGCCGACCGGCCGCGCCCTATGCCGATGGCGCTCGGCCATGAAGCCTGTGCGACGGTCCTAGCCACCGGGCCGGGCTGCCGGCTGGCGGTCGGGGACCGGGTGGTGATGGCGTTCCTGCCCGCCTGCGGCCATTGCACGCCGTGCCGGTCGGGCACGTCCTGGCTGTGCGCCAATGGGGCGGCCGCCAATGGCAAGGGTGAGTTGCTGGGCGGCGGCGGGCGTCTGTCCGAATGCGGTCACGCCGTGCACCATCATCTTGGCCTGTCGGCCTTTGCCGACATGGCAGTCATCGATGAACGCTCGGCGGTGAAGATCGACGATGATATTCCGGCGGAAATCGCGGCGCTGTTTGGCTGCGCCGTGCTGACCGGCATGGGCGCCGTGTGCAATTCGGCAAATGTACGCCCCGGCGAAAGTGTCGCCATCTGGGGGCTGGGCGGGGTCGGGCTGGCGGCGCTTATCGGTGCAGTGGCGGCAGGCGCCGAGCCGGTGATCGCCATCGACCCGGTGGCGGCAAAACGCAGCCTCGCGCTCGAACTTGGCGCACGCGCCGCCGTGCATCCCGACGATGCCGAAGCCGCCTTTGCCGCGCACGGCGCCTGCGCCGTCGCTATCGAAAGCGTCGGGTCGGGCAAGGTGCTGGCGCAGGCGTACCGGCTGGCGGCACGCGGCGGCCGCATCGTCACCGTTGGACTGCCCAATCCCGCCGATCCATTCACCATCCCTGCCGTAAGCCTGGTGGCCGAGGCCAAGACCATCATCGGCAGTTATATGGGCAGCGCCATCCCGGCGCGCGACGTGCCGCGCTACATTGCGTTGTGGCGGGCAGGGCGTCTGCCGGTCGAACGCCTGTTGTCGGGCATCCGGCCGATGTCGGAAATCAATGCCGCGCTTGATGACCTGGCCAGTGGCGCCGCCATTCGGCAGATCCTGATCCCGTGATGTTGATGCTGCTCGGCCTGATTGCCGGGCTTGTTGCCGGCAGCTTTGTCGCGGCGTTGACGGTGCGATGGCCGCAGGGGCGCAGCATCGTGCATGGCCGCTCGGCCTGTGATGCGTGCGGGAAGACGCTTGGCCCGCTGGAACTGGTGCCGGTCATCAGCTTTGTGGCGCTGCGCGGGCGCTGCCGCCACTGCGGTGCGGCCATCGCCGGGCGAAATCTGGCGATAGAAGTCGCCGGGGGCGTCATTGGCGCCGCTGCAATGCTGGCGCAGCCGGGCATTTCGGGCGTGTTCGGCGCGGTTTTTGGTTGGTGGTTGCTGACATTGGCGGTACTCGATGCCGAGCATTTCTGGCTGCCTGACAGTCTGACTATCTCTTTGATCGGGACGGGAATTCTGGCTGGATCATGGGCTGCCCCGGAACTCTTGATGCGGCTGGCGGGCGCTGTCACCGGCTATCTGGTGCTCGCCGTTATTGCACAACTGTACAAAAGCCTGCGTGGCCATGCTGGCATGGGCGGAGGCGACCCCAAATTGCTCGCCGCCATCGGTGCCTGGCTGGGGCCGTGGCTGCTGGCGCCGGTGATGGCGGCCGCCGCGATGCTGGGGCTGGTGCTGGTGGGTGTCGATGCCCTGCGCGGGCGGCCTGTCACTGCAACGACCCGCGTGCCGTTCGGCGCGTTGCTGGCCGGCGCCGCCTGGGTGATGTGGCTGGTCAAGCCGTTGTGGGAGGGCCTGTTGCCATGACGATGTTCGCCGGTGCGCAGCGCCTGCCGGGCAACAAGGCCGAGCTGTACATCGCCAAGAATTTTCTGGCCGCCGAGGATTGCGCCGGACTGATGGAACTGATCGACGCCGGGCGCCGGCCATCGACAATTACCGATGCCTATGGCGCCGACGCCGGGTTTCGCACATCGGAAACCTGCGATCTGCCATCGGAAAATGCGCTTGTGGACCGAGTGCGCCGCGCCATTGCGAACACAGCCGGGCTGCCGCTGACACATGCCGAGTCGCTGCAAGGCCAGCGCTATGCGGTGGGGCAGGAGTTCAAGTTTCACACGGATTACTTCGAGCCGGGCGGGCTGGATTACTGGGAGCACTGCACGCAAAGCGGCCAGCGCACCTGGACGGTCATGATCTATCTGAATACGCCGGGCGCAGGCGGGGCGACGCGGTTTCGTCACCTGGACAAGATCATCCAGCCCGAAACCGGCAAGCTGGTGGCGTGGAACAACCGCACTGAGTCAGGCGGGGTCAATGCCCACACCCTGCATGCCGGCATGCCGGTCAGGGCGGGGACGAAATACATCATCACCGCCTGGTTCCGGGAACAGCCCTGGGTCTGAGGCCCAGGGCTGTGCCGAAGGATCAGAAGTTGGCCGAGACACCCAGCTGGAACGAACGGCCCAGCGCATAGGTGTTGTTGTCGATCCGCGACGTGCCAAGCTGCTGGAATTCCTGATAGCGCACGTTCGTCAGGTTGCGCGCTTCGAACTTGGCTTCGAGGTTGAGGCCCAGCAGATTGAAGCCCTGACGCGCCACGAAATCGATGCGCAGGCCTGGCCGCTCGACCAGATCGGGCTGGCCCGACGGGCCGCGATAGGTGACGCGGTCGCTGGCATAGTTGATCAGCAGCGTCTGTTCCGACAGCGAATCCTGGTCCTGGAAACCGATCTGCAGGTTGGCGACATGGTCCGACTGGCCGGTCAGCGGCAGGCCGTTCTTGAAGATGTCGGTCGCAGCAACGATCTGGCCCGAAAGCGGGAAGCGCGTGGTGTCGCCGGCACGAACGTTGATCGACGATTGGGCAAAGGTATAGTTTGCCGAGACGAACAGACGCCGGCTTTCGAACAGCTTGCCGATGCTTTCCAGCGAGAAATACTTCTGCACTTCCAGCTCGACGCCCCACAGCCTGGCCTTGGGGGCGTTGGCATAGGTGTTCAGGAATGTGCCGCCCTGGACAAAGGCAATGGCATCGATGGGATTGGTGATGTCCTTGAAAAAGGCACCGACGGCAAGGCGTTCATCCTTGCCGAAATACCATTCGTAGCGCGATTCGAGGTTGATCAACTGCGAGTCCACGAGGAACTGGTTGCCGAAGCTGTTGCGGTCGCTGTCGGTGTCGAAATAGATCTGCGGTGCCAATTCGCGGAACTGCGGCCGGGCGATGGTCTTGGACGCGGCAAAGCGCAGCTGCATGTCCTCGGCGAAATTCCAGGTCAGCGTCGCGGTCGGCAGCCAGTAACCGCGCTTGATGCGGCTGGTGCCGGTGCCGCCGGGATCGACGTTGAAGATATCGCGCGGGGACACGAACTGGTCGCCGCGTTCATAGCGGACGCCTGCAACGAACTGCACGCCGTCGGCTGGTTCGATCTCGACCTGACCATAGCCGGCATGCGTGGTCAGCCCGGCATCATACACCGGCGAAATCGACGACACGGTGTTGAGGATGATGCCATAGGTATAGACGTTGAAATCGGACAGCAGGAAATCCGGACGCTGCTGGGCAACAGCCAGCGGCACGGCGGCGTTCGACTGGTAGCGATAGTCGAACCGGCTCGAATTGCGCTTGCTCTGGCTGAAGGCGTAACCAGCCGTCAGACGGATCGGGAACGGGCCGTTTTCGATCTTGTAGCCAACGTCGCCGCCGGCGCCATAGACATCCTCGTTCAACCGGCTGAAGGCAACAAGGCTGGATTGGCCGGGCGAGCGCAGGTCGTTGATGAAATCGCCGGCTGCTGCCGAAAAGGCATAGTTGTTGAAGCGTTCATAGGGCGCCAGTCGTTTGGAATTGGCGATGGTGCCGCGCAGGTCGAGGCTGAGATTGTCCCATTTGAACTCGCTTACCAGCTGCGTGTCGATCAGCTGACGCCGGAACTGGGCAGTGGCGTTCCTCTGGAGCAGCACTTCGCCGCCGACATTGATGTCATCGATGCCGGCCTGGATGCGGGCTTCCTTGATGGTATCGTTCACGTAGACGTTGACGAAGCGTATCTTGTGGTCGCCGAATTCGAAGCCGACACCCAGCAAGCCGTTGAGCACGGTGCGCATTTCGGTGGCGACGAAGTTAAAATCCTGGTCGGGGTTCAGCTGCTGCTGGCCGTTCGGGCCGATGGCGATGCCGCCGGACAGCTGCTGCTTGCCGGCTTTGGTGCGCCAGTCGGTGGAAAAGCCCGCCGACAGAATCAAGCCGATGCGGTTGTCACCGACATCCCAGGCGCGGCCACCCTGGAAGCTTGCGCTCCAGTTAACCGGAATATTGTCATTGCGGAAGATGACGTTGGTTTCGGCGTTGGTCAGCGTTGCAGTCAGGTCCTGCAACTGGCGCAGGTTGAAGTTGGTACCCACCGCGAGAAGCTTGCCTGCTGACTGGGCTGCGGCAAGGCTGGCCGGCACAGTGCGGGTGCCATCGTCAAAACCGGTCCAGTCGGTGCGGCCACCGGAATAGACATAGCCAAGCTGGCCAGTGGTGACGGTGTTGCCGCCAAAGGAGCCGCCGATGGTGAAAAACGGCTTGTCCGGGATGGCGCGGGTGGTCAGGTTGATGACACCGCCGCCGAATTCACCGGGGAAATTGGCCGAATAGCTTTTCTGGACAACGGATGATGCCAGGATCGCGGTGGGGAACAGATCGAGCGGCACGACGCGGCGCAGCGGATCGGGCGAAGGGATCGGCAGGCCGTTGAGTAGCGCCAGTGAATAGCGTTCGCCAAGGCCGCGCACATACACAAAACGGCCGCCGACAACCGACAGGCCGGTGACACGTTGCAGCGCGCCGGCAATGTCGCCTTCGCCGGTGCGGGCGATATCGGCTTGGGAGAGCACCGACACCACTTCGCGGCTGGCGCGAATGGCGTTGGGGATACGGGTGCCGATGACGACGATTTCGTCCGAGCTGCCGCCCGGAACCGACACTTCGACCTCTTCTTCAGCGGGCGTCGTGGGTGCGGGCGCAGTGGCTGCCGGTTCAGGCGCCGGTGGGGCCGGGATCGGCGCCGTTTGCGCCAGCACAGGGCCGGCCAGGACGGTCGTTGCGAGCAAGACGCTCAAAGTCAGTCGTTTGGTCATCATAAACCCCCTGGCAAGTGTGAGACAGTTGGCCGGAGCAGCAATTGCCCCGGCCATGCTGTGGCTCAATTGCCGGTATTGGCAGGTGCAGCGGTGCAGGCAGTGGCGCCGGCGCCGACGCCGCAGGTCCAGCCCGCGTACCAGGTGTCGGTGCTGTTACGGAACGCGCCGACAAAGTTGACCTGGTCAAAGAACGTGCCCGAACCCGCAATGGTGCGCGGATCGGTGGCGACCGCTGCGGTTTCGAATGCGCCGGGCAGGAAAACGCTGGTCAGCGTGAGCGCCAGGGGCGGCAGCAGGTTGTTATTGCCGGTGATGAACGGCGAGATGGTCGCCAGCGGCACATCGGCTTCGTCGCGCGCGGCCGACAGGCAGCCGAACAGCACCGAGCGGAACAGCGGCGCGCCGGCCTCGTCCTGCGCGGCATCGGCTGCGGCAGCGGTCTGGGCGCCGTCGATGTCGAGGCAGCTGTTGGTGGCGTTGGTGATGATGCCGTTGAACAACGTATAGTCGGTGCCGCCGCGCAGCAGCACGGGGTCGGACGGACGGTTCGAGATGAAGGTGAAGTTCGACAGGCGGATGTTGGAACGCGGCGTGCGGGTTTCGCCGCCGTTGCTGTCGGCCTCGATGACACGGTCGCCGCCGTTGGCGCGCTGGACGACCAGCACATACTGCAGCAAGCCCTTGAAGCCGAGATCGGTGTCGATGTTGTCATCGTCGTTGCCGGTCAGCACGAGATACTTGCCGTTGACGCGGCCGCCGAACCATTCGATGCCGTCGTCCGAGCTGTTGTGGACCTGGATGTTCTGGAAGAAGGTGCCAGAGCCGGTGCCGGCCAGGGTGATGCCGTTCAGCTCGTTGCCGGCGCTGACTTCGAAACCTGGATAGCGCACCTGGATGAAGGCCATGCGGCCCGAATTGTCGCTGGTGGTGGCGCCGCCGTAAAATGCACCCGTCAGGCCTTCGACCGCCGACTGGCAGCCGACTGTGCCCGGCGTGACGCCCGCGCCGATGCAGGTGTGGATCGGCGCGCGGCCGAGAACCACTACGCCGCCCCATTGGCCGATCGAGCTGTCGTTGACCGTGCCTTCCATGTTGGAACGGCTGGTGAAGATGATCGGGCGTGTGGCGGTGCCTTCGGCAAAGATCTGCGATCCGCGGTTGATGACCAGCGCGTCGGCGCCGGACGAGCCGAAGATCACGGTGCCGGGTTCGATGGTCAGGATGCCCTGAGCGCCGCCGGCGACGGGAGCGGCCGGATCGGCGCCAAGGTCGATGCCGATGTTGACGCGGCCGGACAGCGAGTAAACCACGCCGCGCAGGTTCGCCAGCGTCAGCGGGCCAGTGATGGTGCCCGAGATCTGGCAATTGCGGGTGTTGTTGATGATGCCGACATTGGCGGTGCCGGTCGGGCAGCTGGCGGCGGGGCCGGTCGGTGTCGGGGTGGGTGTGGGCGTCGGCGTCGGGGTGGGTGCCGGCGGCGGTGTCACCAGCGTGCCTTCACCGGGGCTGGCGATGTTGGACGCGCCGTCGCAGGCGGCCAGCACCAGCGCGGACCCGATGAGCAGGAGATTGCGAAGCCGAATGTTCATGGTGACCCCTTTTGGCAGCAAGACTGTCGTCACGTGATGGGCGCAGAGATTGGTCGCGCTGTGACGATTTCAGCGTTTGCACTAAGGGTGATTCATGGCGTCGTTGTTACCGACTTGTGGCGCATTGGTTTCAGCAATGTTGTGATTTTGTTTCAGCGGGGCTGGCTGACGGTCACGCGGGCCATTTGCCCGGCGCGTTCGTAAACCAGGACTATCGAGCCGTTCGCGGCGAGTTCATCGCCCAGTTCGCCGACTTTCTCGTCTGATGCCAAAGCATTGCCGTTGGCGCTGACCAGCACGTCGCCGCGCTTCAGCCCGGCTGCCGCCAGCATGGGCAGCGCCGATAGATCATCCAGGCGAAAGCCGCGCATCTGCCCGCCTTGTTTCAGAGGCGACATCGCCAGCCGCCAGCTGTTGGCGCCGGGCGGCTTTGTGCCTGCGGCAGCCAGCGGGACACCGGGAAACCCAAGCGTGATGCGCTGGCCCCGGGATTCCAGTTCCACAGTGCCTGCGCCGACTGCCGCAAGGCGCGTACCGGGAGCGGCCACGCCGCCCACCCGCACCAGGCGCTGCTTGCCATCGGCGCCTTCGAGGATAGCGCCGCTGCCAAGGATGCCGCGCAGGATCAGCGCGGGCGGCGCGGGCGCAGCAAGGGGCGCGGCAGGCTGTGGGACGGCGGCCAATGACCGGGCAGGGGCCATCACCGCGGCCGGCTGCGCCGGCGCGGAAGGGCGCAGCACCATCACCATGACTGCGCTCAGTGCCAGGCCGCCCGCCACGGCCAACGCCCATTCGCGCCAGCTGGTGGCGCGCGGCTCGGCCAATTGCCGTGTCACTGGCAGCCGATGATGCCGGCGACCGGCGCCACGATGGCGGTGCCGTCGTCCTGGGTCAGTGTCAGTATGCCGTCGCGGATGATGGCACCGCCGCTGGTCGCCGGCACGATCGCCAGGTCGAGCGCCACGGTGATGGCCGCGCTGCGATACTGGCGCTTGGCCGCGAAGCCCAACACCGGCGCGCCAGCCTCCGACGAATCGATGCCGGGCAGGCTGGTGGCCCGGCCGCCAAGAATGACCAGCATCTGTGATGGCTGGGCGGTGGCCATGGCAATGCGCCGGCCGGTGGCGCGTTCCCACAAGAACATCGCGCAACTGTTTTTCGCCAATGGCTGCTGCGGCAGGTCGCCCAGCGGCAGGACCGATGCCGGCGGCGCGGGCGTTGCGGCCTGCGCCGCCATGGCTGCCAGCGCGATGACAAATGCAACAATCACCAGCGTCCTTCCTGTGTCATGGCCAGTCCGTCCGGCCCGGCACGCAAACCGGCGGCCTCCAGCATTGCCACGCGTTCCGGCGGCAGGCCGGTGAGCCGCAGCCGTGCCGTCCATTGCCGTTTGCCGAGCCGGATGTCGAGAAAGCTGCGCCCGTCCGCTGACGCCAGCGGCAGTGACAGGATGCCGTTGTCACAGGCCAATGTGCCAGACAGCATGCCGGCGGCGGCCAATGGCCCTTGCGGCTGCACCTGCACCTCGCCCGAGGCGCTGCGGCATTGGTCACCCGCCATGGTCACTGTCACCGCGCGCGCCTGTGCAAGACCGATCGGCAGGGCGCCTGCAACATTGACCTGGCCCGAAAGCCCGCGCACTCCGGCGCCGCCCCAGCCTCGCCACAACTGGCCCGTCATTGCGGTGCCGTCCAGCGCATAGGCCGCACGGCCCTGAAACAACGACAACGGTTGCAGCGCGAAGGAGATGTCGCCCAAGGCCGTGCCGCCAAACGCGGCGCCCAGCATCTGCCCCTTCCAGATCGTGCCCGACACCGCCGCTGCGCCAAGGCCGCTGCCCGAGGAAATGCCCGACAGGGCGATCCGCAGCGGCATCAGCGCCAGCAACGCGGCAAACAGGCCAAGGGCAATAGCAGCCAGCCGATTCAACGCCCGGCTCCGATGCTCAATCGCGCCGTCACCGTGCCGTCGGCATTGCGGCTGGCCGTCAGCTGCTGGATGACCAGCCCGTCGGATTGTTCCAGCGCCGAAACCAGGGCCAGCAAAGCTGGTCCGCGCACCGCCGGGATGCTCACCAGCACCGCGCCGTCGCCCCCGGCTGTGATCTGGTCTGCCGCGACACCGGCTGTACTGATCCGCGCGCTGACCCGTTCGATGACCGGGCCTGATGGCTGTGCCGCGCGGCGCTGCTGAGCCAAAACGATGCGCTCGGCATCGGCCCTGATTTCGGCCAACGCCTTTACACTTGCCCCCGCGCGCGCCTCGGCTGCGGCACGTGCGCTTGCCAGCGGTCGCAGCAGCACCAGCCAGACCAGCAGCGCGGCCAGCAACGCCAGCATGACGCCGACCAGCCATTGCTCGCGGCGGCTGCGTGCCCGCCACCATGGCATCACTATTGCGATCATCGCCGCATCATCCGGATATCGGTCACGGCCGTGTCGCCCTGCCGGCGTTCCCCCGCCAAAATGGCGCCAGGTCCGAGCGCAGCCAGAACGGCGTCGCGCTCGGCAGGGCTGGCGGCGAGGCCAGCCACCAGGCCCGTTGCCGGTGCATAATCAAGGCTGGCGACCGACGCCTGCGGCTGCGCCGTAACGATATCCGCCAGCGGCGCGGCCAGTGCAGTCATGCCGCCATCCGCGCCCAGTGCCGTGACGCGCGCCGCGACCTGCGCGCGGGCGGTGTCGGCGGTAATGACCGCGCCGGCCGGCAGCACGGCGGCTGCGGCCGCAATCATCTTTTGCCCCGCAGCATCGGCAGCGCGCGCGGCCTGCCACCATGCCGCCAGGTCCCCGGCGGCCCAAAGCAGCGCGGCCCCGGCGGCCATGAGCGCCAGCCGCCGCCACAGGCCCGGCGCCGGCCGCCATGGTTGAACCAGTGCAAATTCGCCCTGCCGCAGATCGAGTGCCAGCACATCCAGTGCTGCGCCAAGATCATCCTCGAGCGTGGCGGCGTGCCGATGAAGTGCTCCGATCAGCAGCGGCGCCAGATCGGGGTCCGCGACAAAGGCAAGCGCGGTGCCGCGTACCAGTGTGCGGCCCGGCAGCGCCGCAACGCTGACACCATCGGCGGGCAGCGGCAGCAGCATCATGTCTGGAATGACATGGTCCGGCACCAGCCCGGCGTCGGCGAGCCGGTCGAGCCAGCCACGCATGCGGTCGTGCGCGACCATTGCTACCGGGCGCAGGCCGGCGCCATCGGCCACCGCGATATGGGTCGTTTCGGCGGGTCCGGCGCCAAGATCTGCGGCGATCATTCGTGCCGCCGCCCGGGCCTGGGCTGGCGCCAGCGCCGGCAGATCGACCCAGTGCAGGCTGACATCCTCGCCGGGGACAGCGGCGATGATGCGGGTGCCGGGCGCAGGCGCCGGCAGGCCGTGCCCACGCGCGGACACCTGCCCCTCCGAAAATCGCAGCCAATGCGGGTCTGGCCCGAGATGGATCAAAAGCACGCTCACTCCTCAGGGCTCCAGCGCCGGGCCAGAATACGCGGACGGCCCGCTATGGCGGAGCCCACGGCAGCGCCGGCTTCACCGACACGCACAAGCGTGCCTTGTTGTGCACTGGCGCCAGCAGCAATTATGCCGATGTCCAGAACGGCAAACGCCGGACTCACGATCACCTGGCCCAGCGCATCGGCGGGGGGACGGGCCTGTGCCAGCGCAGGGCTGGCCCAGAATGCGTCGCGGCTTTTCCAGCCGCCGCGGGGCCGGGCCGCGATCACGGCGCGGGCGCCATCGCTGCTGCTGCCGGTCAGCATCGCCAGCAGCGGCGCCTGCGCCGGCACCAAAGCGTTGACGTTGATTCGCGACAGTTCCGCCTCGGGCAGGGCGCACAGCAGCGGTCGTACGCGGGCATGGACGTCGGTATTTACCCCGGCCACGGCGCGCCATTCGCTGGTTTCGGCCATCAACGTGCCGCCGGTGCGATAGGGAATGATTGCCCGCGCATAGGCGGCATCTTCGGCGCCGCCAGGTCCGGGTGTGTCGTCGCTATCGATCCAGTCGGCGGTGGCGGCGGCGACGCTGCGCGCCTTGTCATCGGCGACCCCGGCCAGCGTCATCAGCCGTGCGAACTGCGCCACCGCCAAGGGCCGGGCCGCAAAACTGCCGCTGGTGCCGACCGCCAGGCTGTTAAGGTTGAAACAGGTGCCTGCGTCGCTGATCCGCGCATCGATACGCCCTTGCGGCAGGGCCAGCGTCAGTGGTTGGCCCAAAGCTGCCAGCATGGCACCAGGGCTGCGCATCCGGTCCAGCAGCAGCGTCTCGGCGGCTGCCATGCCGCTGCGCGCCTGTTCCTGTGCTGCAACATTGATCTGGAGCCGCTGGGCCAGTCGCAGCCGGTCGATCATGCCGGTGGCCAGCACCGACAATATGCCGACGAGAATGAGCACATTGATGAGCGCTGCGCCGGTTTCGGGCTTGCCCGGCGTCATGACACGCCTCCCGGTCCCAGCCGGAACACTTGCCGCACCGGGCCGATGCCGGCGATCTCCAGCGTAAGCTCGGCGGCTTCCGGCAACTTTTCCGGCGACGGCGGCGCCCAATTGTCCTGCCAGCGGTTGTCGGCGAACACCCGCAGTCGCGCGGACTTCACGCCGGTCAGAAGCACGGCAGCGTCGCCGTCGGGGGCGCCGTCGACCATGGCGGCGGCGCGGCGTTCCAGCCGGCCATCGGTGATGCGCCAGTTGACGCGCTGGATGGAGGCGCGCGGCTGGCTGGCGGCGTTTTGCCAACCGCGCCGCACGCATGTGAACCCTGCTGCGCCGGCGACAAATGCCGGTTGGCGCTGTCCCGCATTGTCGCGCCAGGACCGGGGCGCGGCCTGCGCCAGATCGGCCACCATCAGCGTGCGGGTGCGGGCCAATGCGCCGCTGGCATCGAGCGCGGCGCGCGCCCGGGCGCTGGTATCGATGCCGCTGGCGAGCAGGCCGGTGCCCGCAACCGCCATCATGGCAAAAATAAACAGGCCGACGAGCAGTTCGACGAGTGTGAAGCCGGCTTCGCGCGCAGTTACATGGCCAGTCTTTGCATGGCACGTCATGGCGCACGTACCACGGACTGGCTGGCCAGCGTCTGGCCCTCATCGCTTGTCACCGCAATGTCGATGCGCATCAGGCCGGCGCCGCTGTCCTGCGTCACCCGCCGTGTCCAGCGCCAGTCATGCCCGCCAGCGCGTTCGCTGCCGCTGGCACCGCCAGGCGGGGCAGTTTCAAGCTCTGCTTCGATGGCCTGGTTGCTGGCGACGATGCTGGCCATCAGCCGGTCATCCAGCCCGATGGCGGTGGTCAGCGATGCGCTTTGCAGACGCAGCAGCGCGACGGCGGCAAGGCTGAAGACCACCAGCGCCACCATGACCTCGATCAGGCTGAAGCCCTCCACAGACGGATCAGGACGCACCGACATGCACGCCTCCTGCTGCATCGACGGTGATCTCGCGTTGCTTGTCGCCCATCTTCAAAACGATGCGCGCCGGGCTCGCCAGGCCGGTGCTGTCGAACACCAGCGGCGGTCCGCCCGTCACTTCGATGCTGGCAGTGATCCCGTCATGCCACGGCCGCCGGGACAGCGCGGAATCTGCCAAAGGCGCCCAGCCGGCACCGGCGCGCCGGACAAGTTCGTGCCCGCCCGCATCGATCTGCATGCCCACATCGGCGCCCTCGCTGATGGCGCCGTCGCGGGCCATCACCAGACGCGCCGCCAGCGAATCTGCTTCATGGCCCAGCGCGGCCTGCGGCGACGGCAAGGCCATGACCAGCGCAGCACTGGCGATGCCGATGATGACCATCGCCACCATCAGCTCGACCAGCGTGAAGCCGGATTCAGAGCTGCCAGTTGCCGATATCGGCATTTTCCCCCTCGCCGCCGGTGGCGCCGTCAGGCCCCATCGACCAGATGTCGGCGGCGCCGTGGGTGCCCGGCACAGCGTATTGATAAGGGTGGCCCCAGGGGTCCTCGGGCAGCCGCAACACATAGCCGCCGGGCTTGTAGCGATCCGGCTGGGCGAGACCGGTCGGCGGTGTCTTGAGTGCGGCCAAGCCCTCGGCCGTGCTGGGATAGACGAGGTTGTCGGCGCGATAGGCGGTCAGTGCGCTTTCCAGCGTCGCGATATCGGCCCGCGCCTTGGTTGTGCTGGCCCGGTCGATATCGGGCAGCACATTGATGATGACCACCGTCGACAGGATGCCGATGATGACGATCACCACCATGAGTTCCACGAGTGTGAAGCCGTTTTGCCGTTTTTCGGTCATGACGATGCCAGCGTTTCGAGTTGCAGGATGGGGAGAAGGATGGATAGCACGATCAGTGCCACCATGCCGCCCATGATCAGGATGATCGCGGGTTCCAGCAGCGCCAGCGCGCCGGCGGTGAAGCCGTCGAATTCTCGTTCCAGCGTATCGGCGGCGCGTTCGAGCATCATGTCCAGCCGCCCGGCGCTTTCGCCGCCTGCCGCCATGTAGACGAGGATCGGCGGAAACACGCTGGTCTGCCGCAGAGCGCTCGAAAGACTGCCGCCTTCGCGGATGGTTTCGGCCATGCCGGCCGTCGCGGCCCTGAGCGCCCGGTTGCCGATTGTCGGGATGGTCAGTTGCAGCCCCTCGATGATAGGCAGCCGGCTGGCGACCATCATCGCGAGCGTGCGCGCCAGCCGCGCCGCATTCAGATCACGCAGCAAGCGCCCGAGCAGCGGCAAGCCTAGTAGGCGCGTGTCGAACCGCAGGCGAAAATCCTCGTCGCGCATCGCGCGCGCAAACAGCATCGCCAGCCCCGCGCCGATGATCAGGATCAGCCACCAGAAATTCGCCAGCAGCGCCGAAGCGCCAATGACCATTCGGGTCAGCAGTGGCAGCGTCTGGCCGATGTCGTCGAATTGCTGGGCGATGCGCGGCACGACAAATATCATAAGGCCGGCGACGGCCAGCAGCGCCACCACCGCCAGCGCCGCCGGATAGGCCAGCGCCGCCGTCACCCGCGCGCGGACTTGCGCCTGGCGTTCGAGCAATATCGACAGGCGTTCGAGGATTTGCGGCAAGGTGCCTGCACTTTCGCCAGCCGCGACCATGGCGCGGTACAGCGGCGGGAAACTGCGCGCCTCCAGCTTCATGGCGTCGGACAAGGGCCGGCCTTCGACGACGCCGCCATGCACGCGCGCCAGCACCTGCTGCACGGCCGCGGATTCGGCCTGGCGCATGATGGTGCGCAGCGCTTCCTCCAGCGGCGCGACCTCGGCGAGCGTTGCCAGCTGCCGCGTGAACATCGTCAATTGCCGCGCGCCGATGCGGCGGCGGCCCGGCGCGGTGGCGGCCTGCACTTCGTTCGCCGCGCCGGCAGTATCCAGCGCCAGCCGTGTCGCGAACAGCCCGCGCGCCATCAGGTCGGCCCTCGCGCTGGCATTGTCGTCGGCGCGGATCCGCCCCGAGCGCGCCTGTCCCTGCGTGTCGAGCGCGTCATAGCGAAACTCAGGCATCGGCCGACGCCCGCATGATGCGTACGGCCTCGGCAGCGGTGGTCAGCCCGTCCAGCACAAGTTGCCGCGCCGCATCCGCCAATGCCGGCGAATCGGCAAAGGCCGCCGCCGCAATCGCCGCTTCATCACCGCCGGCATGTATCAGCGCGCGAATGGTGTCGGTGACACGCACCGCCTCGAACACGCCGATGCGGCCCTGATAGCCGCTGTTCCCGCAGGCATCGCAGCCAGCGGCGTCATGGATCTGGCTACCTTGCGCGATGCCGATGGAGGCTGCCGTCGCCGCATCGGCCACATGGGCTGTGCGGCAGACCGGGCACAGCCGCCGTACCAGCCGCTGGGCGATGACGCATCGCAGGGTGGATGCCAGCAGGAACGGCTCGACGCCGAAATCGCGCAGGCGCGTGATGGCGCCGACGGCGTCATTGGTATGCACCGACGACAGCACGAGATGGCCGGTCAGCGCCGCCTGCACGGCGATTTGCGCGGTTTCGGCATCGCGGATTTCGCCGACCATCACCGTGTCGGGGTCCTGCCGCAAGATCGCCCGCAGGCCGGCGGCGAACGATAGCCCGACCTTGGCATTGACCTGCGTCTGGCCAACGCCTTCAACGGCATATTCGACCGGGTCTTCGACCGTCAGGATATTGCGGCTGCCATCATTGAGAAGCCGCAGCCCGGCATAGAGCGTCGTCGTCTTGCCGCTACCGGTGGGGCCGGTGACCAGCACCATGCCGTTGGGCTCGGCCAGCGCGCCGCGCAGCACGTCCTTTGTCGCCGCCGGCATGCCCAGCGCTGCCAGGTCGATGCCTGCATTGTCCTTGTCGAGCAGGCGCAGCACGACACGCTCGCCGGTGCGCGAGGGCAGGGTGGAGACGCGCACATCCAGGCTCTTGCCGCCAAGATTGAGGCCGATGCGGCCATCCTGCGGCAGACGGCGTTCGGCAATATCCAGCCGCGCCATGACCTTGATACGGCTGACCACCATCGCCGCGACATGCGCCGGCAGCCGGTGCCGCTCAGCCAATTGGCCATCAATGCGCATGCGCACCACCAGCGCGCTGTCATAGGGCTCGATATGGATATCCGACACGCCCTGCCGCGCTGCCTCGGCGATCAGGCCATTGATCAGCCGGATGACCGGCGCCTCGTCATCACTGTCCAGCAGATCTTCCGCCGACGGAATATCGCTCTCCAGCGCTGCCAGGCCGTCCGCCTCGCCGGCATAGCCCTGCACGGCATAGCGGTCGGACAGCAGCGCATCAAAGGCCTGTGCGCTAACCTGCTCCACCGCCAAAGGGCGCCCGGCCAGCCGCCGCACCTCGATCAGGGCGCGCGGATCGGCGTCCAGCCGCAGCGCCACGGCGACGCGGCCGTCATCCTGCGCAGTGACGATGACGCCGTGCCGACGGGCAAAGCCATAAGGCAGATGGACGGCGCCGGTCATTTTGGTGGCAGGGGTCGAGAAGGCTGGGGCGGGACGGCGGGTTCGACACCCGGTACCACAGGTTCCGCCGGCGGCGCCGTGCGCAGATAGTCCGCCAGAAGTTCATCGATCGGCGTCAACTGCGAGCCTTGCTGGCGCCCCTGCGCGTCGCGAATATAGCTGTAGCGCTGCGCCGCAATGCGCTGCGCGTCCTCGGCGGACCGGATGATCGTCGGCCGGATGAACACCATCAGATTGGTTTTGGTGCGGCTGCGCGCGCGCGAGCGGAACAGCTCGCCAAGCAGCGGGATATCACCCAGCAGCGGCACCTTTTCGATACTGCGCCGCTCGTTTTCATCGATCAGCCCGCCGAGCGCGATGATCTGGCCGTCGTCGATGGTGACGGTTGTGGAAATCTCGCGCTTGTTGAGGATCAGGTCGGGAATGTTCGCAGTGATGACGGCATTGGAAATGGAGCTGACCTCCTGCCGGATCATCAGCTTGATGGCCCCGCCGGCATTGATCTGCGGCTTGACGTCAAGCTGGATGCCGATGTCCTGCCGCTGCACGGTGCGAAAGGCATTGTCGAAATTGTTGGACAGCGCCTGGCCGGTGGCAATCGGCACATTCTGGCCGACAAGGATACGCGCCTGCTGGTTGTCGAGCGTCATGACCGATGGCGTTGACAACACGTTGGACGCCGTGTCGGATTTCACGGCGTTGACGATGAAGCTGAACACCGCGTCATTGCCGAGATTGCCGCCAAAACCAAAGGTGCCGCCGGTCGCGCCCAACAGCGATTGCAGCGCCGTGTTGCGTAGCGAAGTGGTGGTGACATTGTCCTTGCCATAGCGGTTTTCGGAAAGGATCGCCCCGGTGATGGCCAGCAGGTTGGGCGAGGCATTCGAATAGTTTGTCATCGAAAACGGAACGTTGGAACCCTCCTTGCCCGACAGCAGGAACTGCACGCCCAGCGCGCGCGCCGCGATGTCGGAAATTTCCACGATCACCGCCTCGACAAGCACCTGGTCGCGGCGCACATCGAGCTGGCGGATGACCTCGCCCAGCCGGCGCTGCACGTCATTGGGCGCAGCAATGACGATGGCATTGGCGCCTTCGTAACGGGCGATTACTGCCTGGCCGCGCCCGATGGACGCGCCGGGAATGAAGCCGTTGGTGCCGGTGGCGCCTTGCTGGGCAGGGGCAAATACAGATGGCTGGGCCTGCGCGGACGCGCCCGCCTGTCCAGCCGCACCGGCGTTGCCAAAGGCGGGGCCTGTGGACATTTGTGCCGGTGCGGCCTGTGACGGCTGCACGCTTTGGCCGACAAGCTGCTGGAGCATGGGCACCAGTTTTTCGGCGTCGGCGTGATTAAGCATGTAAACGCGCACATCGGATCCGGCAGCAGCCTGGGCATCCAGCTGGGTTACGGTGCGCACCAGCTTGGCCACGGTTTGCGGGTCGCCGCGCAAGGCCACGCTGTTGGACGAATCAATGGCGGCAGCCGACCAGCCGCGCCCATCCTGCGCGCCTTGCGCCAATTGGCTCAGCGATGTTGCCACCTCGCGCGCGCCGGCATTTTTCAGTGCCACGACCTGCACGGTCTGGCGGTCGCGGTCGATCTGGCGCGCCAGCCCTCGCACCCGAACGACATTGTCGGCATAATCGGCGATGATGACGGCATTGCCGGCGCGGTTGGCGGTCAACTGGCCTTCGCGGCTGACCAGCGGGCGCAGCGTCTCGATGGCAGACGCCGCATCGATATTGTCGAGCCGCAGCACTTCGGTGACAAAGCGGTCGCGGCCCTGTCCGGCGCTCGGCGTGCTTCCCGCCGTGTCCACCGGTGCCACGCGCAGCGCGCCGCCCGCTGCCGGGGCGAGCACGAGGCCGTTGGCGCGCAGGGTCGACAGAAAAAGCTCGAAATAGGCCGCCCGGTCGAGCGGGCGTTCGGAGACGACCGACACCTTGCCCTGCACGCGCGGGTCGATGATGAAGGTGCGGCCCGTGGCACGCGCCACATCCTGGATATAGGCGCGGATATCGGCATCGCGCAGATTGACGGTCTGCTGCGCCAGCGCCGGCGCCGTCATCAGCCATTGGCCCAGAAGCAGGGTTGCCAGAAGCAGCGAGGAACGTTTCATTTGTTTGCCAGTCTCAAGGTGATCGGCGCGCCGCCGCGTTCGATGGTGATCGGCAGGCCGCCGGCATCGAGCCGCCGCGCCAGCGCCGCCGGGTCGCCCAGCGCTGAAACCGGCGTGCCGTCCACCGCGACCAGCACATCGCCCGATTGCAGGCCTGCGGCGGCAAAGGCCGCGCCTGAGCCTTTGGGGTTCAGGATCAGGCCAGTGACGCGGGTGCCCGCAAGGCGCGGCACCATGGCGAGGTCGGCAGCAAGACGCGGCGCCGGCTGTTGTCCCGGCGCAAGCTGCGACAGGGGCGCTGCGGAGGACTGGTCGAGAAACAACTGCTCGTCGCGCCCGCCGCGCGAGAGGGTCACGGCATCGAATTCCACGGCCTTCAGCGTGACGCCGGGCAGGATTTCATCGCCGACGCCATAGCTTTGCTGCACGCCGTCGGCCGCCGCGATGATGGCGGAACCGCGCCCGGAGACCGTATCGACGCGCGTGCCCGACAGTATGAGGTCAAGGCTGGATACTTCCGCCATGCCGCCGCCAGGACCATCGGCTGCCGCACTGCGATTGAACGGGTCAGGCCCGGCTGCTGTCATCACCGGAACCGCCGACGATGCCATGGCCGGCCCATCGCCCAACGGCCCGGCTGGCGTGACAACAGCCCAGATCAGCCGCGCCAGCGCAGCCAGCAACAGTGCCGCCAGCACGGCCTGTGCCAGCGTCAAAATCTGCGCCATCACTGGCTTGTCCGACGTCAAACCCAGCAGCGTATCCCCCTTGGCGGGCGTACCAGTCCGGCCCGGCGCAGAATCGCCCGCGCCATTGCTCATCACCGCCCTAATCAAGCTCCCCTAGCCATGCTCCATGACACATCAGTGACACTCATGTGACAAGCGGTGATGTGGGATTTTCGTGGCCCGGTTTGACTTTTTGCAGCGCAGCATGCATCAGGGTCTTGCTCAAGCGCCTTGACTGGCGCGCGCCGGGTGCGTGATCGGGGTCGCTGGAATGTCAGCGCGGCTCCATGACCCGGGCGCCAGGAGCCGCCCAACGGGCCGCCCCCATCACGCGGGTTGTCTAGAACCCGAGGCTCTCCGGTGTCAGAACCGGTGCTGCCGCGCGCCATGTTGCGCGTATATTGAAGAGCATGTTTTCCAATGAAATTCACTGATTTCGGCCTCGCCGAACCCCTTGCACGTGCATTGGCCGAAAAGGGCTATGCCGATCCCACACCTATTCAGATCCAGGCCATCCCGCCCGTGCTCGAAGGCAAGGATCTGTGCGGCATCGCCCAGACCGGCACCGGTAAGACCGCTGCGTTCGCGCTGCCGACGCTGCACCGCCTTGCTGCCACCCCCAAGCACCGCCTGAAATATGCCACGCGCTGCCTCGTGCTGGCCCCGACCCGCGAGCTGGTCTCGCAAATCGCCGCCAGCTTCCAGAGCTATGGCAAGTTCATGAAACTGAGCGTCACCACGGTTTTTGGCGGCGTACCCATTTCGCGGCAGGACCGCGCCATGGCACCGGGCGTCGATGTCGTCGTCGCCACGCCGGGGCGTCTTCTCGACCTCGTCGAGCGCGGCAGCCTGGATTTGCGCAACGTCGAAGTGCTGGTGCTGGACGAAGCCGACCAGATGCTCGACCTGGGTTTCATCCATGATCTGCGCCGCATCGTCGGTCTGTTGCCGCGTCAGCGCCAGACGCTGTTCTTTTCGGCCACCATGCCCAAGGCGATCGAGGAACTGGCCGGGCGTTACCTGACCAACCCGGTCAAGGTTGCCGTCCAGCCGGCCGCAACGACCGCCGAGCGTGTCGATCAGGCGGTGATTTTCGTGGGCCAGATGGAAAAGCCGGCGCTGCTGCAACTGGTTCTGGCCAATCCGTCGGTCGAACGCGCTCTGGTGTTCACCCGCACCAAGCACGGTGCCGACCGCGTCGTGCGCCAGCTTGCCAGTGCAAACATCGTCGCCGAGGCGATCCATGGCAACAAGAGCCAGCCGCAGCGCGAACGGGCGCTCGCCGGCTTCAAGCACGGCACTGTCAAGGTGCTGGTTGCCACCGACATCGCCGCGCGCGGCATCGACGTGTCGGGCGTCAGCCACGTCATCAACTATGAACTGCCCAATGTGCCCGAACAATATGTCCACCGCATCGGCCGCACCGCGCGCGCCGGCGCCGATGGCCAGGCCATTGCGTTCTGCGCCGATGACGAGCGTCCGTTCCTGAAGGACATCGAAAAGACCATTCGCCAGAAGGTGTCCGTGCTGGCGCTGCCGGCCAATTTCCGCGAGGCCGTGGCGCATACTGCCAAGCTCGCCAAGCTGGCACCGCCCGCCCCGCGTGACGACGAACCGCCGCGCACGGCGCGCGACGATTTCGCCCGCCGTCCGACAGGTCCTGCCGGGCGCCGTTCCGGCCGTCCCGGCCGTGACAGCCGCGTGCAGGTCAAGCCGGCGGCACGTGCCGGCGGCGGTGGCGGTGGCAGTCGCCGCGGCGGCCGCTGATCACCGCCAATTGATGTAAAAAGGCCCGACAGTGTGAACTGCCGGGCCTTTTTTCGTTTGCGGTGTTCGCGCGATGCTTCAGGCCACAACGGCCTTGATGATCTTGCCGGGGCTGCGCGGCGGCTCACCCTTGGGCAGGGCATCGATATGGTCCATGCCGTCGGTCACTTCGCCCCACACCGTGTACTGGCGGTTGAGGAAGGCCGAATCGGCAAAGCAGATAAAGAACTGGCTGTTGGCGCTGTCGGGGTTCGACGAGCGCGCCATCGAGCAGGTGCCGCGCACATGCGGTTCCGACGAGAATTCCGCCTTGATGTTGGGGCGCTTGGAACCGCCCATGCCGGTACCGGTCGGGTCGCCGCCCTGCGCCATGAAGCCGGGGATGACGCGGTGGAACACGACACCGTCATAAAATCCCTCGGCAGCAAGGCAGGCAATCTGCGCGACATGCGCCGGAGCAAGGTCGGGGCGCAGGCGGATGACGACATCGCCGGTTTCGGTTGTCAGGGTCAGGGTGGTCGGTGCGTCGGTCATGGGTTCACTTTCCTGTTGGGGACGCGTGCCCCCTAGCCCTTCAGCGCGAAAGCCTCAAGCCGTGTCCGCAACGCTTGGGGCAACGGCGCCGGGCCGCCATCGCTGCCCCGATGGACCAGAACGCTGTCGCACAGCGCAAAACACACGCCGTGCTGAAATGCTGCCATGCCGGCCCGAAAGGATGAATTTCCTGCCGAGACAATGCCATAGCCGATGGTGGCAATGCCGGGGTAATTGGCCTCGGCCAGATAATCGATACCGACATGCGCGACCAGAAAGCGCGGCCGTGTGCCGGGGTTGCCGAGCGCGCGGCCGGTATCCCAGTTGAAGCTGACGCGCGCTTCCTCGAACATACGCGCGATGGCGACATTGTTGAGGTGCGCATTGGCATCCATGTCACCAAAGCGCGCCGGAATATCGATCGCCCAGGGGTAGGTCTCTCGAAGTCGCCGTCGGGCATCGTCCTTCATCGCATGGCGTACCTGATCGGCATGGTCTTGAGGCCCGAGACAAAATTGGCGATGGAATTTTTCGGCTCGCCGGCCAATTCGATGCTGTCCAGCCGGGGCAGCAGCTCGGCGAACAGCGCGCGGATTTCCATGCGGGCCAGATGCAGCCCCAGGCATTGGTGGACACCATTGCCGAACGCCGTCTGCGGGTTGGTCTTGCGGTCGACGCGGAAACTGTCGGCATCCCCCCAGACCTGTGTGTCGCGGTTGCCCGACCAATAGAACATCGCCAGGCCGTCACCGGCGCGAATGGTCTTGCCGCCGACGACCGTGTCCTGCGTCGCCGTGCGCATGAAATGCTTCACCGGCGTCACCCAGCGGATCATCTCCTCGACGGCTTGCGGGATAAGCGACGGATCGGCCTTGAGCTTGGCCATCTCAGCCGGATTGCGGATAAGCTGGAGCAGCCCCCCCGAGGCCGTCGAACTCGTCGTGTCATGGCCCGCCGTGACGGTGATGGCGTAATAGCTGATTGCCTCCATCAGGCCGATGGGCGCGCCATCGACCTCGCCTTGCGCGATGACCGTGGACAGATCTTCGCGCGGATTCGCGCGCCGGTCGGCGATGACGCCGCCGAAATACTGGAAGAACTGCTGCACCAACGCAAAGATATCGACCTGGGTGTTGCCGGTGGCAGGCGTTGCTGCGCCGCCCGTGGTAATCAGCTTGGAGCGCGCCACGACATCGGGATCTTGGGGCCCGAAGATTTCCTGCGTCATCTGCAGCATCATGGCCTCGTCGGTCGCCGGCAGGCCCAGGATGCGCATGATGACACGCAGCGGATACCAGAGCGCGACCTCGTTCACGAAATCACACGCGCCCCCCAGCGACGCCATGTGATCGACATGCGCCTTGGCGATGATAGCAATTTCGCCTTCCAGTTTCTTGAGATTTTGCGGCATGAACCAGGTGTTGGTCAGCCGCCGCAGCTTCATGTGCTGCGGGTCATCGATATCGACCAGCGTGCGGAACAGATGCGTGTCGCCTGATTGCGCCAGCGTCCATTGCTCGGCCTCGATCGGCGCCAGATACGTGCGCAGCCGGTTGATGAACACGTCATTTGCCTTGGATACCGAAGTGATATCGGCGTGCGAAGTGATCGACCAGAACGGGCGAAACCCGGTGGGCTCGGTCCAGTGCACCGCGTCCTGCTCTCGCAGTGTGCGATAGGCGTCCAGCACGGTTTCATCGGCATAGGCCGTCGGATTGACGATCATGTTGTCGATCGTGTCGCTGTTGAATCCCGCGAAGGGCACGGCGTCGCTGGCGGCTTCGGTCATGCTTGCATCCTTGCTATTGCTGGCGGCCACGGGCCTGGACAGCGCCGCGCGCGGCCTCGACATCCGAAGCCGACACCTGATTGTTCATCATGGTCGAACGCGCGCTTTCAAGCGCCATCGCCTCGCCGAATGGCAGTTCATAGCCATCCCCGATGAGCTGCTTGTAGGCAGTGCTGAAGCGCGGTTCGATGCTCGCCATGTCGGCGGCCAGCGCGCGTGCGACCGGCAACAGGTCATCCGCTACCACGACGCGATTGACCAGTCCCCAATTGGCGGCGGTATGGGCATCGAGGAAGTTGCCGGTCAGCGACAGTTCGCGTGCCCGATATGGTCCGATCAGCCGCGAAAGTTTCTGCGAAAGGCCCCAGCCCGGCATGATGCCGACCCGGGCATGGGTATCGGCAAAACGGGCATTTTCCGACGCAATCAACACGTCGCAGGCCAACGCAACCTCGAACCCGCCGGTGATGGCAACGCCGTTGATGGCGCCGATGACCGGCTTCCGGGTCTGTTCGATGGCCTTGACCGGGTTGTCTTCCGGCGTCTGGGCATTGGCGGCGCCCAGACCTTGCTGCCCAAGTTCCTTGAGGTCCAACCCGGCGGTGAAGGCGCGGGTGCCGGCGCCGGTCAGGATGATGGCGCGGACATTGTCATCGGCTTCGAGATCGCGGAACGCCTGCGCCAGCGCGGTGCGAAGGCCCGCAGAAAGCGCGTTCATCGCTTGCGGGCGGTTCATTGTCACCACGGCGACGGCGCTGTCGATTTCGATTGTCAGGACTGTGTCGTTCATGATGCCTCCGGTGTTTGATGCACCATATCGCAAAGCCAGCGCATTTGCCCTGTTCTTCACGTCAGGATCAGCGGCGCAGGATCAGGTAAAAGGCGCCGCTGCCGCCGTGATTGGGGTGGGCGGGGCGCAAGGCCGCGATCCGCACCCGCAGATCGGGCCGCGACAGCCAACCCGCCAGTTCGGCGCGGATGCGGCCCGGCCGGTCGGCGCGGCCCTTGCCGGTGATGACCAGGATGATGCGGGCGCCATCTGGCTGCGCCAGCGCCTCGCCCAGCCGGGCATGGGCATCTGCCAATGTATGCCCATGCAGGTCGATGACCCGGTCGGGTACGACGCGCCCGCGCCCGAGCTTGCGGTCCCAGCTGCCATCCAGCGTTGCGGCGGTGACATCGGGCTTTGTCGGCACAGGTGTCGCGGCTGGGCGTTTGCCTGGCGACTGCCTGCCAAGCGCTGCCTTCATCGGGTGTATGCTGATCGGCGCGGCGGCGGGCACAGGCGCTGGCGGCGGCAGCGGCTCGGGCGGCACCGGCGAGCGTCCCGGCAAAGGCCGGATGGTTGCGGCCACCCGGGACCAGAGCGCGCGTTCATGCGCTGTCAGCCGGCGCTGCATCGGGGCAGTCAGGGCAGCAGCCGCGCGGCTGCGGCGCGCGGGATGAGGATCAGGATACGTGCCGGGGCGGATTGGGCGCCCGCCTCGGTGCGTGCGGTCTGCCCGGCGCCGCGAAACAGATCGATGCGGTTCGCGCCCTTGATGGCGCCGCCGGTGTCCTGCGCGACCATCATCGCAGCCAATGGGGCGCCGCTGGCGGTGATGCTGGTTTCGACAAGCAGCGGCGCGCCAAGCGGCATGAACAGCGGGTCCGCCGCCACCGACACCCCCGGCGTCACGGCGATGCCCATGGCGCCGACCGGACCTTCGCCGATGATTTCGCGAAAGAACACCTGCGAGGGGTTGGCTGCCAATATACCCGGCGCCTCGGCCGGGTTGGCGCGCAGCCAGCCCA
>NZ_JANPCD010000216.1:0-16408 GCF_031430775.1 Sandarakinorhabdus sp. | reverse complement strand
CCGGCAAGGTCGCGCCGCTGCCGATCCTGTTGTATGGCCGCGAATTCTGGAATTCGGTCGTCAATTTCCAGGCGCTGGCCGACGAGGGCGTTATTTCCCAGAACGATCTTGCACTGTTCCACCTTGTCGAAACCGCCGAAGAAGGCTGGGACATTGTCAGGGCGCATTACCAGCTCTGAAGTGGAACACATCCGGCCAACAAAAAAAGGCGCCTCTTTCGGGGCGCCCTTTTTTTCTGTTCCGCTCGGTGCTTACTGCCCAGCGGCCGGTGCTGCCGCGGCTTCCTCAGCGGGGGCTTCGGCAACTTCTTCGGCCGGCGCCGCCGGCAGGGTCATGGGGCTGTCGCTCTTGCTGTTGAGATAGGCGAGCACGGCGGCGCGATCTTCTGGCTTTGCGATGCCGCCAAAGCTCATCTTGTTGCCGGCGGCATAGGCCTTGGGGCTGGTCAGCCAGGCGTTCAGCTCGTCCCAGCTCCAGGGCTTGCCCTTCATGGCACCAAGCGCGTCCGAATAGGAGAAACCGGCCTTGCTTGCATGTGCGCTACCGACGATTCCATAAAGATTGGGACCAATGCCATTGGCACCGCCCTTTTCGTTGTTGTGGCAGGCGGCACATTTCTTGAACACCGCCTCACCCTTTTCGGCACTGGCGGAAGCCAGATAGAAAGCGATCGGCTTTTGCACCTCGGCAGGGCCGGCGGCTTCGACGGGTGCTTCTTCGGCAGCTTCAACGATGAAGCCGGGCTTTTCCGGCTTGTGGGTCGCGTAAACACCATCGGTGACGATGCTGATGCCCAGCAGCGCCACAAAGCCGGCCAGTGCCGCGCCGAAAATCTTGTTCCACTCAAAGCTGTCCACGTCAGGCTCCTCAAGGGGCGCCGGGACCATGCCCGCACCGCCGCTTCGATTTCTTGGGCGGCTATAGCAGGGCCGCGCCGGCGGGCAAGTATTTGCGTGCCGGGCCGCACTATCCTAACGAACGGCCCATGAGCAGTTATCCGCCCCTCGCCGAAACCCTTGTCGCCGCCATGAGCGCGCGCGCGCTCGTCGACCCGGCTGCCGCCATCGCATTTCAGGGCGCGCCCGGTGCCTATTCGCATCAGGCGGTGCGCGAGGCGTTTCCGGATGCGCTGCCGTTGCCATGCGCCAGTTTTGAAGATGCCATCGAGGCGGTACAATCCGGGCGCGCCGGCAAGGCAGTGATTCCTATCGAAAACAGCCTGCATGGCCGTGTGGCGGACATGCATTTCCTGCTGCCCGAATCGGGTCTGTCGATCATCGGCGAACATTTCGTGAGGGTGCGGCATTGCCTGCTTGGCCTGAAGGACCGCGAGACGCTGCGTACGGTGAAAAGCCATGTGCAGGCACTGGGCCAGGTGCGGGGGCGGCTGCGGGCCTGGGGCCTGGCGCCGGTGCAGTATTTCGACACGGCTGCGGCTGCGGCAGCGGTTGCGGGCGAGGGTGATGCCAGTATCGGCGCCGTCGCATCGAAACTGGCCGGCGAGCTATACGGGTTGAACGTGATCGCCGAAGGGATCGAGGACGCGGACCACAACACGACCCGATTTGTTGTCCTGGCGCGCGATGCCGTCATGCCTGCGCCCGGGGTGCCAGCAATGACGAGCTTCAACTTTGAAGTGCGATCGGTGCCGGCAGCCTTGTTCAAGGCGCTTGGCGGCTTTGCGACCAATGGTGTCAATATGACCAAATTGGAGAGTTATCTGCGAGACGGGCATTTCTCACAGGCAGAATTCTATGCAGAAATAGAGGGCTCTCTCGGGGACTTGCCGGTGCAACGCGCAATGGAAGAACTGGCTTTTTTCACCAATTGGGTTACAGTAATTGGAAGCTACCCCAAGTCGCGGGAACGGATTGCAGGTTAGCCGGGTGCGCGGAGCAAGTGGACGGCGGCCTTGCCGTGTTTGCGAACCGCCAGGATCTCCCAGTCTGTCTCCAGTGCTTCCTTGGCGCCGGTTTCCACTGACACCAGCGCAAATGGCGCAATCCAGCCCATCTTTTGCAGATGCAGCAACGTCGGCAAGGCCAGGCTTTCTCCATAGGGCGGGTCCAGCAGCACCAGGTCGCAAGCCGCGCTGCCCTTGCCGAGAGTGGCCATCGGGCTGGCGACCACGGTACCATCGGCCGACATGGCGGCGATATTGGCCTTGAGCGCCTTGACGGCTGCCGGATCGCTTTCGACGAACCAGGCGCGCGAGGCGCCGCGTGACAACGCCTCAAGCCCGAGAGCGCCGGTGCCGGCAAACCCGTCCAGCACTTTCAAACCCTCGAAACTGCCCAGCCGGCTGGTCAGCATGGAAAACAGCGCTTCGCGCATGCGATCAGCTGTCGGGCGCGTGACGGCACCGGGGGGCGCCTGAATGGCCTTGCCACGCCATTTGCCGGCAATGATACGCATCAAAGGCCGTCCGGCGTCCCGCCCTTGCGAAGGGCAGCGATGATGTCGGCAGGCACCTCGTCGGCGTCGCGTGGCGGCAGGTCACCAAGCAGCAGCGGGCCATAGGCAACGCGGATCAAGCGGCTGACCTGAAGTCCCAGATGCTCGAGCACATTGCGAATTTCGCGGTTCTTGCCTTCGGTCAGCGTCATGGTCAGCCACAGATTGCGGCCCGTCCGCCGTTCGATATCGGCATCGATGGCACCATAGCGCATGCCGTCGATGGTAATGCCCTCGATCAGCCCCTCGATGGTCTGTTGCGCAATTTCGCCATAGGCGCGCACGCGGTATGTGCGGGTCACGCCATTGGCCGGCAATTCCAGCGCGCGCTTCAGCCCGCCGTCGTTGGTCAGCAGCAGCAGCCCTTCGGTGTTCATGTCGAGCCGGCCGACCGGCACGACACGCGGCAGGCCTTCGGGCAGGATGTCCATGATCGTCGGGCGCCCACCGGGGTCGCGCGTCGTGGTCAGGAAGCCGGGCGGCTTGTGAAAACGGAACAGGCGCACGGCCTCGATACCGCCGACAGGCGCGCCATCGACGGTGATGCCCATCAGGCTGTCGACGTTGATCGCCGGCGATGCCAACACCTCGCCGCCACGCGCGATGCGGCCTTCGCCGATCATCCGTTCGATATCGCGGCGGGAACCGACCCCGGCCCGGGCCAGCAGTTTGGCAATACGCTGCGATTCGATGGGGCCGGTAAGTTTTGCCGGCGTCGGTCGCGGCGCGGCGCGGGCTGGCGCGGCGCGCGACGGCGCATCGGCACGGTCGGCCGGGCGGGTTGCGGCTGGTCTGGGCCGATAGCCTTCGGTTTCGCTGCGTGCCGGGCGGGCACTGGCGGCGCGTGCGGCACGGATGTCGGCGGTGCTTTTCTGGCTGCGGGTCGCCGCCGCGCTGGCTGGTGAGCGCGTGTCGGCGATGCTGTCTGACGGGTGTGCGTCTGCCAATCTTCGCGCATGGCGCGGGTCGGTATCCGTGCGCGAAGGCCGCCGCTCGCCGCCGCCGCGCACCGGGCGTTGTTCACCGTCACCACGCAGCGGTCGTTGTCCGCTGTCGCCGCGATGCGGGCGGGCATCGGTGTCGGAACGCGAAGGCGGGCGCCGGGTGCTGGCCGGGCGTGCGGGCCGGGCCGGGCGGCGGTCGCCTTCAAAGCCTTCGCTGCGCGGTGGGCGGGTGCCAAAGTCACTGCCGGCGGCGCCGCGCGCCTCACGGCGACCGGTGCGCGGCGGCCGAGCATCGCCAGCACGGTCATCGCTGCCGCCACGGGCGGCGCCATCGGGGCTACGTCGCCCTTCCGGACTGAGGCCGCGCGGCGGGCCGGCGTTGGGGCCAGCACGGCCAAAAGTGGGACGATCTTCGCGCACGCCGCCGTCTCTGTCCTGCCGGCGCACGCCAGATAACGGACCACGCGGGCGGTCGTCGCCGGGCGGCGGGCGCGGCCCGGATGAGCGCGGCCCATCTGTGCCCGCACTGCGGGGAGGACGGGAAGGGTCGCCCCGCCCGGGAGGGCGGCCTTGTTTGTCACCGCCCGGAGGGCGGCCGGAGCCAGTGGGTTTACGGGGTGGTCGCATGCGCCTGCCTTGCGGCTTGTCGCGGTGCAAGTCCAGCGCAAAGCCCTTGATGGCCGGGAATGCAAAAGGGGGCCAGCCTTGCGGCCAGCCCCCTGATGGATGCCTGGATGTGGGTAAGCCTTAGAACTTCCCCTGGATGCCGCCGTAAAAATAACGGCCGGTGTTTGTGAAGATCGCATCGCCGGCGCCGGTGCCGAGAAGGTCAAACGGCGGCAGCTTGTCGAAGATGTTGTCGACGCCGACGAATGCCGTGACCCAGCTCTGCAGCTTCGCCGTGAAGCGGACGTCGCTGTAGGTGTAAGCCGGATAGAACGGGAACGGGAATGCATCCAGGTTTTCAGCCGGACGGCCCTGTTCGACGTTCTGGGTGCGCCAGTTGCCGGCAACCGTCTGCTTGCTGAAGTAGCGGAAGTTGTAGGCCAGGTCGAAGTCCTTGTAGCCGACCGTCAGGTTCCACTGCGCGTTCCATTCCGGGTTGCCGAGCGTGACCTTTTCCTGGGTCAGGCGGTTCGGTTCGGTGATCGAGGTGAACACGTTGCGCTCGATCAGGTAGGACGCGATCAAGCGGGTCGAAACGCGCCAATCCTGACCGATGCTGGTGCGGTAGGACAGGTCGAAATCGATGCCGGTCGTGCGCTGACGAGCGTAGTTGAACGGACCCTGCAGGAACGACGAACCGTTGCCCGTCGTCGGGAAGTCGACCGTATTGCCACCATGCAGAACGTTCTGCTGACCGGCAAAGGTGCCGTTCGGGTTGCGGGTGATGGCAGCACAGAAGGAGTTATTGATGCCGCCTGGTTCGTCATAGCACTGGTTGATGATCGTCTGCGCGCCGATCGTGTTGATCGCGTTGCTCAGGCTGATCCGATACCAGTCGACCGTCAGCGTCAGGCCGGGCACGAAGCTCGGCTGAAACACCAGGCCGGCTGTCCAGCTGGTCGAACGCTCTTCGGTCAGGTTGGGGTTGCCGCCGTTCAAGCCCGAAATGCCGGACGCCGGACGGTTGGTGAAGGCTTCGGTGGTGCCGTTGAAGGTCTGGGTGGTCGGCACGCCGGCCGCAGCGCAGTTTGCGACGCGGTTGGGGTTGGCGTTGATGTTCTGCTGACCGCAGGGATCGACCAGGCCGTTGAGGAAGGTCTGCGACTGCGCCGAGAACAGATCGCTCTGCGTCGGGGCGCGAACCGCGCGGCCATAGCCGACGCGGAACTTAAGGTCGTTGACCGGGGCGTAAACGACGCTGCCGTTATAGGCGAGAATCGTGCCGGTCGGGCCAGAGCTGTACTTGGAAACGCGGGCCGAACCTTCGACCGACAGTTCCTTGGCACCGGCCACGTCCTTGAGGATCGGCAGGCGAATTTCGCCGAACGCGTCATAGACGTTGAGGTTCGGCGGCGCGAACGTGGCGATGGAGTTGAGGAAGGTCAGGCCGCCGCGCGTCGTGGCGTCGAACTGCGAGAACGACCGCTCCTGGCGCCATTCACCGCCGACGACAAAGCCGACCGGACCGCCGGGCAGGCTGAATAGCTTTTCGCTGTCGCCGCTGATGAACGCGACGGCGTTGTACTGTTCAGCAGACTGGTTGCGGGTCGAGTTGAACAACACGTAATCCAGCGCCGCCTGGGTGGGCGCACCCAGGCCGAACAGGTTGATCGGAACGCAGGCAGCATCGTCGTTGGTGGCAATCGCATCGTTGTTGATGCCGCAGACGATCTGGCCGGCTGCGTTGCGCTGCGCGTTGGCAGCCGATGTGAAGCGGCTGAGCAGCACGTTGCCGCGCGTCTGGTAGAAGGTGTCCACGCGGCCATAGTTCAGGGCAACCTGATAGCGCCATGTATCCATGAATGTGCCATCGGCACCGACGACGACGCGATACAGGTCGCGGCTGTGGTTTTCACCGCGGCCACCGAAATCGATGTTGAAGCGCTGAATCTGGAAGCCGGTTGCGCCCGGTGCGAGGCTGGTGGTCAGCAAGTTGCGGGCCTGGGTGGTCAGGAACGCGTTGTTGATGCTGAGCACCGGGTTGAGGGCGCCGGACGAGAAGGTCGGCTGGCCTTCCTGAATGGATTCGGTGCGGACCCACTTGGCTTCGATATAGGGACGGAAGCCTTCGCTGACTTCAAAGCTGGACAGCAGGTTGAAGGCATAACGGGTATTGCCGGTCTGCAGCAGGCCGGTTTCGCGCAGGGTCGAGCCGATGCCGCCAACGCCGTTGCCCGAACCGAACGTGCGGAAATCGCGGGTCACGGCGTTCTTCACCAGCGTGCCGTCAGGCAGGAAGGCAAAGACGTTGCCGAACTGCGAGGTGCCGGCGCTGTTGAAGACGCCGCCGCAGTTCAGGGTAGCGCGGTCGCCGGGGGCAACGCCCTGGCAGGTCGAGGTGAAGGCACCGCCGGTCGAGATGCCAATGTTCTTGATGCCGCGAGTGAACGTTGTATCGGAGATGCCGTTGCCCGAGGCGATTTCCGGCGTGTTGCCGGTGCCCGACCGAGCGGTGTCTTCAGTCAACTGGAACTGCGAGCGACCCGAGAAAGCGCCAGCGAAGCTATCGCGATCGGAAAAATACAACGGATCATTGCGCGAGAATTCCGCAGCGATGGCGATGTTGCCGCGGCCATCGGCAAAGTTCGTGCCGGCTGCCATGCTGGCGAGATAGTTGCGCGCATCACCGCGCGACGAGGTGCCGGCCTGGACACGGCCGGTGATGCCTTCGAAGTCGCGCTTGAGGACAAAGTTCACCACGCCGGCAACGGCGTCCGAGCCATAAACTGCCGAATTGCCGCCGGTGACGATGTCGACGCGCTCGATCAGATCAACCGGGATGGCATTGACGTCGACCTGCTGGGTGCCCGGCGAGGACGAAACGTGACGCATGCCGTTCTGCAGCACCAGCGTGCGTGCCGTGCCTTGGCCGCGAAGATCGAGGATCGACAGACCGGCGGTGCCGATGAAGCGGCCGGCGTTCTGCGTCGAGAAGGTGGGGCGGAACTGGGGGAGCAACGAGAGGCGATCGCCGAGCGACACGGCGCCCTGCTGGGTCAGTTCGGCTGCGGTCAGCGTCGTGACCGGCACCGGTGTTTCGAGGTTGACGCGGGCAATGCGCGAACCGGTGACGATCACCATTTCGGCTTCGGCTTCGTCGGCCTTGTCGGCAGCGGCGGCCTTGACTGGCGCAGACGCGGCCTGAGCGAATGCCGGCATCGCGGCAACAGTCGTAAGTGTCAGCACCGAAGCGCCGGCCAGAATCATCGATCGCATGAGAGCCCCCTCAAATTGCGAATTGCAGATGGCTCTCCATGGCGAAACTGTCATCAAGCGGAAAGTGCGTTATCGACGCATTGCCACAAAAGGTTCAAAAATCGAACCTGTGTGACAAATGCGCATCACAGGCCCGCTTCGGCGTTGCGAGTGCGAAAATCATCGGCTAGTAACCGCCCCGCCGCCCCTGTGGTGAAATGGTAGACGCGCTCGACTCAAAATCGAGTGGAGAAATCCGTGCTGGTTCGAGTCCGGCCAGGGGCACCATTTCGGACTCGTCAGAGTCATGTTGTCCTAAGCTATTGATAAATATAAAAGGAATTGACGCTTCGGCGGTTCTAAAACCGCTTCCACGCTGATACGATAAGCGTGATGCGAACGCCAAACGAATGACCCCACGCTTGGCTTCAAGGTTGCCGTAAGTCCATGTATTAAAAGGGTTTTCTAGGAATTCCAAAGCGGTTCTATGTGTGGAGTCGAAATCCTTCAACGGACGCCCGCAATTCGCCACAGTTTCAGCCGCCTTCGCCTTCTGCATCTCCAGCGCAGCGAGACGATTTTCGTAGGCCGTTAGAACAGTTGGCGACTCCGCCTTTATGATGCGATCGACCAGGTGCTCGATCTGCTGTTCGAGCAGCTTGACCTCCGCGTGCAGATGCGCACGATTGCTGTGTGCGGCAGCCACGCGCGCCTCCCAAAGATCGCGAAACAGTTCGACCGCCAGCGCGTACATCGAAGCCGATGGGCGCATGTTGCTCAGGATGGTTTCAAACTCGCCTTCCATTTGGTCACGCCGGATCGACTTGCCGTAGGACTCGCAACCTTTTGTTTGGCAGAGATAATATGGGTACTTCCCGCTGCGACCTGTCGCCCAGCAACCACGAAACGGTTGGCCGCAATCGTGGCACTCAACTGCACCACGAAGCACGAAATCAAGCGCAAGGTCTTTGCGCGCCGGACATTTGGCCTTGCCGTTCAAGCGATCCTGCACGGCGCTGAACGTCGTCAGACTCACAATCGGCTCATGCTTTGCAGGCCGCATGTGAATGTCCCAGTCGGGGTAATTCAAATAGCCCGCATAGTGAATCCGGTTCAGGATTTCGAGGACACGCTCGACGGTCAGTTTTTCGCGACGTGTGTGCGGCCATGCGGGATGCGCATCGATGTAGCGCATTATCTCTGCCGGCCCTTCGAACCGACCGGACTCGAAGCCTTCGAAAACTTCCTGGATGAGTGACGCGACAGGTTCGTCGCGCACCAGCATGTTGCCATGCCCTTGCACGCGCTTGAAAGTGTAACCGATTGGAGCGCGAAAACTCCAATAGCCGTTCATCATCCGCCCGCGCATCCGGTTGTGAGTCTGTTCCCGATTTTTTTGCCGCGCGTGTTGCGACACGCTCGCCAGCACATTCTCCATCAGGCTGGAATCGGAATCGTCGCCGAACTCGATCGAAGGCGATTGTAAAATTCCGCCGGCAGCTTTGATCTTTTCGCGCAGCGTGAAGTGCGCCTGAATCCCGCGCGCCAGGCGTGAGATGTCATCGATGATGACAATGTACGGTTCGCGTTTGGCTTTCAGAAACGCGATCATCGCTTTCATCGCAGGGCGATTGACGGCGCTGCCCGAAGCTTCGTCTCTGAAAATCTCGACAACTTCGAGATTGCGAAAACGTGCGAACTCTTCGCAACGTGCACGCTGGCTTTCCAATCCATCGCCTTCGCGAAGTTGTTTTTGACTAGATACGCGGCAGTAAATGACTGCCTTCATGACCGATGATTTTACCATCGCGCACATCCCTTCTTGTTGGTGTTGGGGTGGTCGCGCCCTCGCTATCGAGGTCAACTCGTTCAGCATCAAGGCTGTTCGAAATCGTATCACGACTTGCAGCAGATTGGAACGATTTTGAGAGGCGTTCTCTTTCAGCCAACTGCACTGGATCGACACCAAACGCCTGATCAATCAGTGACTTAAAGAACGAAGCCAACGTCAGGATCACATCATCCTTACGTTCCATCGGAACGTCGAGGTCCGCAAGTAACTTGCGATAGTGAGCCAGCCGTTCGGGCTTGATCTCCAACACGATACACCTTCCCAAATCCAAGAACGCGCCACCAAAGCAACATCTGGATTTGGTCTATTTGCTTAAAGTTGAGCCAGTGGGGGAAACTCGCCGGTTTCCGTCTGATAATTGACCCGCAATTATCCGCCACGACCATATATATCTATATTGTAATTTAATTACTTAAAAAAGTCAATAAAGTCGCGGGTTTCCGCTATTTATGGACGCATCAGCGTTCGAGACCGTCGTTCTGCTTGCCTATCATTCTGTCGGCAACGGTTTTTATCTTCACGATGCGCGCGCGATGCTCCTGCTTAACCTGATATTTGGCGACATTGCGGATACGACTGATCGGGTCTTCGGCCGCGAATGACGGCTTCAGTTCCGGCATCGCCGCCTGCTTTGCGACCAGCTCGGCATGCCGACGATCGACCAGATGCGGCTCATTGCGCTCGAAGGATTTTGCCATGCGCCGGATCGCTTCATCGGCGCGCGCCTTGATAGCGGCCTCCTTTGCCGACTGCTTCGACACGTCGTTGAAGCTCGGCGTAACGGGCAGCTTGTCAGTCATGTGGCATTCCCTTTGTGGAGATCACGGACATCACGCACCTGATCCCGCCATGGCGACACGGTGTAGTAAGGCACTGCGTCTGCGATCAGCAGATAGGGCATCGATGCCAAGCGGATGACATGGCGGTTGGGGCCAAGCCCGATGACATCGCCAGCCTGAAGCACAGGCCGCTTTGTCTCCGACAGATTTGCATTGGCGGTTTGCACCACGCCGCCCGAGTGGCTGACACCGCCTTGCAGGATTGTCTGCGTGCCAGACCACAGCTCAATGTCCTTGAGCAGGTCAGGCTCCCACACCGACTTCATCGTGATAATGCCGACTTGATCCTCAATGTCTTTGACCTGTTCGCGGCTCCAATGGCTTGTCAACGCGTGGCGGCCTTGGCTGAAGAACCAGTAGGAAACGCCGAGGCCGCGATAGAGGCGCAGCGAACGCAGAATGCTGGGCACACGCGGCAGGTTGGCAAATTCATCGACGATGAAAGTTGTGCTGATCGGGCCGCGCGCTGCTGCAATAGTTTCTGTCATCATCGCGATGAGCATCGACACCCACGGTGCCGCGACATCGATCCGGTTCGCCGGCAACATCACATAGATCGTCAGCTTCTCCCGCTTGGCGCGCGTCAGATCGAAGTCATGCGACGCGCAGGCCTTGGCAAGTGACTTGCCAGGTTCCCACGCGCTGAACGCCGTCGCGGCTTCGGAACGGATGGCCTCCCACTGCTTCGGCGCATCGTTGCGCATCTGGTCGAATGCCATCGACCGACGTTCGATGGATTCAACACCGCACGTCGCCATCAGCGAGAAGGTCATCTTGAAATGCGCTTCATCGCCGTTGAAGAAACGCCATAGCGCCGGCAGCGTGCAGTCGTCCGGCATGAACGTCGCCAGATATTCGGCATAGGCCGATGCAATCTGAATCGCACCCTTACGCACCCAACTGTTTTCGGATTCACGCGGCGGCGCGGGCATGGCGATGGAACAGATCGCTTCGGCTTCACCATCCGGCGATTGCCCATCGCGGATTACCTCTATGAGCCGATAAAGCGGATTGATGTTGGTGTTGGGCAGCCCATGCAGGCTGTAAGGGTTGAGGTAAATGACCGGCGTGCCGATCACCGTTTCTCTGTGCGAAGCCGTTGAGAACCCGAGCTCGCCGTCCTTGATGTCAACGACGATCAATGACCGATCGCGCGAATGGGCGAGGTTGGGCTGGATCAGCGTCGTGCCCTTGCCGCCGCCCGCGCGATTATAGGTCAGCAGGCTTTCATCGCCATTGTGGAACAGGAAACGCCCATGTTCACCGAACGCGCCGATGAACAGGCCTTTGCTGTTCAGCATACCGGCTGCGGCGCAATCATCGAGATTGCCGAGGCGACCGTCGCCAAGCGCGCCAGATGGCTTGGCATGCTCCATTGACTCTTCAAGCTGAACGGCCCGCGCACGCGCATCCGCCGCGTGATCTGCTTCGGCCATTTGACGTTGGAGCGCCGCGAGGCGCTCCAACCAGTTCAGGAAGTTGCTTGTGCGCATGTCACTTGTCCTTCGAGCTGAAGCGCGGCGGCGGCGGGATATCCATCGCAGGCACGCTATTCAGTGCCTTTGCGATTTCATCGGGGTTGGGCAGTTGCGGGACATAGGGCGCAACAGAAACCTGCGCGCTTTGCGTCGCAGTTGATCGCATCCGGTCGGATGCGATTTGACGCTGCTCGTCGGCAGCCCGCAACGCTGCATCGCCGGTGCCTGGTGCAAAGATGTTCAACGCTTGGCCGGCCATCTCGGCGATCGACGCGATGCTGAGATTGGAGCTGTTGACCTGCGCTGTCTGGCTCATCTCCTGGCCAACATAGGCGCTGCGCAGCGCATTGTTGGCTTCGACCTGTACACGGTTCAGATCATAAGACGCCGTGTAAGCGCGGTTGATGCCTTCGGTCACCGCGCGCATTCGGTTGTTCTGTTGCTCCGCTGCGATGCGCAGCTGCGCATTATAAGCTTCGAGCTGTGCCTGGATGTCCGTCTCTTTAGCCTTCACCTCGAAGGCAACATCGCTGACATAGGCGCCTGTGAAATCCTGTGGACGCCAGCCCATCGGCGCATAGGCCACGGCGCCGAAGAAAACCGCGCCGCAGATGCTCACGGTGATTGCAGTCTGCACCGAGCTGGGCAGCTTGCGACGGCGGCGATTTGCATCCTTGTTCACCTGCGGCGCGGCAGTGCCGCCCGCCTTGGCAATCTCTGTGCCGATTTGGCGGGCACCGTTTTCGTCGTATTCCAGCTTGTATTGAACCGGCATGAAAGAAGCCTCCAGCCGGTGGATTCCGGCGTGGAGGCTTCAATCACCACCACATCGAACATGTGGGGCGAATTCAGCGCCTAGCGCAGCACGTCGCGGGAAGCGGCCGGATCGTGGACGGCGAGTGCGATCCACAACAAGCGCAGGCGCGCGGTCACCTTCGGCGCTGCGGACAGTTTGCGAGGGCGCAGCCGCCCACCTAGGAAGTCACCAGCCCACGAGGCCGAGGCATCGTCTCCGAAGATGCCATCGACATCCGTGCGGTGGAGATCGATCTCGATACCGTCATGGTCGATTACGACCGCATCGGTTTCTATCAGCCGATCATACACCCAGTCGATCAACCGGCGGCGCGAGATGCGCGGCGAGATGCCGGCATAGGCGACCGCCATGTTGAAGATCGTCATGGCCTCCCGCAGCACGCGCTCGGGCGGCACATAAATGATAGCCGAAATGTTCCGGACGTTCTGCTCCGGCGCGTAGTGCCGGATATGTTTGAGTGAATTGCGGATTTGCATCACCCTGCTCCTCATTTTCGGTGGGGAGCGGCCGCGCTTGGTTTCGCCAAGCCCTGAACAGTGATGCGAAAATGCCAAAGCGCTTTGATGCAGTCGTCTGGAGTCTGTCGGGAGAATCTCCGGAGCGCGGCGCGTTGAATTCCGGATTGTAGGTTTGCGGCACCATTGCTGCTTCACAACAGCGGCGGTGATGGCTAATTCACTTACCGATCGGGGCGCGGCGGCATGGACTACAACAATTTCAAAAAGCTCGCGGACGAGCTGCGAGCGCAGTTGAAGCTTGCTAAAAAGCGAGGCCAACTTAAAGAGGCGCATCTATTTCAGATCGTAAAAAACTTCCAAAATCAGGCTTCTATTGAACGCCCAAAGTACACATCATTTATTTCGTTCTGCGTTGAAGTTTCAGATGTTTATAAATATGCACCTCACGGAAACAGTATTTCTCCTGCTGCTGAAATCGGACAAAAATGTGATGATGCAAAAGACGGGTTTGCGCCAGATTTTGTTGCGACGCTGCTATTTTATGAATGGCTATATAACCGTCAGAAATTCGAAGAATTTTTAGAAAGCGCCATTGCAGACGTTGCTCATGCTGCATATTTTTTACAAGGAAATTCTGGCAAGAGAACGTCAACTAAAAAGGGATTGATGCGACAAGTCGATATCAATTCACGTCTTGGAGTGAAGTTGATTGATTGGGAAGTGGCCAATCGCCGTTTTCGGTCTATGCGAAATAGCCGATCAAACACGCTGCTACTTTTTAATTTGTTGATTGACTCATTGCCGGAACAACTAATGCAGTGCGCTGAGCTGGAACAACTCGATATACATTCGACGCTAATTACGACTCTCAAACCTTTGTCTAATTTGCAAAATCTTGTGGTCATCGATCTCAGCTATAATCAGATTGACAGCCTCGACGGCCTTCACGTCCAGAACCTTATTCGGCTGTATTGCGGCGTGACGCTCATTTCCTCGATCGAGCCCCTTAGAAACGCAACCCACCTGCGACAACTCTTTTGCGGCAGCAGCTACATCGCAGATCTAACACCGCTGCGACACTGTCCTGAACTGCAACGCCTTACGTGCGATGACACCAACGTAAAATCGCTTGCTGGGCTTGAAGCCTGTAGCAAGCTTGAACACCTGGATTGTTCTGACACCTACGTCACGAACCTCGATCCCATTTGTGAACTGTCGCACCTAACAGAAATCGTCCTCAACGGTTGTCACGTCGATGGGTCGTTGGAACGGCTGTGCAACTTACCGGCGCTGAACAGCGTCATCTTTTTTCAAGGCTCGGCTCAGGGCATTCCCGCCGAAACGCTCAGCCGCGAATCCTATGAGGACTGCCTCCCGCGTTTGCGTGAGTTTTATCGCCAGAGAGACATGCGGGCGCAGCCTTCCACCTGACCTATGCCGGCGGCGTGGCTCCTTGCGCACCGTCATGCTCCAATAGCCAAGATGTCTCCGGACACTTTTGCCGGATCACCATCGCGTGCTGAATCGTGTCGACCCTTGCACCCGTCCGCTTTGCTTTTGCCCGCAAGCCCCGGCCCGCACCACTCAACTGCGTTGACCGTGTAGGGGCGTTGCGCGCGCAAATCGGCGTGTGCCGCCTGTCTCCATCAGCCGCGCGAATGGTCGTGCGGCAGAACGATAGGAGACCATCATGGGACTTGATATGTATGCACATTCGATGCGGAAGGACGAACAACGGCCGCCCGTCGATTTCGACGTGAACGGCCTGGGTAAGCACCCACGCATCCACTATTGGCGTAAACATCCGAACCTGCACGGCTGGATGGCACGCCTCTACTACGAGAAGGGCGGCATCGATTCCGACTTCAACGTGAACACCGTTGAGATCACCTCGGCTGACCTCGACGCGTTGGAGCGGGCCATCACCGACAATCTGCTGCCTGACACCGCAGGCTTCTTCTTCGGCGAAACCACCGGGGAGGAACGCGACGACGATTTCGAGTTCATCCGCAAGGCGCGTGCTGAAATCGACCAGGGTCGAGCCGTTGCCTACTACGCATGGTGGTGACGCAAAACGGGCGGCGATGTTGCCGTCGCCGCCCGTCCTTTGCTCAGCCAGTCGCGTCATACCTTCGTCTTGCGCGGCCGGCCGCGCCGTGGCGCGCTGACACGCGCCGCCGGCTCGGAAGGGGCTGGCGCTGGTGACGACGTGCCGCCTGTGCGACCGCGCACGCTGCGGCCCGCCTCTTGCGACATGATGGCGAAGCCGATCAGGATGGCCCCAAGAGGGATCATCTCAATGCACACCCCAATCGCCAGCGCGCCGACCGTCGCCTTTGGATAAAGGGTCAGGTACTCCATGGACGAGACCGCCGCGACGCTCGGCGGCGTTTCATTCCTCAGAGCCGCGATGTCATCGAGGCCTTCGACCAGTGCCTCAGCAAGGCCCGCAAAGTTCTGCGTGATGGCTGCGGCACCGCGCGCCGGAAGACCCGCCGCATACCAGTCGCGGAGCATCGCGTCAGAGACGCCTTGCAGCACCTCCACCGCCAGCGCGTCGTTCACAGCGCGCGTGAGACGCTGATACTCTTCGCCGTGCTTCCGAACAGCGATGAGCTTTGCATCGCTGTCGATGTCGGAATCGATCACCCGCCGAATGTCGAGCAGCCGGCGGTCAAGCCGATCGAACAGGCGAACCAACTGCGCACGATTGGCATAGAGCGCATCGCGTGCCGTCGAGCAGCCCTTGGCGATGTTCGACAGCGTGATTGCCACGCGGCCCACATCGCCGCCCTCACGGCTGAAGGCGCCGGTGGCGGCTTCCTGCCTGCTCATCGCTGACGCCGTATCGATGCACTCCAGCAGCGCAGGCGCGCGGTTGACGATCGATGCGAAAGCACGACGGCGATCTTCGGTCGCCGTGCGCATCGCTGCCAGTGACGCTTCCATGTGCGCGCGCTCACCGGCAGTCGCGGCAAGTGCCGACGATGCCGCGACCGCCAATACAATCGCCAGCGCAGAATAAGCGGCGATGAACGCGATGATGGCACCGCGCCGCAGCGATGGCGGCAGTGCCGGCAGGTAGCGCAGAGCAAGGAAGGAGCCGTAAGTCAGGCCGGCGGCAACCGCCGCCGCAGACAACAGAACCTCAACCCAGTTCAGTGCTGACAGAGCGCCTTGAGGCGCGACCAGTCGAGCAACCCAGATGGCGGCGAAGATCGCCGATACCAAGTGCAAGACCGCATTGAATCCCAGAAGGCCTCGAACGCTTCCAGGCAGTGTAACAGGCTTCGCCATGATGCCTCTCCTTTCGAGGCATCGTTTGGCAGAAGGGCGGTTCTAGCCTGGGGCAGAGTCCACGTGTATCGTGCCGATATGGCTGACCGATAAAACTCGTGAAGAATGGGTGACAAACCCATCGAGCGACAATTCCAACACGTCGGTTCTATCCGACTCCGCTCAGGCAAAACAGGCGTGCTAACGCCGACTGCAAGTAGTGTGCGTAACTACAAGCTGCGCTTGCATTCCACACTCCTTGGCAAGGGAGACGCTGCGCTCTCCCGTTGCATCCCTCTGGCCGCTGGCAACGCTCCGAACCCCATGCACCCGTGGATCTGCTCGCACAGATCAGGGGCAGGGCGGAGGTTGCCAGTGCATCGTTTGGCCGTTGCATCACCATTCAGGGGAGCGTGCCTGTCTCCCCCG
>NZ_JANPCD010000215.1:0-7077 GCF_031430775.1 Sandarakinorhabdus sp. | reverse complement strand
GCGCGCCGGCCACGCCAGCGCCCGTTCGGCGGTCTCCAGCCCCTCGCCCAGGCACACGACGCGCCACAACACATCGGACAGGCCGGGGCCAGCAGCGGCACAGGCGGCGTCAAAACGCTGCCGGGCAGCGATCTGGCTGGTGGCAGGGTCGGCGGCATGGGCGCCCCGCGTGCCCCTGACCGGGTCCCAGCGCATGGTGATGCGCGGCGCATGGCCGGCCATCATGAAATCATGCCGCAGGCGTTCCCCGGCTGAAAATTGCGCCGCCGACACCAGGCCCCGCCGCGCCAGCCAGGCCAATGGCGATTCGGCGAGGTTCACGGTGACTGCCTGCCGGTCCACGGCATCAGCCGGTGCCAGCCGCCGCTGTGACAGGATACGGTTGCGCGGTTCGGGGGCAATATCGGCCACGCTCGGAGATGACATGGGCGTAATTCGTACTGATTTCGCCATAAAGGTTCCTTTACCAATGAGAATGCAGACAAATATGTTGCATATCTAGGCCCTTGTAGGACAGGATGAACCACTGAGGTTATTTACAATCGGAGATTCGGATGCTGACGCGGATTCGCGACGTGCGAAAGGCCAAGGGATTGACCCTTGCCGATGTCGCTGCGCGCTGTCGGCCGCCGACCACTGCCCAGACGATCGGACGACTGGAAACCGGCACGCGGACCGTGTCGGTCGATTGGCTGAACCGCATTGCCGATGCACTGGAGGCGGACAGCTCGGCGCTTGTGACAATGGACAACCGGCCTGATGTGCCGGTCGCGGCCGTACTCGGTCCCCTGGGCGCCGACGCGCCGATGCAGGCAATCAGCATCACGGCACCATTGCCGGGGCCGGCGATGGTCGGCCTGATCGTGGAGGCCAGCCAGGGCGACTATCGCAGCGGTGACCAGTTGTGGGCGCAGCGGCTGGAGCCATCAGAATTTCCCCGTGCCATCAACCGCGATGTGCTGGCGCCGCGCCCCGGTGGCCGCTTTGCCTTTGGCCGACTGGTGGCGATGGACGGCGGGCGCATCCAGATCCTTCCGGCTGCCCCCGGCGCCCGCCAGATCGTGCTGGGCGACGTGCCGTGGCTGGCGATGGTCAGCCAGCTGGTGCGCGGGCTGTAATCATTACGACGGCGTAATTATCTTGCTGGGACACCGGTCCTTGGTTACGACTCGTTCGATGTTGATTCCTGCATTTGTCGCATTCGCGGTCCTGTCGGCAGTTCCGGCCCCGGCATCCGAACCGGCACCCATGATTGTTACCGGTCAGCGGGATCAGGCCGAGCAGTTGCGCGCGCGGGGTGCCGCCTATTTGCGAAAGACCCTACCGACGACTGTTGGCGGCCAGAATGCGCGGTGGAACGAACCCGTCTGTCCGGTTGCAGTCAATGTTCGCGCCGCCACGGCCAAATTGTTCGCGGATCGCGTCCGGGAAACCGCTATGGCCATCGGCGCCGAGGCAGCCAAGCCGGATTGCCGGCCCAACATTGCCATTGTCTTTGCTGCCGATGCTGGCGCCGCGCTGCGCGAAATCGGCCGCCGCCAGCCGACGACCTTTGATGCCCTGACCGGGCCGGAGCGCCGCGCGTTGTTTGCCAGCAAGGCGCCAGTGCGCTGGTGGCACCACAATCGCATCACTGGCGCCGATGGCCGGGAACTGTCCGGCGTGTCGGCGGCGCTGGGCTTTGCCGGCTTTGGCGCCGGGGCCAACGCGCCGGTATTGAGCGGCACAAGGACAACAAGGCTGGATGCTCCAACGGTGGTTGGCATTACCGGCGCGGTCGTGCTGATCGACGTGCCGCTGGCAAGCGGGCAGGATCTGTCGGCATTGGCGGACTATGTGGCGATGATCGCGTTGTCACGCGTTCGGGCGAATGTGGCTGACCGACCGGACGACAGCATATTGTCGCTGTTCGAGGCGGATCCGCGACCGGCGGCCCTGAGCGATTTCGACACGGCATTCCTGCGGGCGCTGTATTCCGGTCCGCCGAACCAGAATGGCCTGCTGCAACGATCGATGATGGCCGGCGCCATGCGTGACACCATCACCGGCGCGGAAAAATAGCGAGGCTCAGACTGGCGCCTGGCCATTGGCGGCAAGCGCAGCGCCGGCGAGATGCAGGGAGCCGGTGATCAGAACCGTTGGCGGCCGGTCACGGTCGGCGCAGCGGGCGATCATCGCCAGCGCCGATTCGATGCCTGAGGTGACAATTCCCGGCAGGCCGGCGACATTGGCCAGATCGGCCAGCGCCTGTGCATCGTGGCTGGCATGGCCTGCGACAGGCGTGGTGTAGACCGACGAAGCAACAGTGCCAAAAGGCTTCAGGAAGCCGGCAGCATCCTTGGGGCCGAGCATGCCGACCACGAGATGGAGCGGGCGCCCGGCAGGCAGCACGGCCCGCATCGCATCGGCAATTGCCTTGCCAGCGGCAGGATTGTGGCCACCATCGACCCATAGTTCGGCGCCTGGCGGCAGCAGCGCCGACAGCGGGCCGGCATCCAGCCGTTGCAGCCGCGCCGGCCAGTCGGCCCAGCCCATGCCCGCTTTCAGCGCCGGCTCTCCGACGGGCAGCAGATCCTGGGCGCGCAGCATGGCAATGGCGAGACCGGCATTGTCGATCTGATGGGCGCCGGCAAGGCGCGGCAACGGCAGGGCAATCCGGCCCTGGCCATCGCGGAAATGCAGCATGCCTTCATAGGCGGCAACATCCCAGTCCTCGCCGCGCATCGTCAGCCTGGCCCCGGCGACCCCAGCCACTTCGGCGATGCGCGCCGTGACCGTGCGCGGATAGCGTGACAGCACGAGCGGCACGCCACGCTTGGCGATGCCGGCCTTTTCACCGGCGATGTCGAGAATGGAATTGCCCAGCCATTGCTGGTGATCGAGCGCAAGCTGCGCGATGCCGGTGACAAGTGGATTGGGGATGAGGTTGGTCGCGTCCATGCGGCCACCAAGGCCCACCTCGATGATGGCGGCATCGGCAGGGTGCCGCGCAAAGGCCAGGAACGCCGCCGCCGTCGTCAGTTCGAAAAACGTGATCGGCTGGCCGCCGTTGCGGTCGAGGATGTCGCGCAGCAGCAGGACAAGTTCGTCATCGGAAATGATCTGGCCGGCGATTCGGATGCGTTCGTTGAAGCGCACCAGATGCGGCGAGGTATAGACATGTACGCGGCGGCCGGACGCCTCGAGACAGGCGCGCAGAAAGGCGACCGTCGAACCCTTGCCGTTGGTGCCGGCGACATGGAACACCGGCGGCAGCCTGCGTTCGGGATGGCCGAGCCGTGCGAGCAGCCGCGCCAGCCGGTCCAGCGTCAAATCGATTTCGGTCGGGTGCAGCGCATACGCGGCCTGCAACAGCGCATCCAGCACCGGATTGTCCGATTCGGCGCGCGGCATGCGTGCCCCGCCCGCGTGCGGAGTCTGGGTCACGCCGCGAGCCGCCTTGCCATCAACAGGCTGGCCAGCCGGCCCAGCGTTTCCTTGAGGTCGCGGCGATGCACGACCATGTCGAGCATGCCGTGTTCGAGCAGATATTCGGCGCGCTGAAAGCCCTGCGGCAGTTTTTCGCGAATGGTCTGTTCGATGACGCGCTGGCCGGCAAAACCGATGAGCGCGCCCGGCTCGGCAATCTGGACATCGCCGAGCATCGCATAGCTGGCAGTGACGCCGCCGGTGGTCGGGTCGGTGAGCACGACGATATAGGGCAGATGCGCCTCGGCCAGTTCCTGGATGCCGACGGTGGTGCGCGGCATCTGCATCAGGCTGAGGATACCTTCCTGCATGCGGGCGCCGCCGGCTGCGGTGAAGATGATGAACGGGCATTTTGCCGCCAGCGCCGCATGGATGCCGGCCAGGAACGCCTCGCCGACGCCCATGCCCATCGATCCGCCCATGAAGGCAAAATTCTGCACGGCCACGATAGCGCGCTGCCCTTCGATGGTGCCGTCGCCGACCACCATCGCCTCGTTGTCGGACGTGGCGGCGCGGGCAGCCTTGAGCCGGTCGCCATATTTCTTCTGATCGCGGAATTTCAGCGGGTCTTCGGTGACCTTGCGCACGGCAATGGCCTTCCATTCGCCGTCGAACACCTGGGCAAAGCGCACGCGCGGCCCGATGCGATCGTGATGGTCGCAGCGCGGGCAAACCGACTGATTTTCTTCCCATTCCTTGGTGTAGACCATGGCGCCGCAGCTTTTGCACTTGGTCCACAGATTGTCCGGAGTGTCGCGGCGGGCAAGAAAGCCGGTCAGTTGTTGGCGGGTGCGGGTGAGCCAGCTCATGGTCTCATGCTCCTTGATGGCGCGCCGCGCGCACAGCCGCGGCAAGGCCGGCGACGATGGTGCCGACGCGGGCAGGAATATCATTGGCGCGGGCTTCGGCTGCATCGCCGATGGCATCGACGATGGCGCTGCCGACCACAACGGCATCGGCATGAACGGCAATCGCTGCGGCCTGCTGCGGTGTTCGCACGCCGAAACCGACCGCAATCGGCAGATCGGTCGCGGCCTTGAGGCGGGCAACGGCGGCGGCGATGTCGGCGACCGACGCGCTACCGGCGCCGGTGATGCCGGCGACCGCAACATAATACAGAAAGCCCGAAGCGCCCGACAGCACTGTCGGCAAGCGCGCGCCATCGGTTGTGGGCGTTGCCAGCCGCACCAGATGGAGGCCCTGCTCGGTCAATGCCGGCACCAGTTCATCGGCTTCCTCGGGCGGCAGATCGACGACGATGGCGCCGTCAAGGCCGGCGGCGCGGGCATCGGCAGCAAAACGTGCCGGGCCATAGGCGAGTATCGGGTTGAAATATCCCATAAGAATAATCGGCGTCACGTCATCTTCGCGGCGGAAATCCGCCACCATGGCCAGCACATCGCGCAGCCGCGTGCCGGACCCCAGGCTGCGGATGTTGCCGCGCTGGATGGCCGGGCCATCGGCCATCGGATCGGTGAACGGCATGCCAAGCTCGACGATATCGGCGCCGTTGGCCACCAGTGCCCGCAGCACTTGAGCCGAGACGGACAGGTCCGGGTCACCGGCGGTAACAAAGGTGACCAGCGCAGCGCGGGATTGGGCGCGGCAGGCTGCGAAGCGGGCCGACAGGCGATCGTGCCCGCCGCTCACAGCAATTTCACCCCGAGCGCGTCTGCCACCGTGAAGATATCCTTGTCGCCGCGCCCGCACAGGTTGGCGACGATGATCTGGTCGCTAGGCATGGTTGGCGCCAGCCGGGAAATGGCGGCGATGGCATGAGCGGGTTCGAGCGCCGGGATGATCCCCTCGACACGGCACAGCAGCTTGAATGCCTCCAGCGCCTCGGTGTCGGTCGCCGACTGGTATTCGACACGGCCGATGGCATGCAGCCAGGCATGTTCGGGGCCGATACCAGGGTAATCAAGCCCTGCCGAGATCGAATGCGCCTCGGCAATCTGGCCGTCCTCGTCCTGGAGCAGCATGGTCTTGTTGCCGTGCAGCACACCCGGCCGGCCACCGGCCAGCGATGCCGCGTGTTTTTCAGTCGACAGGCCGTGCCCCGATGCCTCGACGCCGATCATCTTGACGCCGGCATCGTCGAGGAACGGGTGAAACAGCCCGATGGCGTTGGAACCGCCGCCGATGGCCGCGACCAGCATGTCGGGCAGCCGGCCTTCGGCAGCCAGGATCTGCTGGCGCGCTTCGGTGCCGATGACGCTCTGGAAATCGCGGACCAGCTCGGGATAGGGGTGCGGGCCGGCGGCGGTGCCGATGATGTAGAACGTGTCGTGGACGTTGGTGACCCAGTCACGCAGCGCCTCGTTCATCGCGTCCTTGAGCGTGCGGCTGCCGCTTTCGACCGCCCGCACTTCGGCGCCGAGCAGCTTCATGCGGAACACATTGGGCGCCTGGCGCTCGATATCGCGGGCGCCCATGTAGATGGTGCAAGGCAGGCCGAAACGCGCAGCGACCGTGGCGGTGGCGACGCCGTGCTGGCCGGCGCCGGTTTCGGCGATGATCCGCGTCTTGCCCATGCGCTTTGCGAGCAGTATCTGGCCGATGCAATTGTTGATCTTGTGCGCGCCGGTGTGGTTGAGCTCGTCGCGCTTGAGATAGATTTTGGCGCCGCCTAGCGCCTCTGTCAGCCGCTCGGCGAAATACAACGGGCTGGGACGGCCAACATAATAATGCAGCAGATAGTCGAATTCGGCCTTGAACGCCGGGTCGGCCTTGGCGGCGACATAGGCCTTTTCCAGATCAAGGATCAGCGGCATCAGTGTTTCGGCGACATACCGCCCGCCGAATTCACCGAAATGCCCGTTTGCGTCAGGCCCGGAGCGCAGGGAACCAGCGGGCGCGTTCAGGGGTGCGTTCATGACGCTGCCCTGACGGCTTCGGCAAAAGCCGCGATCCTTGACAGTGATTTCACGCCTGCTGCTTCCTCGACCCCTGATGACACATCGACCATGGCCGGCCTGGCCAGCCTGATCGCCTCCCCGACATTGCCGGCATCCAGCCCGCCGGCCAGACCAAAGGCCCGGCCCGGTGGTGCATCGGCCAGCAGGCGCCAGTCGAATGACAAGCCATTGCCGCCAGGAAGGGGCGAACGACTAGGCGCTTTGGCGTCGAGGAGCAACAGGTCGGCGGGGCCGGCACCCTGCGCGGCCTGCGTGATTTCGGCGCGGGTGGCGACACCGGCGGCACGCCATACAGCACGCCCGGTGCGCGCCTTGACCGCTGCGATGCGGGCGGCCGTTTCGTTGCCGTGCAGTTGCAGCGTATCGATGCCGGCCGCCAGCACCGCGTCGATCAACGCGTCATCGGCATCGACCAGAACCGCAACCTTGCCGATGCCCGCCGGCACGCGTGTCAACAATGATGGCAACTGCGGCGGATCGACATGGCGAGAGCTGGGCGGAAAAATGATGAAGCCAAGCCATGTCGCGCCCGCAGCGATGGCGGCATCGACCGATTCAGGCGTGCTCAGCCCGCAGATCTTGAACGGCATCATGCCAGCGACCGCGCGATGGCCGCAGCAGCAGCAGCAGGATCATCTGCGCCGGTGATGGGCCGGCCGATGACCAGCACGCTGGCGCCGGCATCCAGAGC
>NZ_JANPCD010000214.1:0-17240 GCF_031430775.1 Sandarakinorhabdus sp. | reverse complement strand
GACCGGGTGATCCTGTGCACGTCCGCAGGCAGCCTGTCGGTGACACAATCCGCCCTGAGCCGCGTTGCGCTGGGCGTCACCATGCCGGACACCGGAGAGAAGGAAACTGTCTCCGGTGCAGTGACGGTGTTTCGCGCGGCGCAGATTGTCGGACAGGCATTGTCCGAGGCCAAGGCGTCGATCGATGCCGTGGTCAAGGACGAGGATGTCTATACCGACGCGACGCTGCTGCTGGCCGGATCACTGGGCGGGCGGCGGCCACGATTGTTCCTGATCTATGGCGCCGGCAATTTCATCGAATGCCAATCGGACACGCCGTTCCTGCAAATCGGCGAGCACAAATATGGCAAGCCGGTGCTCGACCGGATGCTCGGCTATGAAACGCCGATTGCCGAGGCCATCAAGATCGCGCTGATTTCGTTTTCGGCCACCATGCAGTCGAACCTGGCGGTCGGCATGCCCATCGATCTGGCAACGATCCGCGCCGGGGTTTCGGACATCGAACTGCTGCACCGCATCGACGCCGATGATGACTATTACCGCGAACTGACCAACCGCTGGTCACATGCGCTCAGGGCGGCGGCGGCGGCGATTCCGCTGCCGAGCTATGCAAGTGAACCGGATCTGGAGCTGCGGGATTGATGCTCAGGCAGCAGCCGGCTGCGGAAGGCCGACGGAATCGCGCTTGAGCCACAGCATCACGGCCAGCGCCAAGCCAAGCACAGCCACGCCGGTCATCGAAAAATAGCCCCAGGCGGCATGGCCATCGACCTTCAGCCGTTCATACAACTCGCCTGACAACAATGTCGTGAGCGCCTGTGCCGGAGCCGATGCCAGCGCCATGTACATCATCTGCGCTGTCGGCGTGCGATCATCGCCGTGCAACGCCTGGATCATGCGCATCGCGCCCAGAAACGTCGCCGCAAACGTGCCGGCGTGCATGATCTGCAAGCCATACAGCGCCCACACCGGCGGCAGCATGGCCAGCGCCGACCAGCGCACAACCGCCGAAATACCGCCAACCAGGATCAGGGTTTCCGGCGCGAACCGTTCGGTCCAGCGGGCCATGAAAATCAGGAATCCGACTTCGGCAATCACGCCGATCGACCAGAGATTGCCCGACAAGGTGGACGAAAGCTGCTGGTCATTGGTCCAGATCAGCGTGCCGGCGACATAGAAATAGCTGTGCGTCGCCTGAATGAGCCCGGCGGCAAAGATCAGCAGCGCGAACTTGCGGTCCTTGAGCATGCCGACGCCCGCGGACAGGCGCTGCATGAAAGGTGCCTCGGTATCGCCGGCCACTTGTTCGGCCGGCATCCACGCCGCAGCGGCGATGAGCAGGATGGAAACACCGAGCAACCAGGCCCAGACCGCCCATGGACCATAGCCGCCAATCAGCGCACCGACCGCCGACGATCCGACAACAAAGGCTGCCGATGCCAGCCCACGCGCCACGCCGTAACGCGGCCAGCCATATTTGGTCAGCCGCAGCAGCGCCGCCTCGACGACCGGCAGCAGGCCCCAGAATGCCACGTCCATCAACAGGATGATGGTGAAAATGGCGGCAAAGCCGGTGACAAACCACAACGCGCCGAAACCGATGGTCAGGATGGCGGCGAACAGGAACATCGGCGCGCGCCGGTCGCTTCGGCCATCGGCCCAGGCGGCGGTCAGCGGACCGGCGATGATGCGCGAAAAGCCGCCGATGGCGAGCACAAGGCCGATCTGCGAGCCGGAGAAGCCTTGCGCCTTTTCCAGCCAGAGGGGGAGGAACGGAATGAGACAGCCAAAGCCGGAAAAGAACAGGCAGGCCAGCCAGGTGGCGCGCACGCCGGGCTTCTGCAGCGATGACAAGATCGATTCGGGCATGACGTTCTATGGCCGGCGATTCCGGACTTGTCATCCTTGGTGACAGACGCGCGCAGGCCGGCCATAACCGGCCAAACACCAGAGGGGAGAGACCATGAGCACCTTGTTTGACCTGACCGGCCAGGTCGCGCTGATCACCGGATCGTCGCGCGGCATCGGCAAGGCCACTGCGTATCGCATGGCCGAACACGGCGCCAATGTCGTCATCTCCAGCCGCAAGGCCGATGCCTGCGAAGCGGCGCGTGACGAAATCAACGCCGCATTTGGCCGCGAAGCCGCCATTTCGGTGCCCGCCAACATCGCCGACAAGGGCAGCTTGCAGGCATTGGTCGATGCCACCATCGCGAGATGGGGCCAGATCGACCATCTGGTGTGCAACGCCGCGTCCAACCCGTATTTCGGGCCGCAGGCCGGCATCACCGACGATCAGTTCACCAAGATCCTGCAGAACAACATCATTTCCAACCATTGGCTGATTGCCATGGTGGCCCCCGCGATGCGCGCCCGCAAGGATGGCAGCATCACCATCATCAGCTCGGTCGGCGGTCTCAAGGCCTCGACGGTCATCGGCGCCTATTGCATCTCAAAGGCTGCCGACATGCAGCTGGCGCGCAACCTGGCCGCCGAATTCGGTCCCGACAATGTCCGCGTCAACTGCATCGCGCCGGGCCTCATCAAGACCGATTTCGCCAAGGCATTGTGGGACAATCCCGACATCCACAAGGCCTCCACCAGCGGCGCGCCGCTGCGCCGCATCGGCACGCCCGATGAAATCGCCGGCATGGCGGTGTTGCTGGCAGGCAAGGGCGGGGCCTTTGCCACCGGGCAGTGTTTCGTGATCGACGGCGGCGCGACGATTGCCTGATTCTGGCGACTGACGCTGGCGCAAGTCTGTCTTGTCGTACGGAAAATCGCCCCGGTATCGAATGACACCGGGGCGATTTTCATGTCAGCGATGCCGCAATGCGCCGGTCAATCGAGAGCAAAGGTCATCGTGACGCTGACCGTAAGGGCCATTTCGCCTGGGGCAACCGGTGTAGTCTCGGCCAGTTGGGCCGATGCCATCTTCATCATCGGACGCGGATCGCCCTGCACGGCACTGCCTTCGGTGATCGACAGGATGCGGCCGAGTTTCATGCCGGCGGCACCTGCATAAAGTGCTGCCCGCGCCCGGGCATCTGACACTGCGGCGCGGCGCGCCTCGTCCTGAGCGGCGCCGGCTGCCTCGATCTGGAATACCGGCCCGCCAATCTGGTTGGCGCCGACACTTACCAACGTGTCCAGCAGCCGGCCGGTATCGGCGATCTTGCGGACCCTTGTCGTCACCATGTTGCTGGCCTGGTAACCGGTGATGACCGGCGCTGCACCATTGTCATAGCGATACTGTGGCTGGAGCGAGAGCCCGCTGGTCTGGATGTCGCGGTCTGCGATGCCGGCCTTGCGAAGGGCCGTCACGACACGGGCCATGCGCGCGGCATTGTCGGCCATCGCCGCCGCCGCAGTCGCTGCCTGGGTGACGACCCCGCCGGAAAGCTCGGCGATATCCGGGGTCCGCAGCGACCTCCCTTCGGCAATGATGGTCAGAACGGCAGGCGCGGCTGCCGGCGTCTGCGCAGAGACCGGCCCGGCAATGCCTGCAAGTGCTGCACATCCGGCCATCATCATTTTATTCATCGGTTTTCTGCCCTTTTCCCGGATGCGTGAACTGCGCTGATGACAGGGCCGTGCTTGCGCAAGGCTGAACAAAGGGATTGTGCAGCGGTAAAGCTGTGACAGCATGCGTCGTTCGGTCATGGGAAAGTCAGGGGAAATTGCCTTCGCGGCGCCACTTTCTTGCGGTAAGAGGAGACTTGCACTCGGTGACGTATTCATATAATACAGCATCGATGAAGGAAGTTTTGATGAACGTGCACAATGCTTTGCCGGACACCGCAGGTGCCCGGCCGTACAAGTTCGAGACCCGCGGTGAAGGCGATTCGCCGCCGCGCCGCTGGCTGCGTCCGGCGCTGATCGCACTTGGCATGCTGGCGGCACTGTTCATTGCCTGGAAGATCTTCGCGCCGGGGCCCCCTGTCGAAGCCCCGGTGAATACCCTCCCGCAGGTGACGGTGATTGTTCCGGCGAGTTCGCCGGTGGTAGAAAACCTGTCTGCTCCCGGGTCGATTGCAGCCAGGCGCGATGCCGGCGTTGGCGTTCAGGGCGAAGGCGGGCGCGTGTTGCGCGTGCTGGTGGAGCCGGGCCAGATCGTCTCGCAGGGGCAGGTGCTCGCGGTTATCGACAAGGGTGTGCAGGAACAGCAGGCGTTGCAGCTGGCGGCATCGGTGCGCCAGGCGCAGGCCGACGCCCGGCTGGCCGAAGCCAATCTGGCCCGCTCCGAAGCGTTGGTTTCGCGGGGCTTTGTCAGCCGCGCCGACATTGATACGCGCACCGCGGCCCGTGACAGCGCGATTGCGCGCGTCGGTGTCGTGCGTGCCCAGCTGGCCGAAACCCGTGCCCGCATGGACCGTCTCGACGTCCGCGCGCCGGCCTCCGGCCTGGTGCTCTCGCGGTCGGTCGAAGCGGGGCAGGTCGTTGGCGGCGGCAGCGGCACATTGTTCCGCATCGCCGAAGGCGGCGTGCTGGAAATGCGCGCCCAGGTTGCCGAACAGGACATGGCGCAGCTCAAGCCCGGCATGAGCGTGCGGGTGACTCCGGTAGGTTCGCAGGTTTCCTACCCTGGCAAGCTGTGGCTGCTTGATCCCGTAATCGACCCGATCAGTCGGCAGGGCATCGCCCGTATCCAGTTGAATTATGCGCCCGGCCTGCGTGTCGGCGCGTTTGCGCGGGCCGAAATTGCTGCTGCTGCCGTGTCGCGGCCCATGCTGCCGCAATCGGCGGTGCTGGCCGACGCGACGGGTAATTATGTGTTGGTGCTCGGTGCCGACAACAAGGTCGAGCGCCGCCCGGTTGTCATCGGCACTGTCAGTGATGGCGGCGTCGGTATCAGCCGCGGACTGAACGGCACCGAAAAGGTTGTCGCCAGTGCCGGCGCGTTCCTGAAGCCGGGTGACAAGATCGCGCCTGTGATTGGCCCAGTTTCTGGCAAAGCCGGCTGAGCCGGGTAGGAAAGTCAGACATGCGCAATATTTCTGCCTGGTCGATCCGCAATCCGGTTCCGCCGCTCGTGCTGTTCGTGCTGCTCATGGTGGTCGGCATCGTGTCGTTCCGCTCCATGGCCATCAACAACAACCCGGACATTGATTTTCCGGGCGCGCAGGTGATCGTCAGCCAGCCCGGCGCCGCGCCGACCGAGCTGGAAACACAGGTGACGCAGCGCATCGAAGCGGCCGTGCGCGGCATCAACGGTGTCGATGAAATCAACAGCTTCGTGTCCGAAGGCACGTCGCGCACCAGCATCCAGTTTGCCATCGGCACGCCCATTGATCGCGCCGTCAACGATGTGCGCGACGCCGTGGCCAATATCCGGTCCGACCTGCCGCAGGGCATCTTGCAACCGCAAGTGCAGCGCCTCGATGTTGCTGGCGGCCCCATTGCCTATTTCTCGGTTGAATCGACCGACATGACGCTCGAACAACTGAGCTGGTATGTCGACAACACCGTAGCAAAACGGCTTCTGGCGGTGCCGGGCATGGCCCAGGTGCGCCGGTCCGGTGGCGTCAGCCGCGAAATCCGCGTCATCCTCGATCCGGCGCGTCTGCAAGCCTATGGCCTGACCGCCAGTGCCGTCAACGCGCAGCTGCGCCAGGTCAATCTCAACGCAGCCGGTGGCCGCGCCGAAATCGCCGGGGCCGAACAATCGGTGCGCGTGCTCGGCAATGCCGCGTCGGCGCGCATGCTTGGCGAAACCCAGATTTCACTGGGGATCGGCCGGACCGTGCGCCTGACGGACATTGCCGAGGTACGCGACAGTTTTGCCGAGCAGCGCAGTATTGCCAAGCTTGATGGCCGGCAGGTGCTCAGCTTTTCGATGGCCAAGTCCAAGGGCAGCTCGGACGTGTCGGTTTACGACGCGGCCGTGATTGAAATTGCTGCGCTTCAAAAGGAAAATCCCAAGATCCACTTCTCGCAGATCTTCACATCGGTCGAATACACCAAGGCCCAGTACAAGGGCGCGATCGCTGCGATGATCGAAGGCGCCGTGTTGGCGGTGCTAGTGGTTCTGGTGTTCCTGCGCGACTGGCGTGCGACGGTGATTTCGGCGATGGCCATTCCGCTTGCGGCAATCCCGACGTTCTTCTTCCTGCAACTGCTCGGTTTTTCGCTGAACACGCTGAGCTTGCTGGCGCTCAGCCTGGTGGCAGGCGTGCTGGTCGATGACGCCATTGTCGAAATCGAGAACATCGTTCGCCACATGCGCATGGGCAAGACTGCCTATCAGGCGTCAATGGACGCAGCGGACGAAATCGGGCTCGCGGTGGTGGCAACCACCATGGCGATCGTCGCTGTGTTCCTTCCCGTTGGCCTCATGCCGGGCATCTCCGGACAGTTCTTCAAGAACTTCGGTTTCACCGTTGTCGTTTCGGTGCTGCTCAGCCTGGCCGTGGCGCGACTGATCACCCCGATGCTGGCGGCGTTTTTCCTCAAGTCCGATGGCGCAGCCGAGCATGGCGAGGGTCAATGGATCCATGTCTACATGAAGATGCTGCGCTGGGCGCTCGCCAATCGCTGGAAGACAGTGCTGGTTGGCGGCGGTTTGGCATTTGCCGGCACGATTCTGGCCTTTGCCACGCTGCCGATAACGTTCCAGCCGGCTGTGGACAGCGACGACAGCCAGGTCACGATTTCACTGCCACCGGGAACGACACTGGCGCAGACCGAGGCCGTCGTCGACAAGGCGGTTGCCATTCTCAACTCATCGCCAGTCACGGCGCAGGCCTTTTCCGACATCGATATCGGTAGCGGCAATATCTACCTGACGCTCAAGAAGGAACGCCCCATGAAGCGGGTGGACTGGGAGCGCGAGATGGGACCGAAATTGCAGGTCATCCCCGATGCCCGCGTCGGCTTCCAGTCCCAGTCTGGCGGCTTCAGTGGCCGCGACTTGTCGGTGACACTGTCGGGCAATGATCCCGTGCTTCTGGAGAAGACCGCCCTCAAGGTTGTCGAGGAAATGCGCGGCATGAAGGAGCTTCGACAGCCGCGCATCGAGGGCGATCTCAATCGCCCGGAAATCACGATCCGCCCGCGCTTTGATCTGGCCGCAGAAATGGGTGTCACCACCGGCGCCCTGTCCGAAGCCATCCGCATCGCGACCTTGGGTGACATAGACCAGAATGTTGCCAAGTTCAGCCTGTCGGATCGTCAGATCCCCATCCGCGTCGCGTTGGCGCAAAGCAGCCGCCGCAGCCTGGCGACAATTGAAAACCTGCCGGTTGCAACGGCGCGCGGTGGGTCGGTGCCGCTCAAGGTCGTCGCTGACATCAGCTTTGGCGCCGGGCCGACCGAAATTCGCCGCTTCAACCAGCAGCGCCGTGTGCTGATCGGCGCCGATCTGGCGCCGGGCCTGGTCAGCGGCGATGCCCAGCCCAAGATCGATGCCCTGCCCACGATCAAGAACCTGCCGCTCGGCATCGAAAAGGTCCGGCTTGGCCAAGACAAGTGGCAGCTCGAACTGCTGATAAACTTTGTCGTGGCGGTGATTGCCGGCGTCATCATGGTGTTTGCGGTGCTGGTGCTGCTTTACAAGCGGGTGTTGCCGCCGCTGGTCAACATGCTCTCGCTGCTGCTCGCTCCGCTTGGCGGCGGCATTGCACTGCACCTGACGGGCAATGTCATTTCGATGCCGGTGTTCATCGGGCTGCTGATGCTGCTCGGCATCGTCGCCAAGAACTCCATCTTGCTAGTCGACATGGCGATCGAGGAAATGGAAAAGGGCGTGTCCAAGATCGATGCCATCCTTGAAGCGGGTCACAAGCGCGTGCAGCCCATCGTGATGACGACCGTTGCCATGGTGGCCGGCATGCTGCCGATCGCGTTGTCGCTAGGCGGCGACGGTTCGTGGCGGGCGCCGATGGGCGTTGTCGTCATCGGCGGCCTCATCATGTCCACGGCGCTGACGCTGGTCATCGTGCCGGCAGGCTTCAGCCTGGCCGTGAGCGCTGAAAACTGGCTGGCGCCGCGCATGAAGCGCTGGTTCACCAACAACGAACCTGCTGCCGGCCGTTCCGCGCCGCCGGCCCCGGCGGAGTAGCGCGGCACTGCCAAAGCCCTCGCCTTTCGCCTTCCCGGAATCGCCTTTTCACCAGATGCGGGCTGCGGCGACGCTTTTGCTCGCCCTGATGGCATCGATCTTTGTCGCGGCCAGCGTGTATCACGGCGCCCACCCTGCCCTGCCCTGGGTACGTGCCTTTGCCGAGGCTGCGATGGTCGGCGGGCTGGCAGATTGGTTTGCGGTTACGGCGCTGTTTCGCCATCCGATGGGGCTGCCGATTCCGCATACCGCGATCATCCCGGCCAACAAGGACCGGATCGGCGACAGCCTGGCGCAGTTCCTGAAAGAGAATTTCCTGACCCCGGCTGTGGTCGCCCGGCGACTGGAGACAGCCGATCTGGCCGGCATCGTTGCATCGGCGTTGCAGGCCGACCGGTCCACCGGCAAGCGAAGGCGCGGGCTGGGGCCATTGCTGGCGCGGCTGATCGAGGCGCTGGATGACAAGGCCGTGGGCGACCTGGTGCGCGACACGGCCACCAGCCGGCTGAAAGCCATGGCGCTGTCACCGATCGTGGCCGATGCCGTCGATACGACCTTGGCCAAGGGCCGCCACGAACCGATCATCGATGCCGCGCTCGATTGGGGCCTGAAAACCCTGTCTAGCGAGGAGCCGACCATTCGCGGCATGGTCGCGGACCGCACCAACTGGTTCCTGCGCCTCGTCAATGTCGATGAGAGCGTGTCGGATTCGCTGATCGGCAGCGTGCAACGCCTGCTGGTCGAGGTGAAGCACGACCCCTATCACCCCTTGCGCCAGCGCCTGCACGACAGTCTCAAGACCTGGGCGTTCGATCTGCGGCATTTTCCGGAATCGCAGGAAAAGGTCGAAGGCTTCAAGGATGACCTGATTGCCAATCCGGCCATGGGGACGCTGCTGTCGGGCCTGTGGGGCGAGGCGCGCGACGCGCTTGTCCGCAGTCTCAATGACCCTGCATCGGCCGAAGCCGACCGGTTGGGGCCTGCCATGAAGGCGCTCGGCGCGCGGTTGGACAGCGACGCGAACCTATCGCACGCCGTCAACCTGGCGCTGCGCCGTGCCATCGTCGGGCTGGCGCATGATTATGGCGATGCCATAGTCGCGTTGGTGTCGGACACCGTGCGCGGCTGGGATGCCAGCACCGTGACCGAAAAGGTCGAAAATGCCGTGGGCCGCGATTTGCAGTTCATCCGCATCAACGGCACCATCATCGGCGGCCTTATCGGTATTGCCATGCACGGCATTGCACTGGGCCTGCGCGCGCGCGGCGTGGTGCCATGACGTTCGACCGGCAGCTGTCCCTGTATCATCCGATGGTGACGCTGCGCCCGGCAATGCCCGATGATTGGGGTGCTCTGTATGCGGTGGCGTGCGACCCGGCCATCTGGGCGGTCCACCCCGCGCATGATCGCTGGCAGGAACCGGTTTTTCGGAGTTTTTTCGATGCGGCACTGGCGAGCGGCGGCGCACTGGTCGCCATCGACCCTGCAACCGGCGCGATCATCGGATCATCCCGTTTTGACTATGACCGCACCGAACCGGGCGAAATCGAAATCGGCTGGACGTTCCTGGCGTGCAGCCACTGGGGCAGCCGCACCAATCACGCCATGAAGGCCCTGATGGTCGGCCACGCGCTGGCCAGCCATGATCGCGTGGTGTTCATGATCGGCGAGACCAATATTCGCTCGCGCACAGCCGTGGAACGCATCGGCGCCGTGCTGACGGGCCGCACCATGACCGCCGACCTCTCCACCGGCCCCGTCGTCCATGTCATCTACGCCATCGACCGCGCCGGCTTTGCCGTTGGCCCGCTGGCGGCGCTGTTGGCGGCGGGCAGCGCCCGATGACCCCGCGTGAACTCATCGACATGGCAGAAGTGCCCGGCGGGCCGCCGCTGCGGCTGTTCCGGCGCGGCGGCGACCCGCTCGGCACCATGGCTTGCGACCGGCTCGGCGGCCGGCCTGCCCCAACGGCAAGGGCGCCGCGCACGTCATCTGGTTCGCCACCAAGTGTTGCGCCAGCCTGACCGTGGTTTCGCGTGCTGGGCAGCGTGCCCGCGCACGTCAGCCATAAGGAAAGGCTCGGCGGCATGCCGAAGCAGGGCCGCTGTTTGGATGCGACGCTTGGCGGCGCGTGGCTGATGGCCTGGCCGGCTTGCCATTGCTATCATGCCTGTGACACTCTTTGCGCCTTGCAGGGGGTCGGGCATGAAGCGGGATATCCAGTTCATCATTGCAGTGCTCGTGCTGACGCCGCTGGCCTTCATGGCCGCAGTCTTCTGGCGCAGCGAGCAGTATCTGCGCAGCTTCTCCCTGCCCTCTGCGTTTACCGCCGCCGCGCCGCCCATCGCCGCCGTGCTGGCACAGGGGCAGCATGTTGCGCTGACGCGCGGCTGTTATTCCTGCCATGGCGAACGCTTGCAGGGCGCGGTCAAACCCTGGGCGGGGCGCGCGGTGGCGGTGAACCTGGCCGACTATGTGCGCCGCTACCCCATTGCCATCTTTGAGCGCGCGCTGCGCCATGGCATCGGGAGCAACGGCCGGGCGCTCTATTCCATGCCGTCCTTTGCCTACACGCGGCTGCGCGACGACGAGGTGGCAGCCCTTTATGCCTGGATTGGCCAGATCCCGGTCGCTTCGGACCCGCTGCCCGGGCCACGGCTCGACTTGCCGACGCGCTTCGCGCTCGCGACCGGACGCGATGTGGCGGTTCCACATGCCGTGGCGCTTGTGCCGGGGCCGCGTTGGCAGGGCCATTCCGACCCGGCTGTGCGGCGCGGGGAGCATCTGGCAATGACCATCTGTTCGGAATGCCATGGCCTGTCACTGAAGGCCGACTACCCTTGGGCGAGCGACGAAGGCCCGGGCCTGCCGCCGCCGCTGACCATCGCCGCCGCAGGTTATGACAAGGCGGCCTTTGTCCGCCTGATGCGCACCGGCAAGGGCACGGGAGACCGGGACCTTGGGTTGATGTCCCAAACCAGCCGGTCGCGGTTCGTGCACTGGACCGATGCCGAGATCGACGATCTTTTTGCCTTTCTCACCGCCTTTGGCGAAAAAGGGTAGGATGCTTCAGACGAGCCGCCCCACCGCGCGTTGAATGCGCGTGCAGGCGTCCTCCAGCAGCGCGTCTGACGTCGCATAGCTGATGCGGAATGCCGGCGAACCGCCGAACGCGGCGCCGTGCACTACGGCCACACCCTCGCTTTCGAGCAGATATGCCGCCACGGCTTCGTCGTCGGTGAGCACCTTGCCGTCCGGCGTGGTCTTGCCAATCAACCCGGTGCAATCGGGATAGACATAAAATGCGCCCTCGGGACGCGGGCAGATCAGCCCCGGTGTCTGGTTGAGCATGGAGACGACCAGATCGCGGCGGCGCTGGAAGGCGGCGTTGCGTTCGATCAGGAACGACTGGTCGCCATTCAATGCGGCAACCGTCGCGGCCATCGAGATCGAGCAGGGATTGGACGTGGACTGGGATTGCAGCTTGGCAATCGCCTTGATGAGCCAGGCTGGGCCGCCGGCGAAACCGATACGCCAGCCAGTCATGGCATAGGCCTTGGACGCGCCGTTCACGGTCAGCGTGCGGTCGTACAGGCCCGGTTCCACCTCGGCCAGCGTGCCGAAATCAAAGCCGTCATAGACGATGTGCTCGTACATGTCGTCGGCCATGACCATGACATGCGGCGCGCGCATCAGCACATCGGTCAACGCCTTGAGCTCGGCGCGCGTATAGGCGGCACCGGTCGGGTTGGACGGCGAATTGAAGATCAGCCATTTCGTGGCCGGCGTGATCGCTGCCTCAAGCTGCGCCGGGGTCATCTTGAAGCCCTGATCGACACCGCAGGCGACTATTACCGGCGTGGCGCCGGCCAGCAGCACGATATCGGGATAGCTGACCCAGTAAGGCGCCGGGATGATGACTTCGTCGCCAGGATCGAGCGTGGCCAGCAGCGCATTGAAAATGGTGTGCTTGCCGCCCGCATTGATGGTGATCTGGTCAAGGCCGTAATCAAGGTTGTTGTCGCGCTTGAACTTGGCCTGCACCGCCGCCTTGAGTTCAGGCGTGCCATCGACGCCGGTGTATTTGGTCTGGCCGGCGCGTATGGCGGCAATGGCTGCGTCCTTGACGAAATCGGGCGTGTCGAAATCCGGCTCCCCTGCCCCAAGGCCGATGATGTCACGGCCCTGGCGCTTCAGTTCCGCCGCCTTGTTGGTGACGGCAATCGTCGGGCTGGGCTGGATGCGCTGAACAGCGGCAGAAAGGCGGGGAGAATTGGGGGGAGTGGTAGTCGTCATGGCGGTTTTCCTGTTGGCGCGGAACCGTCTAGCGAAAGTCGTCTGTGGGAGCAAACGGATGCCTGCCGAAATGCGCTCTGTACGGAGAGGATTTGCCGTGGCCGGCGGAAACGCCACCGAACCCCTTGGGTTCGCAAGGCCGAACGGCCTTCCGAGCCAATGCGAGGCAAGCCAAGGTCGCGGATGCGGCCGCCCGGCGTTTGAGGGAAAACAAAAAATGGTGCGCCCCGTCGAACTTTGTTCGAACGATCAAAGATCCGAGCGCCAAGCGCCAGTCTCGTTTGACAGGGGAAAAATGGTGCGCCCGGCAGGATTCGAACCTGCGGCCTCAGGATTAGAAGTCCCGCGCTCTATCCAACTGAGCTACGGGCGCGTGATGCCTGTCTATCTGAAATTGTCGGCATAGGCCTGAAGTTTCAGGTGGCGGGGGCCGAGCGGCAATATCTCGACGGCAATGTCGTTGGCGGCGGCATAATCAAGGGCTGCCTGCTGCGAGGGAAAGGCGAGCCGCACCTGACCTTCGGTGAAGCCTGAACCGCTCCAGCCTGTCAGCGGGTCCTGCCGCAGCCGGTCATCGCGTTCCATTTCCAGCAGCCATTGCCCGGTATGGGCACGGCCGGACTGCATTGAGGATTTGGGACGCTGATAGAGGCGGGCATTCATGACGCTGTCCTTCGCGCAATCCGCGCCGTTGTTCAAGCCGCCAGCATGCCACGCGGCTCAATAGGCGCGGTGAATGGCGAATTCGACCGTTTCGGTCAGCGCCGCCCTGGCAGGACCACCCGGGAAGCCAGCAAGCGCATCGATGGCGCGGGCGCCATAATGGCGGGCGCGGGCCATGGTGTCGGCAACAGCGGCGGTTTCGCGCAGCAGCTGCCCGGCGCGTTCCAGCTCGGTATCGCCATTCGCGCGCCCGGTCATTGCGAGCCGCCAGAATTCGCGGGTTTCGGCGGTGCCGCGCGCATACGCAAGGATGACCGGCAGCGTGATCTTGCCGTCGCGGAAATCATCGCCGGCGTCCTTGCCCATCGTCTTGGCGTCGGAGACATAATCGATGGCGTCATCGACCAGTTGAAAGGCAATGCCGAGGTTGCGGCCATAGGCGGCCAACGCCTCTTCGGCTTGCGCATCGCGCTCGGCCACAACGGCGGCAATCTGGCAGGCGGCGGCAAACAGCGCGGCGGTCTTGGCGCTGATGATTTCGAGATAGCGATCTTCGCTGGTTTCGACATCGCGCTGCGCAGTCAACTGGGCCACTTCGCCTTCGGCAATGATGGCCGACGCGCTGCTGAGGATCTTGAGCACCTTGAGCGAGCCGTCCTCGACCATGAGTTCAAAGGCGCGGCTGAACAGGAAATCGCCCACCAGAATGCTGGCGGGATTGCCCCAGAGCCGGTTGGCGGTTGCCTGGCCACGGCGCAAACCCGAGGCATCGACGACATCGTCGTGCAGCAGCGTGGCGGTGTGGATGAATTCCACCGAAGCAGCCAGCCGGTGGTGGCGCGTGCCTTGGTAGTCGAGCAGCGCAGCGCAGCCCAGCGTGAGCATCGGCCGCAACCGCTTGCCGCCGCCGGCAATCAGATGGCCGGCCAGTTCGGGAATCAGCGCGACTGGCGATTGCATGCGGTCGATGATGACATGATTGACTGCGGTCAGGCCCTGGCCGGTCAGCGCCATGAGCGCGGCCATGCTTGGTTCGGGCCGGGGGCGGAGCGTATGAATGGTGGCTGTCACGACGCTGTTTCTTAGCGGCCTCAGCGCGCCGTGCAAGCATCAAGCTTGCACCCGCGCGTTTGCGCCGCAATGGTATGAACGACAGGTTTTGAGGACAGTAACGTGACCGACGACACATTGGGCGCCTTTCGTGACAGCATCGACAATATCGATGCGGCATTGGTGTTCCTGCTGGCCGAGCGTTTCAAGGTGACGCAGGCGGTCGGCCGTTACAAGGCCAGTGCCGGGTTGCCGCCGGCCGATCCGGGCCGCGAGGCCGCGCAGGTGGCGCGGCTGCGGGCGTTGGCGGAGACCGCCAAGCTGGACCCCGAGTTTTCCGAAAAGTTCTTGCGCTTCATTATCGACGAGGTCATCCGCCATCATCAGGTGGCGCAGGACGGCTAAAGCGCCGCTGGCTCCGGCGCGCGGCGCTCGCCGGGCAGGATCAACCGCACCAGCAGCCCGCCGAGGTCTTCGGATTCGTCCAGTTCGACGTGGCCACCATAAATTTCGGCCACATCACGCACAATGGCCAGCCCAAGCCCTGTCCCGGGCTTGTCGGTGTCGAGCCGCTCGCCGCGCGCAAACAGCCGCGCGCGGTCCTCGGGGGCGATGCCGGCGCCGTCATCCTCGATCATGATCTCCAGCCTGTCGCCCGCACCGCCAACGGTGACAAAGACCCGGCCGCCGCCGTGCAGGGCCGCATTGTCGATCAGGTTGCCGACCATTTCGTCGAGATCCTGGCGCTCGCCGCGAAACTGCCAGTCCTTGTCACCTGCAAGATCGATCGTGATCTCGCGCTCGGTGTGAATGCGCTCGACGGTGCGAATGATGGCCCCAAGCGCTGGCCAGACCGGCGTGCGGCTGGCCGATGCGCCGCGCTGGCCGGCGGCGCGGGCGCGGGCCAGCTGATGGTCGACATGGCGGCGCATGACCTGCACCTGCGCCTCGACCGTGCGCGCCAACGGATCGGTGCGGCCGCGCGTCTCGCCGATCAGCACGCTCATGGGGGTTTTCAGGGCGTGGGCGAGATTTCCGGCGTGCCGGCGCGCCGCTTCGGCCTGGGATTCATTGTGTTCGAGCAGTTCGTTGATCTCGGACACCAGCGAGGCCACTTCGAGCGGCACATCGGCCTCCACCCGTCGCGCGCTGCCCGACCGGATGGCGGCAATCGCGGTGCTGACCCGGCCCAGCGGCGACAGGCCCAGCGTCGATTGCAGACCGGCCATGGCAATCAGGCCAAGGCCGAGCACGCCAAGCGACCAGAACAGGATGCCGCGCGTTGCGGCAATCTGGCGGTCGAGATCGCGCGTCGATTGGGCGACCTGGAAATAGAACAGGGTATCGATCCCCGGCAGGCGCACCTGCCGCGCCACGACCCGCAGCGGCTCGCCGGCAAAGCGCGTCGTCTCGAACTTGCAGGGCTTGCGGCAATCGCGGGGCGGCCGGGCATCGAGCAGCCGGTCCCACAGCGAACGCGAGGGAAAACTGGGCTGACCAGTCGCCGACACCTGCCAGTACAAGCCCGAATATGGCTCGGAAAATCGCTGGTCGCCAAGCGGGCGCAGAAAACGCACCTCGCCGACGTCATCGAGGTCGGCGGCGTTGACCATGCTGGAGAGGGTCGTCTGCAACTGTTCGTCGAAGCTGTTGGTCAGCGACCCGACCAGCACCCTGTCAAGCGCGATGCCGCCAAGGCCGAGCAGCGCGATGATCCACGCCGCAGCGATAAGGATCATGCGCAGGCGCAGGGAACGGCCCTTTTGTGTGGGCTGCGCGGCTTGCTGCCGGGGCTGCTGCGTGCCGGGAACAGGCGCGGTCACAGCCGTGCCGCTCAATCCATGTCGTTCAGGCTATAGCCCAGCCCGCGTGTGGTGGCGATGAGATCGGGCCCGAGTTTTTTGCGGATGCGCGTGATGAACACTTCGATGGTGTTGGAATCCCGGTCGAAATCCTGATCATAGATGTGCTCGATCAGTTCGGTGCGGCTGACCACCTTGCCCTTGTGGTGCATCAGATAGGACAGGAGCTTGAACTCCTGCGCCGTCAATTTGACAGGTTCGCCGTTCAGTGTCACCCGGCCCGAACGGGCGTCGAGCCGCACGCCGCCGGCAACAAGTTCGGAACTCGCCTTGCCGGCGGCGCGGCGGATCAAGGCACGCAGCCGGGCAATCAGTTCTTCGGTCTGGAAAGGCTTGGCCAGATAGTCGTCGGCGCCGGCATCCAGCCCGGCAACCTTGTCGGACCAGCTGTCACGCGCCGTTAGCACCAGCACGGGCATGACCTTGCCCTCGCGGCGCCAGCGATCGAGCACCGTCAGGCCATCGATCTCGGGCAGGCCCAGGTCGAGCACCACGGCGTCGTAGTTTTCATTTGAGCCGAGATACAGCCCCTCTTCGCCATCGGCGGCGACATCGACGGCATAACCCGCCTGTTCAAGCGCGCTTTTCAGCTGCCTGAGCAAGTTGGGCTCGTCCTCAACGACCAGAATGCGCATGTGTTTGTTTCCCGTCCGGCAGATTCGCCTAGAAGCTGCGGCGTCGGTTCAACCGTTGTCCGGTGCGCGCGTCAACATCAACATTGAAAAGATTGCCGTTGTCGACAAAGCGGAAGCGGTAGGTTCGCGACGACATGTCGAACTGCGCGCCGACATATTCGCCGCGCACTTCGCTGGTGACGCGGCCCAGAATGGCCTCGAACGGCATGATCTCGCCGGCCTTGACCAGTTCATGCACGCCGCGCTCATCAGCCGCGGCGACCGGCGATGCGATGAGCATGAGCGTGCTTGCGACAAAAGACAAAAAACGAATGGAGCGCATGGTTCAGTACAAACCTCGATGGATCACCGATATGAGCCTGTCCCGCTGAACTGCCACTGAACATTGTCCAGCGTTCCGACCCCGCCGCGATTCTAGCCATAGTGCCGCAAAAACCGCAATGGCTGATGTAGTTAACACAATCTTGCCGCCGGTTTTGCCGCCACTTTCCTCCTGGCTGCGCCAACACTGGCACTTGCCATATGCCGCTGCGTCGGGCACCGCCCCCGCCATGCCCGAACCTGTCCTGACACTTGAGAATGCCGGCCTGCGCCAAGGGGGAGGCTGGCTGTTTCGCGGCCTCGACCTGACGATCGATGCCCGCGACCGCCTGGCGCTGATCGGCCGCAACGGCG
>NZ_JANPCD010000213.1:0-7009 GCF_031430775.1 Sandarakinorhabdus sp. | reverse complement strand
CCTCGACAAGGTGCTATCGACTCCGATGAACCGCCCTGCCGGCGTGGCGCCGCCAACGGCAACGCCCGCGCAAAAGCAGGAGCGCCGGCTGCGCCGCGCGCTGGCGGCACGCGGCATGGACGAGGCCATCACCTGGAGCTTTCTGCCGCCCGCCGAAGCCGAACTGTTCGGCGGCGCAGCCTGGACCCTGACCAACCCGATTTCTGCCGACATGGCCGCGATGCGCCCGTCGCTGTTGCCGGGTCTGGCGAGCGCTGCGAAGCGCAACAGCGATCGCGGCCAGCCCGGCGTGCGGCTGTTCGAGATCGGCAAACGCTATCTGGGAGACGGCGAGCGGCCGAGCGCGGCGCTGCTGATGACGGGCCAAGCGACAGCGCGGCATTGGCAGAGCGGGTCGGGGCAAAGCGGGTCGGGGCAAAGCGGCGCAGCGACGATGTTCGACGCCTATGATGCCAAGGCCGAGGCGCTGGCGGCACTGTCGCTGTTGGGCGCGCCCGTGGACCGGTTGACGGTCGCGGCGCCGGCTGACCCCTGGTGGCATCCGGGCCAATCGGGCCGGCTGGTGCTGGGCAAGGCCGTGCTGGCGGATTTCGGCATGTTGCACCCCGCCACCGTGCAGGCGATGGGGCTGAAGGGCGGCGTTGCTGCTGCGGAAATCTATCTGGATGCATTGCCGCCGCGCCGGCGTGGGCGCGGCGCTTATGTGCCGCCGGCGCTTCAGGCGGTGACGCGCGATTTTGCCTTTGTCGCCGATGACACCCTGGCCGCCGATGCGCTGGTGCGGGCCGCTGCCGGAGCCGACAAGGCGCTGATTGCCGGCGTGCGTCTGTTCGATCGTTTTGCCGGGGCGCCGGTTGGCGAAGGCAAGGTGTCGTTGGCCATCGAAGTGACGCTGCAACCGACTGATGCGACATTGACCGATTCGCAGATCGAAGCGGTATCGGCCAAGGTCGTGGCAGCGGCGGCGAAGCTGGGGGCGCATCTGCGCGGCTGATGCTGGCGTTTCCTGGCGCTGATACCCTCTTCGCGCGGGGCGTTATTGCGCTTATGAAGGGGTGGCGCGGGCAGTTGGTCCCGCACAATGTTCCCGGAGCCGATGCACCCCTTCCCCTGGTTTGATGCCGCCGTCATCCTGGGGCTGATCGTGCTCAACGGCTTTTTTGCCATGTCCGAACTGGCGATCGTGTCGGCGCGGCGGCCGCGATTGAAGGCGCTGATCACGCAGGGCCGCAGCGGCGCCCGCACCGCGCTCAGGCTTGCCGACGACAGCAGCCGGTTTCTGTCGGGCGTGCAGATCGGCATCACCTTGGTGGGCATCGTCAACGGCGCTTATTCCGGCGCGGCGCTGGCGGGGCCGGTCGGCGAGCGGCTGACGGCGCTGTTCGGGCTGGCGCCCAAGCTGGCCGAGGAGGTTGGCTTTGCCACCGTCATCGTCATCGCCACCTATCTGTCGCTGATCGTCGGCGAACTGGTGCCCAAGCAGTTTGCGCTGCGATCACCCGAGGAAATTGCCGTGCGCGTGGCGCCGGTGATGGCGCTGTTCGCCAAGGTGACGACTCCGTTTGTCTGGTTGCTCGACCTGTCGAGTCGGCTGGTGTTTCGCATGCTTGGCCAGAGCCGCGAAGGCGACAACAGCGTCACCGAAGAGGAACTGCGATCGGTGGTACAGGAGGCAGAACACGCCGGCGTCATCGAACAATCCGAACGCCAGATGATTTCGGGCATCATGCGGCTGGCCGACCGGCGCGTGCGCGGTGTGATGACCCCGCGCGGCATGATCGACTGGATCGATGCCGATGCCAGTGATGCCGACATCCGCAAGCATCTGGCCGGCACGCCCCACACCCGCCTGCTGGTGGCGCGCGGCAGTGTCGATAATATCGTCGGCGTGTTGCAGGCGCGCGATGTCGTGCAGGCGCTGATCGAGGGGCGCGCCCTTGATCTGGCGGCCATGGCCCGCAATGCGCCGGTGCTGCCCGATGTGCTGGATGCCGTCGATGCGCTGGCGGCGCTGCGGGATGCCGATATTCCGATGGCGCTGGTCCATGACGAATATGGCCATTTCGAAGGGGTGGTGACGCCCGCCGACCTGCTGGCGGCGATTGCCGGCGAGTTCCGCAGCGATGTCGATGATGCCAATGACCCGCCGGCAGTTGAGCGCGATGATGGCAGCTGGCTGTTTTCGGGCGCGCTGCCGGCCGATGAAATGGCCGAGCGGCTGGGGTTCGACCTGCCTGATGTACGCGATTTCGAAACGGTCGCAGGGTTCGTGCTCGATCATTTGCGCCACCTGCCCATAACGGGAGAGCATTTCCGTTATCGTCACTGGCGCTTCGAGATCATGGATATGGACGGCCGCAAGGTGGACAAGGTGCTGGCGAGCGCCGAGCGCCGGGGTGAGCCGCTGACCTGACCACCGCTAAAGGACGGTCAGCGGCAGTTTCAGGAACAAGCGGCCCTGCGGGTCGGGCGGCGGCAGGGCGCCGGCACGAATGTTGACCTGCAATGCCGGCAGGATCAGCGTCGGCGGTGCCAGGGTCTTGTCGCGGTCGGTGCGCATGGCGATGAAATCGGCCGCGCTGATGCCGTCATGGACATGCACGTTGCCGGCGCGCTGCGCGGCGACGCTGGATTCGAAGGCGTAGGTCGTGCGCCCGGCCGGCAGATAATCATGGCCGGTGAACAGACGCGTTTGCGGCGGCAAGCCGAGCAGGCGCTGGATGGAGGCATGGAGCACCGCCGCATCGCCGCCGGGAAAATCGCAGCGGGCGGTGCCATAGTCCGGCATGAACAGCGTGTCGCCGACAAAGGCAGCATCGGCGACCAGATAGGTGACACAGGCCGGCGTGTGGCCGTGCGTGTCCATGACCGTGATGGTCAGGTCGCCCAGCGGCAGCGTGTCGCCGTCGTGCACCAGCCGGTCGAAGGCGGCCCCGGCCAGCGATACGTCATCGGCGCCGAACATGGGTGCAAACACCGAGATGACGCGCGTGACGCCGGCACCGATGACCAGCGGCACGCCGGTTTGCCGGCGCAGCCAGTCGCCGGCGGACAAATGATCGGCATGGACATGGGTTTCCAGCAGCCATTGCAGGGTCAAGCCGCGCTGGTCGAGCCTGTCCAGCAGCTGCCGGGCCGAGCCATGGCTGACGACGGCGCCCTTTGGTTCATAGTCCAGCACCGGGTCGATGATGGCGGCCATGCCGGTGGCGGGGTCGCTGACGATATGGGTGGCGGTGTTGGTGGCCGGGTCGAACAGGGTTTCGACGTCGGCGTGCTGCATGGCGGACATGGGGTTCTCCTTGGCACAATATTAGTCATTGCTAAATTAGAATCAACTCATATATTGCGATCATGTTGATTGCTTCTCCTGACGATCTGGCGCGTCTGACTGCCTCGGCTGCTGCTGCGGCCCGGCTGCTGCGAACCCTTGCCAACGAGCGCCGGCTGCTGATCCTGTGCCAGCTTGTCGCCGGCGAGCGTGCCGCCGGCAGCCTTGATGTCGGCCTGTCGCAATCGGCCCTGTCGCAGCATCTGGCCCGGCTGCGCACCGAAGGCCTGGTTGCCACCCGGCGCACCGGCCAGCAGATTGTCTACCGCCTGGCCGACCCCGCCGCTGCCGCCGTCCTGGCGACGCTGGCCGAGATTTTTTGCCCCCCCGCAAAGGAACCCGCCCATGATGACCGCGCTGTCGCCGATATCGCCTGACGCTGCCGCCGACCTCGTTGCCAAGGGCAAGGCGCTGCTGATCGATGTGCGTGAACCCGATGAATTTGCCCGGCGCCATGTGCCGGGCAGCCTGTCCCGGCCGCTTTCGCAGCCGGGCGCCGCGCCGATTGTCTGCGCATCCGACGCCGTGGTGATCTTTGCCTGCCGGTCCGGCATGCGCACCCGCACCCATGCAGCGCGGCTGGCGGCCATGGTGGCGGGGCCGGCACATTGGCTGGAGGGCGGGGTCGATGCCTGGGCGCGCACCGGGTTGCCGATCAGCCTTGCCGCTGGCGGCCCCATTGAAATCATGCGCCAGGTTCAGATTGCCGCCGGTTCTCTGGTGATTGCCGGTGTGCTGCTCGGCTGGTTGCTGGGGCCTGTCTGGACCGCTCTGGCCGGATTTGTCGGCGCCGGACTGGTTTTTGCCGGCGCCAGCGGCACTTGCGGCATGGCGATGTTGCTGGCGCGGATGCCGTGGAACCGAGCAGTCATGGCATGACGGCATATCTGCTTGCGGCATTGGGCGGCGCGGTCATTGCGTTGCTGCTAGGCGTCTTCGGCGGCGGCGGGTCGGTTCTGGCCACGCCGCTGCTGCTGTATGTTGTCGGTGTTGCCGACGCCCATGTCGCGATTGGCACGGCGGCGGCGGCAGTGGCCATCAATGCAGCCGGCGGCCTGGCGATGCAGGCGCGCGCCGGTGCCGTGAAATGGCCTTGCGCACTGGTGTTCGGCGGCGCCGGCCTGGCCGGCAGCCTTGCGGGCGCCCAGATTGCCAAGCAGATCGACGGTCAGGCGCTGCTGGGCTGGTTTGCACTGGCCATGGCACTGGTGGCGCTTGCCATGTTGCGCCCGCAGTCCGGTCAGGGCGATCCGGCCGTGCGGCTGGATATGGCGCGCACCGTGAAACTGGCGCCGCTGGGGCTGGCGGTCGGGCTTGCAGCCGGTTTTTTCGGCATCGGCGGCGGCTTTCTGATCGTGCCCGGACTGATGGCCGCCACCGGCATGACGCTGGCGAACGCGGCGGCATCGTCGCTGTTGTCGGTGGTGCTGTTCGGGGCTGCGACCAGCCTGTCCTATGCGGCATCCGGGCTGGTGGATGGCCGGTTGCTGGCAGCGATGGTGGCCGGCGGCGTGCTGGGTACGCTGGCGGCGCTGCCGGTATCGCGGCGGTTGGCGGGGCGTGCTGCGGCCGCCCGGCGCGGCTTTGCCGTCATGGTACTGGCAACGGCGGCCTATGTGGGTTGGCGGGCCCTACAGTGATTTCTGCATGTAGACGACATCGAGCAGCCGGCCGAATTTTTCCCCGACCTGATGCAACTGGCCGGCATGGACGTATCCGCATGCCGTGTGCAGGCGAATGGACGCCGTGTTGCCGGAATCGCCGATCACCGCGATGAGCTGACGGAAACCGGCGGCAGCAGCAACGCCGTCCAGCGCCATCAACAGCGCCTTGCCGATGCCGGTGCGGTGCGCGGCTGCTGCGACATAGATCGAGGTTTCGGCACTATGGGCATAGGCGGGGCGGTCGCGGAATTGCGCGGCGTAGCAATAGCCATCGACGGTGCCCATGGTTTCATGCACCAGCCACGGCCAGCCGCGATCCTGCACACGGGCCATGCGGGCGGCCATTTCGGCGGCATCGGGCGCTGCCATTTCAAAGCTGGAGGTGCCGGTCAGCACAGCGGGCGCATAGATGGCGGCAATGGCAGCGGCATCGGCGGCGCGGGCGGCGCGGATGGTCATGATGCGGCGGCAGGCTCGCGGCCGAACAGCCAGTGCCCCAGGCTACGCGCCGACAGGGCGCCAACGATCTGGGCGGCGATGAACATCGGCACATCGGCCGGGCGAATGGCGCAGAATGTGTCGGTCAGCGAGCGGGCAAAGGTGATCGCCGGGTTGGCAAAGCTGGTCGAGGCGGTGAACCAGCACGCCGCCAGGATGACCAGCGCGACGGCATATGGCCCGATATCGGGGCGAAAACGCCCGGTGCCCAATATGGTCATCACCAGCGCGAATGTGGCGATGGCCTCGGACAGCCATTGGCCGGGGCCGGTGCGTGCCACGCTGCCGATCTGGATGGGCGGCAGGCCGAACATCAGATGCGTGATGAGGATGGCGGCGGCGCCAGACGCGAACTGCACCGCGACATAGGCCAGCGCATCGCGGGTGGTGATGCCGCCGTCGAGACGCACCACCAGCGTCACCACCGGGTTGAAATGCGCGCCCGAAACAGGCCCGAAGATGACGATGATGACCACCAATATGGCAGCGATGGGGATGGTGGTGCCGATCAACGCGACGCCATTGTTCCCGCCCGACAGGTTCACGGCCATGATGCCGGCGCCCACGACAGTGGCGAACAGCAGCATCGTGCCCAACGCCTCGGCCACCAGCCGCCGGCCCAGTGATATGGTCATGCCGTTCCCCCACCCGGGTCTGTGCCCGGTCTTTACCCCCCTGTTGTGACAGGCCTTTGCCGGCGGCGTCCAGCGCCAATTCGGCAGGCCGGGCAAGGACAGTGCCGCCGGGGCCGATCACGACAGGCCGGTTGATGAGGACGGGGAGCAGCAGCATCGCAGCAAGGATGGCGGCATCGCCGGCGCCGGGTTGGTCAAGGCCCAGTTCGGTTGCCGGCGTGCCGCGAATGCGCAGCAAGGCCCGGGCGCCGCCAACTGCCTTGGCCACCGCAGCAAGGCTGTCAGCATCGGGCGGGGTCTTGAGATATTCGACCACCGTGACCGGCACGCCAGAATCGCGCAGCAAGGCAAGGGCGTTTCGCGATGTGCCGCAAGCCGGGTTGTGCCAGATGATGACCGGCATCAGCGGCAACCGCTGGTTTTGGGAGCGCAGGCAATCGCCGGGGCGCAGCAATTGCCAGCGGCGGCCGCGTCTGACGCCGCCAACCGCTCCAGTGCCGGCGACGTGCCATAGGCCTCGGCGCCGCCGTGCGTGAGGAAGGTTTCCCAGACAACGCCCTGCGGATCGCTGATCCAGGCCTTGGTGGACTGTGCATAGCAGCAGGTGGCGGCGCCTTCATCGAGCACCGGGCCATCGGCCGCCGCGAGGCGCGCTGTCACTTCGGCAAGTTCGCCCTCGTTTTCGACCTGGATGCCCAGATGCTCGATGCCGCGCGCCGCATGGCCGGTGGAGATCGCGAAATTGACGCGGGGGTCCTCGAGCATCCATTTGGCATAATCGGGCCGCGTCACCGTCGGCTGCGCGGCAAACAGCGCCGAATAGAAATGGATGGAGCGATCAAGGTCATCGACCCCGACATGGACGTGCAAGCGTTTCATGC
>NZ_JANPCD010000212.1:0-3513 GCF_031430775.1 Sandarakinorhabdus sp. | reverse complement strand
GGTCGCGTTACCGGCAATATCGATATCGCGCTGCCCGCAGGCGAAGCCCCGCGCGGCACCGCCAGCTTGCGCATCAACGGCCTGTCGCGCGCCAGCACGGCAAGCGCCTCCACCCCCATCGACGTCGGGCTGAACGCCAATCTGGGGATCGCCAGCAGCGTGGTGCGGGCTGTGATCGTGCGCGGGTCGCGGGTCGAAGGGCGGGCGCAGGCCCGGCTGGGCGCCATTCCCGATGGACCCGAAGGTTTGGCCACGCGGATGTTTGCGGCGCCGGTAACGGGCCAGGTGCGCTACACCGGCGCCGCGCAGGACCTGTGGGGCCTGTCGGGTCTGTCGGCGCTCGATGTGCGCGGGCCGGTGACGCTGGCGCTCGATATCGGCGGCATCTTGGGCAACCCCCGTGTGTCGGGCAGCGTGAAGGGCAGCGGGCTGAGGGTGGAAAGCCCGGTGATCGGCGCCATTGTCACCGGCGCCAGTCTTGATGCGCGCTTTGTCGAATCACGGCTGGAGCTGACCAGTTTTGCCGGCAAATCCGGGCCGTCGGGCAGCATCGCCGGCAGCGGCACCATCATATTGAGCTATGAGCAAGGGTTTCCCATCGACATTCGCATGACGCTGAAGAACGCCCAGATGCTGGACCGCGATGACCTGACTGCGACGGCAAGCGGCCAGATCAGGGTCGCAACCGACGCTTATGGCGGCGTTGTCTCGGGCAAGCTGACGCTGGACCGGGGCACCTATGTTGTCGGGCGCACGGCGGTGGCCGATGTGCCGGTGCTGGCGGTCAGCGAGCGCAATGTCCGCGCGCTGGGCCGGCCGCAGGTCGTCTATGCTGCGCCGACACGCTGGCTGTTCAACCTGGCGAGCAAGGCCGACAACCGGCTGTTCGTCGAGGGCATGGGCATCAAATCGGAATGGCAGGCCGATGTGCGGCTGCGCGGCGGCACCACCACGCCGGAGTTGGCGGGGCGGGTGCAACTCATTCGCGGCGATTATGATTTTGCCGGCAAACGCTTTGAACTGACGCGCGGCGACATTCGGTTTCAGGGCGTCTACCCGCCCGATCCGATCATCAGCATCACGGCCGAGAATGTGTCCGCCTCGCTCACCGCCCGGCTCAACATCGACGGCACGGCGCAGCGGCCCAATATCAAGTTCAGCAGCGTGCCGGCCCTGCCGGAAGATGAAGTGCTCAGCCGCGTGCTTTTCGGCACGTCGGTCACCGACTTGTCGGCGCTGGAGGCTGTGCAGCTTGCGGCGGCCTTGACGTCGCTTCGCGGCAGCGGCGGGTTCAACCCGATGGGCGTCGTCCGCAAGGGGCTGGGGCTGGACCGGCTGCGCATCTTGCCTGCCGACGCCACCATAGGGCGGCGCACATCCGTCGCCGCCGGGCGCTACATCGGCCGCAATGTCTATGTCGAGCTGGCAACCGATGCCCAGGGCTACACGTCCACCAGCATCGAGATCGGGCTGACGCGCTCGCTGTCGCTGCTCAGTTCGGTGGCAACACTGGGCGGCACATCCGCCGGCCTGCGCTGGAAACGGGACTATTGACGTTCAGCGCCCGATCAGGCGCCGGGCCATGGCATCGGCGACGGCGTCGGTGGGCTGGCCGCCGCGGTCTGCCGCCACGAAGATATCGGCAAGCCGGCCTTCGATGGCGGCGATCTGTTGGCTGACGGTCTCGATGCTGCTGCCCCCGAGATATTCGGCAACGACATTGATGATGCCGCCAGCGTTGATGACATAATCCGGCGCATACAGGATGCCGCGTGCCGCAATGCGGGCGCCGTCGCCAGCTGCTGCAAGCTGGTTATTGGCTGCGCCGGCGACCACCGCCACGTTCAACGCAGCGATAGTTTCGGCATCCAGCACGGCGCCCAGTGCGTTGGGGCTGAACACGTCGGCGGCAACGCGCGTGATGCCCTCCACCGGCACATGCGCCGCGCCCAGTTCGGCAGCCAGCGCCGCCGCCCTGGCCGCGTCGATATCGGCGAGCGTCAGTCTTGCGCCTGCGGCGGCCAGCTTGCGCGCCAACGCGCCGCCGACACTGCCAACGCCCTGCACGGCCACATGCACGCCCGACAGGTCATGGCGGCCGAGCTTGTGCGCGACGGCAGCGCGCAGGCCGACGAACACGCCCTGCGCCGTCCAGGGGCCGGGATTACCGCCAACAGGGCGGTTGCCCGACACCGGCAGGCCCGAGACATGCGCGGTTCGGCGGGCAATGACGGTCATGTCGCGGTCGCTCATGCCGACATCCTCGGCGGTGACATAACGACCGCCCAGCCCTTCGATGACGGCGCCAAAGGCTTCGAGCATGGCGTCGGTCTTGGGGGCATCGTTCAGCACCACCGCCTTGCCGCCGCCCATCGGCAGGCCGGCCATGGCGTTTTTATAGCTCATGCCGCGCGACAGGCGCAGGGCATCTGTCAGCGCCGCAGCATCATCGGCATAGGCCCAGTGGCGCACGCCGCCGGCGGCCGGGCCAAGATGCGTGGAATGAATGGCGATGATCGTCTTGAGACCGGATGCCGCATCATGGGCGACATGCACGGATTCATGAGCGTCAAAATCAGGGGCGTCGAAGAACATGGCCAGGCTCGCAGTTGATTGGGCTTATGATATTTCAGTTCAGCGCAACATTGTTATCGCCTCTACGCCAGGCCGGGCGCGTTGGAAAGAGGCAGACAGCGGCGGCGGGAGTGCCTCGCGGCAAGAGACACGCGCAACCGATCAAGCAGTCTTGCGCCGGCGCGCCGTGTCGTATATCGGACGCGCCTCTTGTGGCGATCGTAGCTCAATTGGTTAGAGCGCCGGTTTGTGGTACCGGAGGTTGCGGGTTCAATCCCCGTCGATCGCCCCATTTTTTCCACTCAATGACAGCATGGTGCGCGCCGCCTAGGGCCTGACCGGTATGCCCCGGCGCAACACGCCGCAAGCGATGCGCGCGCCGGCGTTGCCCGCCGGATCGCTGCGATAATCATCAGGCCGGGCGTGCAACACGACGGCAGCGCCATCGGCATCAAGCAGCGGCGCAGTGCCTTCAGCCAGTTTCAGCCCCGGCTGCAAGGCATCGAGCATGGCAATACCGCTGGCGGAGACAATCAGGTTGGGCAGGTCGCCGGCATGGGCGCCCATCGGGTTATCTCGGCCATGCTGGCGGGCATCGGGGTTGAAATGCGGGCCGGCGCTGGTGAAATCCGGCCCCGTGCACGCGCCGACGCTGTGCAGATGCAGTGCATACTCACCCGGCGGCAGACCCTTGATTTCGGCGATGACGCGGGTGCCGTCCTTTTCCTGCATCACTTGGACAGTACCAAGTTCATCGCCGCCCGCCGTCAGCAGCCGTGTGGAAATCAGCAATGACGGCGCCGATCCGCCGAACCGGCCCAGCGATTCGGCCTTCGGGCCGCAGCCTGTCAGCGCGGCCATGCCGGCCAGCACCACAAAAACACGCATATCCGCCACGCCAATCTCCACTTTCACGCCTCAACCACCCCCATAATGCGC
>NZ_JANPCD010000211.1:0-7484 GCF_031430775.1 Sandarakinorhabdus sp. | reverse complement strand
CGCGATGTCACGCAGATCAAGGGGCCAAATTACGAGGCCATTCGCGCTGTTTTCACGGTGGTTCAATTTGGCCGGCAGAGCGAACTCGTGTCGGAACGGCGCTTTTACCCCATCAGCCGCAGCCAGACGACAGAAGCGGGTATCGGTTCCTCGATTCTGGGCAACCAGTATGTTGCCATTGGCGATGAACAGACGGATGCGCGCGGACGCGGCCTGGTGGTTCGGGTCTACTGGCATCCGCTGGTGGGCTGGATCTGGGCTGGCGGGCTGATGATGGCGCTTGGCGGCGCGGCCAGCCTGTCGGACCGGCGTTTCCGCATTGGTGCGCCCATGGTCCGGGCCGTGCTCCCGAATCTTCCCTTGCCGGCTGGCATGGCGCCAGCGGAATAGCGACTATGAAGCGCTGGATTTTCATTTTGCCGGTTCTGGCCTTTGCCGGGTTGGCCGTGTTCCTCGGGATGGGGCTGACGCGCGATCCCAAGGTGCTGCCGTCCCAATTGATCGATCGGCCCCTGCCGGAATTCGCCTTGCCGGGAATCGAGGCCAGCGCCGACGGCGGGCCGGGCTTTGCTTCTGCAGCCTTCAAGGGCGAGCCGCGCCTGCTCAACATCTGGGCCAGCTGGTGCGCGGCCTGCCCGCAGGAGCATCCGGTGCTGGAGCAGATCAGCGCGCAAGGCTACAAGGTCTATGGCATCGCCTGGAAAGACAAGCCTGCAGACAGCCGCGAATGGCTGGCGCGTTATGGCAATCCCTATGCAGCGGTGGCGGCAGACGAGCGTGGCCGCACGGCCATCGATCTGGGCGTCACCGGCGTGCCGGAGACATTCATTGTCGATGCCCATGGCCGGGTGCGGATGAAGCAGATCGGCCCGATCAGTACGCAGGATTGGGAACAGCGCATCAAACCGTTGATGGACCGACTGAGGGCCGAGGCATGAAGTGGTGGATGGCCATCGCCGCGCTGCTGGTCGCGGCGCCTGTCGGAGCGGTTTTGCCCGACGAAATGCTGTCCGATCCCATGCTGGAGGCGCGCGCGCGCAGTATCAGCCAGGAATTGCGCTGCGTGGTCTGCCAGAACCAGTCGATCGACGACAGCGACGCGCCGCTTGCCCGCGATCTGCGTGTCGTCGTGCGCGAGCAGCTCAGGCTGGGCCGCAGCGACGCCGAGATCATGGACTATGTAGTCGCCCGCTACGGCAATTTCGTCCGGCTGAAACCGCCGGTGCAGATGGACACGCTGCTGCTGTGGGGCGGGCCGTTCCTGGTCTTGTTGCTGGGCGCCGGCGGCCTTGCCTTGTGGTCACGCAGCAGCCGGGCAGGCGGCATCGAGAGTTCGCCCCTGACCGCTGCCGAACTGGCCGAAATCGCCCGGTTGTCGAAGGACGGGTCCCCACCCAGATAAGAACATCCCAATAGAATCGCCCTGGCAAGAAAGCACTCATGACTCTCTGGATCATCCTCACGGCCCTTGCGGCGGTTTCGGCGGCGTGGCTGACCATACCGCTGGTGCGCCGTCACGAGGTGCGGGTTGATGCGCGCGCCGCGACCCTTGCCGTGCTGGGGGACCAGTTGGCCGATATCGATGTCCAGTTGGCCGCTGGCACCTTCCCGCCGGGCGATGCCGAGGCGATGCGCAACGAAATACGGCGGCGCATGCTGGCAGCCGGGCATATTCCGCCCGAGCGCGACCGCACCATGGGTCAGGGCGCACTTTCCGGCGTCGCCATCGGCCTTGCAGGGCTGGTCGCGGTTGCGGCGGGCGCGCTCTATGCCAATATGGGCCAGCCCGATTTGCCAGCCGCCGCAGGAGACGTTGCCGCAGAGGCTGCACCCGTGCCTGCTCCGGCGACCGGCGCGCCGTCACCGCCTGACGGCGAGGTCGGCCAGCTGGTGTCCGGCCTGGAAGCGCGGATGAAAGCCGATCCGTCCGACCCGGAAGGCTGGCGCATGCTGGGCTGGTCCTATTTCCAGACAGGCCGCTACGGCGATGCGGCGACAGCCTATGGACGGGCGATTGCCATCAAGGCCGATGGCCCGGGCTATCAATCGGCCTATGGCGAAGCCCTGGTGCAGGCCGCTGGCGGACAGGTGACGCCTGCAGCGGCGCAGGCGTTCCAAAAGGCGTTTGATCAGGACGGCGCCGATGCGCGCGCCCGCTATTTCCTGGCAGTGCGCAAGGCCGAGGTGGGTGACCGGGCCGGGGCCATAAACGACTGGTTGACCCTGCTGCAAGATTCGCCTTCGGATGCGCCGTGGCTGCCGCAGCTGCGTGGTGTCATCGAGCAGACAGCCAAGGCTGCCGGCATCGATGTCGGCGCACGGCTGGCGGCCGCAAGGCCTGCCGGCAACGCCAGTGTGCCGGGTGTGCCGCCCGCTGTTGCAGCCGCCGCAGCCGCAGCCGCGCCAGCCGGTGTGATGCCTGGCCCCAGCCGCGAACAGGTGGCGCAGGCGTCGAAGATGCCGGCGGCTGATCGCGGTGCGATGATTCGCGGCATGGTTGACGGCCTTGCCGCCCGGCTGAAGACCAATCCGCGTGACGAGGCCGGCTGGCTGCGGCTGATGCGGGCGCGTGATGTGCTGGGTGAAACCGCCGCAGCGCGCAAGGCGCGCGACGACGCACTTATGGCCTTTGCCGGCGACAGCGCGGCACAGGGGCGGATCCGCGCGGCTGCAAGCGAAATCGGGATCACGGGCTGAGCTGTGCCTCGGCGGGCGGGCCAGCGGCCGGCAGCAGTGCCGCCAGCAGGGGGTTGGGAAAACGGCGGCGCTGGATGATGGCGTGGAATTGCTCGGTCAGGCCGGCAATCCGGTGCACCTCGATAAGACTGCCATCGCGCAATTCGTCGGTGACGACAATCGGCGGCACCAGGGTCAGCGCCTCTGATTCGCGCGCCATGAGGCGCAGCATGGCCATGTCATCGACCTCGGCCAGGATAATCGGCACCACGCCGGCCCGTTCCATCATCTGGTCGAACGCCGGGCGGATGTCGCTGGCATGACTGGGCAACAGAACCGGGATGTCGGCCAGGCTTTGCGGAAAGCGGAAATCCGCGTCGGCCACGCCTGGCGGCGCCACGAGGCTGACCGGCTGCTGCGACAGGCGCCAGCTTTGCAGGTCGCTGTGCGAATCCTGGCGGACGGGCAGGTTCGACAGGACAACGTCGATTTCATGCGCCTCCAGCCGCGCCAGAAGCTCGCGCATCGTGCCTGATATCAAGATCAATTCCACATCGCGCCGCCCGACCAGCGGGGCTACGAAGTTCAGCTGGAAATTGCGCGACAATGTCGGCAAGGCGCCCACCCGCAATACCTGCTGATCTATGCCGGGGCGACCGGCAAGCGTGCGAAGCAACTGGTCACCGGCGGCAAAGGCACGGTCCGCATGGTCGAGCGCGATGCGTCCGGCCTCGGTCAGGACCATGCGTCTGCCGACACGATCGAAAAGCGTATGGCCGAGCTGCGTTTCCAACGCTTTGACCTGCACGGACAATGCCGATTGCGACAGGTTGAGAATGCCGGCCGCCCGAGTCAGGCTCCCGGCATGGGCGATCGCGCGGAAGTAGCGCAGGTGGTTGTAATTGAGCCCGGACACAAAACACTTTTATCAAAACGAACGTTTTGATGCAATCTTTGTATTTTTCTTCAACTTCGCGAGCCGCTATGGGCGTGTTCTCATCTTGGCAACCGGAGACGCCGCCCGTGATCACCAACCTTTTGTGGCTTGTCCTTGCCGGGCCTTTGGCGCTGATTGCCTTGGTTTTGGTGCCCAATGCCCGCGCCAATGCCGGCGCGCGCCGGTTTGCCGATCTGGCCCGCAACATCGCATTGGCGACGATGGGAAGCGCGCTTATGGTCCTCTGCTTGGTGTTGACAAAGGGCGCTGCGCACACGCCCGCGCTGGTGCCGGGGCTGGGCCTGTGGCTCGATACCCTGTCGGCGGTGATGTTCCTGCTGGTCAGCTTTGTCGGCACCATCGTCGTCAACTACAGCCGCAATTACATGGACGGCGACGCCGATCATGGCCGTTTTACACGGCTGCTGGCGCTGACGCTCGGTTCGGTGCTGACGCTGATCATTTCGGGCAATCTGGTGCAGTTCATCGCGGCCTGGGTGGCAACCTCGATGGGGCTGAACCAACTACTGCTGTTTTATTGCGACCGCCCGGCGGCGATTCTGGCTGCGCGCAAGAAGTTCATCGCCAGCCGCATAGGCGATCTGTCCATCGCGCTCGCCGTTGGCATCCTGTGGCAGGTATTCGGCGGGCTGGATTATGCGACGTTGTTCAACGGTGCGCGCGGACTGGCGGCTGCGGGCGTTGCGACGCCGGCCAGCGTGCATCTGGCCGCCGGGCTGCTGGTGCTCGCGGCACTGCTGAAATCGGCGCAATTCCCGATGCACGGTTGGCTGATAGAAGTCATGGAAACTCCGACCCCTGTGTCGGCCCTGCTCCATGCCGGGATCATCAACGCGGGCGGGTTCCTGTTGCTGCGCTTTGCCGATGTGCTCGGCCTTTCAGTGCCGGCGATGGATGCACTGGCTCTGGTCGGCGGGTTTACCGCGCTGTTCGGCTCGGTCGTGATGCTGACGCAAAGCGCCGTGAAGGTCAGCCTGGCATGGTCGACGATTGCCCAGATGGGCTTCATGATGCTGCAATGCGGGCTTGGCGCCTGGTCCGCCGCCCTGCTCCATATTCTCGCGCATTCGCTCTACAAGGCGCATGCCTTCCTGTCTTCCGGCAGCGTCATCGACATCGCGCGTGCGTCCTGGTCGCCCAGTCCCGGCGGCCAGCTGCACCCGGCGCGCCTGACCATTGCTGTCGGCGTTGTGCTGGCCGGCACGCTGGCGGCCGGCCTGGCCCTTGGCCTGCATCCGACGGCAGAGCCGGGTGTGTTCGCCCTCGGCGCCATCATGCTGCTTGGCCTGACGCATTTCATCTCGCAGGCCATTGACGAGCGGCCGACGGGTTTCGTCATCGTGCGCACAATCGGCATGGCCGCATTGGTTGCCGTTGCCTATTTTGCGCTGCAAGCGGCCATGGCGGCGCTGATGGCCGGCACCTTGCCGCCGCCGCAAACGTTGCGCGGCGGGCTGATGCTGGCGATCATCGTGTTGGTCATCGGCGGCTTTGCCTTGCTGACGATCATGCAATCGACCTTTACCTCGGCTCGCGCTGGCAGCGGCCCGGCATGGGCGCGCGCCCTTTATGTTCATGTTTCCAACGGCCTATATGTAAACACCATCGCCAATCGCCTGGTGCTGAAATTCTGGCCCACCGGCATGACGTCTGGTCGCTGACCCATATTGTTGTGCAAAGGGCACCAAACATGACCGAATCTCTTGTCGCGGAAACCGGTGTCGCAACGGACGAAAGCCCGCACGGCACAATCGAAGTCGCCGTCGCCGCCGCGTGCAGCCGCATTGCGCCGCTCTGGCCGCTCAAGCATTTCGTTGCGGTAAACCCGTTCCTCGGTTTCACGCATCAGGGCTTTGGCGCCACCTGCGCCACCATGCGCCGCGTTGCCAAGACCGACATGCTGATGCCGCGCAGTTTCTACCGCGAGGCATTGGCCGCCGGCATCATCACCGATGATCATATCGCCAGGGCTTTGGAAAAATCGCCGGTCAGTGCCGGTGTTCCGGCAAACCCCGCGCTTGCCCGCGCCGAGCTGGCCCGTGACGCCGGGCAACGCACGCGGCCGGCCGCCGTGGTCGCCACGGTGGCCGAAGTGCTCGACCGACTGTCTGCCGGCGACCGCCAGGCCTCGCGGACCGCATTCATGGTCGATGAGATCTCCAAATGGTGTGCCGCCTATTTCGACGAGGGGCAGGCCAGCTGGAAAATGCCCGAACGTGGTTTGCCGCCGTTTGCTGCCTGGCGCAGTGCCGCCCGCCATGACCGCAATCCCGAAGCGATGGGGATCAAGGGGTTTCGTCAGACCATTGCCGGTCTTCCCGAAGACCCGTTGGCGTGCATCGGATATGTCGTTGGCGCCATCGGGATCCCCGACCGTGCTGCAGCGGATTATCTGCACCGCGCCCTGTTCGATATTGGTGGCTGGGCGGCCTATGTGCGCTATCTGGTGTGGGACAATGGCCTCTATGGGCGGCCAGATGACCGCTTGGTGCAATTGCTCGCCATCCGGATGGCCTGGGGCTATGCCCTGTTCCGGCAGCGCACCGACGCTGCGTTCCTTGGCGCATGGGCGGCGGAAATGGCGCAGGCTGCGCTGCTGCCTGACGATGCCGGGCTTGGCAGCGACCCCGATCTTGCGCTCGAACTGGTGTTCCAGGATGCTTATGAAATTGCCTGGCAGCTGCAACTCATCGGCAAATTGGCGCGCAGCGGGCCGGGAGCAGCGCCTGTCGTCTGGCCCAAGCGAAGCAAGGCGCGCAAGCCTTTGCAGGCGGCGTTCTGCATCGATGTGCGATCCGAAGTGTATCGCCGGGCGCTGGAAACCGTTTGCCCCGACGCTGATACGATCGGGTTCGCGGGCTTCTTCGGCTATCCGATCGAATATGTGCCGATTGGCCGTGAAACCGGCGGGGCGCAATGTCCGGTGCTGCTGACACCGGCTTTTACCATCACCGAAGCCGTGGGCGGTGCATCGCCCGAGACCGAAACCGAAGTGCTCGGGCTGCGCCTTCTGCGCCGCCGCGCCGCAAAGGCATGGAAGGCCTTCAAGCTCTCGGCCGTTTCCAGCTTCACTTATGTGGAAGCCACCGGACTGTTGTTTGCTGCCAAGCTGGTCGGCGATTCCGCCGGCCTGACACGCACTGTCAGCGATCCCAACACCGATGGCTTTGACGATGCCGTGACCGGCAAGCTCGGCCCTCGGCTGGAGCCGCGCACGGTCGGCGGCCGTGCCACGGGCCTGAACGACGAGCAGCGCCTTGCACAGGCCGAAGCCGTGCTGCGGGCCATGTCAATGACGCAGGATTATGGCCGCCTCGTCATGCTGGCCGGTCATGGCAGCACCACGGCCAACAATCCCCATGCATCCGGCCTCGATTGCGGGGCCTGCGGCGGTCACACCGGCGAAGCCAATGCGCGCGTGGCGGCCGACATCCTGAATGACCCGCTGGTTCGCAAGGGGCTGGTCGCCAAAGGGTTGCTGATCCCCGAGGACACATGGTTCCTGGGCGCGTTGCACGACACGACCACCGATGAAGTGGTCATATTTGATCGCGACCGGGTGCCTGCCGACCTCAAACCCCATCTGGCTGAACTGGACGGTTGGCTGGGCCGGGCCTCGTCGCTGGCCCGAGCAGAACGATCGCGGTTTTTGGGGCTCGACGCGCCGGACCATGTCGATGAACAGGTCATTCGGCGCAGCCGGGACTGGGCGCAGGTGCGTCCGGAATGGGGCCTCGCCGGCAATGGCGCATTCATCGCGGCGCCGCGCCGCCGCACCCATGGCGTCGATCTGGGAGGCCGCGCGTTCCTGCACAATTATGACTGGCAAAAGGATGACGGTTTTGGCGTG
>NZ_JANPCD010000210.1:0-8650 GCF_031430775.1 Sandarakinorhabdus sp. | reverse complement strand
CCGTCTTTGGCCGCATCTTTGGCCGGAGTCCACTCTTCGGCGTGCAGCGAGAAGGAAGCGAGCAGCAACAGGGCGATGACGGTCGTTTTCATGCGTTCTCCAGAATTCATTCGAAGTTCAGTTCGCAGGCACCCTGCCGGGCGTGCGCGCCTGGATGGCGGCCTATCCCTATGACTGTATCGAACAGCGCCTGTCGGTGGCGGTGGCGCTTGGCGACAAGGCGCGCTGGGACGCGGCTGCCTCGGCACTGGCCGGCTACCTTGACGGCGATGGCTTGGTGCGGTTTTTCCCGGCGGACTGGATCGCCGGCGATGATGCGCTGACCGCCTACATCCTGCGGCTTTCGGCGCGCAGCGGCTGGGCGATTCCCGAATCCACGAAGGCACGCATGACCGCGGGCCTGACCAGGTTCATCACCGGCCAGATCGAGCGCAGCCATGCCGCCGTGCTGGTCATCGACAAGGCCGGTGGCGGCGGCATCGCCGATCTGTCCGGCGACGGTCCGCCGCGCCGGGTGGCGGCACTGGCGGCACTTGTCGCCAGCGGTGCCGCCAGCCCCGCATTGGTCCAATCCATCAGCATCACGCCGAACACCTGGCCGACGAGCACAGTGCTGGATTGGCGCGAGGCCGTGGCCGGCCTGCCGGGACTGGCGGGGCAGCCGGCGCGGCTGGCACAGGCCGATGCAATTTTGCGCGCCCGGCTCGATGTGCAAGGCACGGTGCTGCGGGTGAACAACGCCGATGCGCCGTGGCAGGTGCTGGCGTCGCGCGACACCACCATGGCCGGCTATGTCGCGTTGGCGGCGCGGGCGCCGGGCTGGGCGGGAGACGCACCGCGTCTGGCCCGCGCGCTGATGCTGGCACAGCGGCGCGGACGCTGGGACACGACGCCGGCCAACGCGCTGGGCACGCTGGCGATGCGCGATTTCGCGCGCGTGTTCGAAGGCGCAGCGGTCACCGGCATAACGAATGTAACCGTCGGCCCCATCAGCCGCAGCGTGCGCTGGGCAGCAACGCCGGCAGCCGTCACCTTGCCATGGCCGGACACGAGCGCACCGCTGCGCATCAGCCATGCCGGCACCGGCAAACCATGGGCTATGGTGATGGCGCGCGCCGCCGTGCCGTTGACCCGGCCCATCGCCAGCGGCTTTGCGCTCAGCCGGCAGGTCAGCGCCGTGGCGCAGGCAGTGCCGGGCCGCTGGAGCCGAGGCGATGTCATGCGGGTGCGCCTGACGCTGACGGCGCGCGCGCCGACCGATTGGGTGGTCATCAACGACCCTGTGCCGCCGGGCGCGACCATATTGGGCGGCAATCTGGGCGGACGCTCACAGTTGCTAGCCGGCGATGACAGCGGGGCCGAACCGGCAACTTTTGTGGAATGCCGCGAGGATGCCGTGCATGCCCATTATGCCGCTGTCGGCCGGCGCCCGGTGACCTATGAATACACAGTGCGGCTGGGCACGCGCGGCAGTTTCCGCCTGCCGCCGACCCGGGCCGAGGCGCTGTATGCCGCCGATGTCATGGCGCTGCTGCCCAATGCGCCGCTTGTGGTGCAATGAAGCAGTCGTTTTGGCTGCCAAGCCTGTGCCTGTTGCTGCTCGGCTGGTTGATGTGGACGACCCGTCCCGCACCCGTGCCGGATTTCCGCAGCGTCGCACGGTCCACCGCCGGTACCGAGGCGGTGCTGCTGGCCCGTGATGGCCGGCGGCTGGATGCCCGGCGCACCGACAACAGCGTACGCCGCCTGCAATGGGCGGCGCTGGGTGACATCAGCCCGCATCTGACCGCGCGGCTGATCCAGTCCGAAGACCGGCGCTTTGCCGCGCATCACGGTGTCGATTGGCGGGCGGTGGCGGGCGCGGCGCGGGCACGGCTGAAAGGCGGTGCGGTGCGCGGCGCCAGCACCATCACCATGCAATTGGCCGGGTTGCTAGACCCCGGCATCGGCCGCGCCGGGCAGCGTGGCTGGCGGCAGAAACTGGCACAGGCCCGCGCAGCCCGCGCCATCGAGGCCCGCTGGAGCAAGGCGCAAATCCTCGAAGCCTGGCTCAACCTGTTGCCATTTCGCGGCGATCTTGTGGGCGTGGATGCCGCCGCCCGTGCCATGGCCGGGCATAGCGCGGCCGCGTTGACGCCGGACGAGGCCGCCGTGCTGGTGGCCCTGGCCCGGGCGCCGTCGGCACCAGCGGACCGCGTTATCGCCCGTGCCTGCCGCGCTGCGCCCGACCTTGGTTGTGCCGGTATCGAACTCGCCGCCGCCCGCATGCTCGGCCCGCGCGCCGTGGTTGCCGGGGCGGGGTTGGCGCCGCAACTGGCTGCCCGGCTGCTGCCCGATGGCACGCGCGGTGCGGTGCAGACCACGATCGATCTGGATATCCAGCGCATGGCGCGTGATGCGCTGTCCCGGCAACTGGCGGCGCTGGGGCCGCGCAATGCCCGCGACGGCGCCGCGCTGGTCATCGACAACGCCAGCGGTGACATCCTGGCCTGGGTGGGGTCGGCCGGCGCCGGGTCGCGCGCCGGTGCGGTGGACGGCGTCACCGCGCCGCGCCAGGCCGGATCGACTTTGAAACCCATGCTCTATGCGCTGGCCCTCGAACGCCGGCTGCTGACGGCGGCATCGGTGCTGATCGACGCGCCTGTTGATCTCGATACCGCATCGGGCCTGTATATTCCGCAGAACTACGACCGGCATTTTCGCGGCCCTGTGTCGGTGCGCTCGGCGCTGGGCAACAGCTTGAATGTGCCGGCGGTGCGGGCGCTGCTGCTGGTCGGCGTCGATGCGTTTCGCGAACGGTTGTTCGATGCCGGCTATCGCGGCATCGTGCGCGAGGGCGATTATTACGGCTTTTCATTGGCGCTGGGTTCCGCCGAAGTCACCTTGCTCGAACAGGCGAGCGTGTTTCGGGCGTTGGCGCGCGGCGGGCTGGCCGGGCCGGTCAGGGTTACGCCGGGCGCACGCGCCCCAGATGTACAGGCCATCGAACCCGGCGCCGCCGCCATCGTCCGGGACATATTGGCCGATACGGCGGCGCGCACTGCGACATTCGGCGAGGACAATGGCCTGGCCATGCCGTTTGCCGCCGCCGTCAAGACCGGCACGTCCAAGGCACTGCGCGACAATTGGTGTATCGGCTTTTCCAGCCGCTACACGGTCGCCGTGTGGGTCGGCAATTTCGAAGGCGATCCGATGATCGGCGTGTCGGGCACCAGCGGCGCGGCGCCGGCATGGCGGGCGATCATGCTGGCACTGCACGACGGCCAGCCGCCGCCGGCTTTTATGCTGCCGCCGGGCGTCGAGCGCCGGCCCATCAGGTTTCAACCGGCCATCGAGCCAGCGCGGCAGGACCTGTTCCTCGCCGGCACCTGGCAGCCGGTGATGGCGGTGACCGATCCGACCGATGCGGTGCCGCGACTCGTGGCGCCGGCAGATGGCGCGGTGGTTGCACTCGATCCCGATATTCCGCCCGCCAGGCAGCGCATGTTGATCCGCGCCGCCGGGTCGCTGCCCGGCCTGTATCTTGCGGTTGATGACCAGCGGTTGCCCGGCGGTTTGACGGCGCTATGGCTGCCGGTGCCGGGCGTGCACATCATCAGCCTCACCGATGGCCGGCATGTGCTGGACCGAGCGCGGGTGACGGTGCGGTAACGCGTGCCTCAGCTTTTGCGGCCGGCCTTTTCGTCAAGGCCCGACAGGCCTTCGCGGCGCGACAGCTCGGCGCGGATGTCGTCGAAACTGATGTCGGCATCGGCCAGCAGCACGGCCAGGTGGAACATCAGGTCGGCGCTTTCCCCGATCAATGCTTCCCGGTCATCGCCCATCGCGGCAATAACGGTTTCAACCGCTTCCTCGCCCAGTTTCTGCGCCATCTTGGCCCGGCCCTTGGCGGTCAGGCGCGCGACATAGCTGGTGTCCGGATGGCTCATCCGGCGTTCCAGCACCGTGGCCATCAACTGGTCGAACCGATCGGTCATAGTCGTACCCTTATGCCGGCAGCATGCATCGCCGCCTTGGCATCGGCAATGCGCGCTTCGCCGAAATGAAAGATCGAAGCGGCCAGCACAGCCGAGGCATGGCCCTGGGTCACGCCGGCGACCAGATCACCGACACTGCCGACCCCGCCCGAGGCGATGACCGGCACCGGCACGGCATCGGCGATGGCGCGGGTGAGCGCAAGGTCATAACCGGCGCGGGTGCCGTCGCGGTCCATGCTGGTCAGCAGGATTTCGCCGGCCCCCAGCCGCGCGGCTTCGATGGCATAGGCGACCGCGTCGATACCGGTGGCCTTGCGCCCGCCATGGGTGAAAATCTCCCAGCGGCCGGGCGCCACCGCCTTGGCATCGACGGCAACCACGACGCATTGCTCGCCAAACCGCGCCGCCAGTTCGCCGATCAATGCCGGGCGGGCGACAGCGGCGGAATTGACCGCGACCTTGTCGGCACCGGCCAGCAGCAGCGCGCGGGCATCCTCGACCGAGCGAACCCCGCCGCCGACGGTCAGCGGCATGAAACAGGCATCGGCAGTCTGTTCGACGATATGCAGCAGCGTACCCCGGTCCTCGTGGCTGGCCGTGATGTCGAGAAAACACAGCTCGTCGGCGCCGGCGGCATCATAGGCGCGCGCCGCCTCGACCGGGTCGCCGGCGTCGCGCAGCGCCACGAAGTTGACGCCCTTGACGACACGGCCACCGGCGACATCGAGGCAGGGGATGATGCGGACGGCGAGCGTCATTGTGCAGCGAATGCCAGCGCCTCGGCCAGATCGAGCCGGCCATCATAGATTGCCCGCCCGGTGATGACACCTTCGATGCCGGGCTGGCCCTTTAATGCGGTGATATCGCCCATGTCCTTGACGCCGCCCGATGCGATGACCGGCAGGCTGGTGGCGGCGGCCAGGCCAAGCGTCGCTTCGATGTTCACGCCCTTGAGCATGCCGTCGCGTCCGACATCGGTAAACAACAGGCTGGCAACGCCGGCATCCTCGAAACGCTTCGCCAAATCGATCACTGGCACCACCGATTTTTCGGCCCAGCCGCGTGTTGCGACCATGCCGTCGCGGGCATCGACAGCCACGACGATGCGTCCCGGGTGCGCCGCCGCAAGCGCACGCACTATATGAGGGTGTTCCAGCGCCGCCGTGCCCATGACGACGCGCCAGACTCCGGCCGCCAGCCAGGCTTCGGCCTGCGCAATCGTGCGAATGCCACCGCCGACCTGCACTTGCCCGCCAAAGGCCGCCAGTGCCGCGCGCACGCCGGCGCCGTTCAGGCTTTCCCCGGCAAAGGCGCCGTCAAGATCGACAACGTGCAGCGCGCGGGCGCCGGCATCGGCAAACACCCGCGCCTGCGCGCCGGGGTCGTCGGCATAGATGGTGGCGCGGTCCATATCGCCTTCGGCGAGGCGCACGACCTTGCCCTGTTTCAAATCGATGGCGGGAAAGATGATCATGATTTGAGCCAGTTGGAGAGGAAGGCCAGCCCATAGGCCTGGCTTTTTTCAGGATGGAACTGGACGCCGGTGATGTTGCCGCGCCGGACGATCGCGGGGAAGCGCCCGCCATGGTTGCTGGTCGCCACAACGTCGGCAGCGTCATCGGGATCGAAGCGATAGCTATGCACGAAATAGGCCTGTCCTGCCGGCACATCTGCGCCCGGCGCCGGATCGACGCTGTTCCAGCCCATGTGCGGCACCTTCAGCGATGGATCGTCCGGCACCATCCGCGTCACCTTGCCGGGCAGCCAGCCAAGGCCGCGATGAACGCCGTGTTCATGGCCCTCGCTGGCGAGCAGCTGCATGCCGACACAGATGCCCAGAAACGGCCTGGCCTCGTTTTGCACCGCATGGGTCAGCGCTGCTTCGATGCCGCTGGCGCCGCGCAACTGGGTGATGCACTGGGCAAAGGCGCCGACTCCGGGCAAAACTATGCGCGATGCAGAGGCAATGCGGTCAGGGTCGCTGGTGATCTCCACGTCGCTGGCACCGGCAGCGCCGAGCGCGCGCGCCGCAGACCGCAGGTTCCCGGCCCCATAGTCGACGACTACAACATGTTCCCTTGGGCGATCAGGCACCGCCGAGCGTGCCCTTGGTGGACGGGATGGAATCCGCCTTGCGCGGGTCGATGGCGATGGCGGCGCGCAGCGCCCGGGCCAACGCCTTGAAGCAGCTTTCGACGATATGATGGTTATTGACGCCGTACAGCGTCTCGACGTGCAGCGTGATGCCCGCCGTGCCAGCGAATGCCGCAAACCATTCCTTAAACAATTCGCTGTCCATGGTGCCCAGCTTCGGCTGCGAAAACGCGGTTTTCCACACCAGATAGGGACGCCCGGAAATGTCCAGCGCGACGCGTGACAGCGTCTCGTCCATCGGGATCAACGCATCGCCATAACGGGTGATGCCGCGCCGGTCGCCCAGTGCGCGTGCCACGGCCTCGCCCAGCGCCAGGCCGCAATCCTCGGTGGTGTGATGGCCATCGATGTGCAGGTCGCCCTTGGCAGCCAGCGTGATGTCGATCAGCGAATGTCGCGACAATTGTTCGAGCATGTGGTCAAGAAAACCGATGCCGGTCGAGACATCATAGACGCCGGTGCCGTCGAGATTGACGGTGACGTCGATGGCGGTCTCTTTCGTCACGCGGCTGACGACTGCAATACGGGGCGCAATTATGGGCTGGCTCATGCTTCGGGCGCCTAAAGCATTGCCGCCGGCCGGGCAAGCCGGCCGGCATTGCAAACCATGCCCGCGCTATGGCTCCGTGCGCATCTGCCGCTCCTCGCGCGACTTGTCGTCCTTGATGGCCAGCACCGAACGCAGCCGCAGGAAATTGCCCAGCGCCGAATACCAGAAGGGCGCGCCCAGGCTGAGCAGCGCGACCGAGATCAGCAGCCCGAACACATGCGCGATGAGCTGGCGCGGCTGGCCGCTGCTGGGATCGCGCGACCAGCCGGCGGTCCATTCGCCGAGCGAATGCGGCATCGACAGGATTTCAAAACCGGCCAGCTCGCCCAGCCCCATGCAGCGCAGATAGTCATTGGCCCCCGGCACGGCGGCATCGGCGCCGGTCGCCACGGTCCCGCCGAACGCGCTGCTGGCACAGGCGGTGGACTTGGCCGCCGCCGCCGCATCGGGCGCGGAGCCGGCCACTGGCGGCGTGTAGCTTTGGTATTGGCTGATGGCATGTTCGACCAGCGTGTTGCGCAAGTCCTTGTTGACCGACAGGCGGTTGATGAGATCGAGCGAATTGAAATGCAGCCAGAAGACCAGCACCACGGCAATGACGCTGGTGACGACGCGGATGTAGCGGGTGAACAGTTCTTCGGCACGGTCGATGGTCTGGTCGTACCAGCCGTTCAGCTTGCCGACGAAATCGCCGCCGGTTGCGGCGTCGCCGGCCACGGCCAGCATCGCCATGGTGGCCCGCGCGCTGCTCGACAGATCGGGGTGGGAACGTTCGAGCGACAGGACATGCAGGCGCAAGGCTTGCAGCGTCTTGATCGGGTCGGGAATGCCATGGTCGGCCAGCGTGGTTTTCAACGCCTGTCGGGCCTTGTCCAGCGGCGTCACCGTCGGGGCAGGGGTGCCATCGGCCAAGGTGCCGGCGCGTGCCGCAAAATCGAGCAGCAGGCGAAAAAACTCCTCGCGCTGGATGACACTGGGCAGGACGCGGCCCCCGCCGAACAATTTGCCGAACATCTTGGGCGAGGACAGCAGCGGGTCATCGAGGATCTGGTCGATGGTGGTGGTGGCCAGGTCGATGCCCTTGTCCGACAGGCGCCCGAGCAGCCCGATCAGGTTCTGGCGCAGCGCCTTGCCCTTGAGTTCGAGCAGATACGCGCCCAGCGCCTGCGCCATCGCCGTCACCGCCAGGCTGAGCACCAGCATGACAAAGGTGAAGCCAATGAGCGTGTCGAGAAAGTCGAGCATCCTGCAAGTCCCCCAATCACGAGAGCATAGCGGAATTCTGGTGGAAATGCGCGGGCGAAGGTCGAAGGCGAAAGGCAAGCGGCCTGGTGCGGCGATGGACGTTTGTCGGAGCTGGCGGTGATGGTGCCCTACTGCCCCGTCATCACGAACTTCTCGGGGAATTTCGCGGTCGCATCGGCATAGATGCCCTGTATGATCGGCAGGTCGCGGGCATAGTCGCCGCTGGGCCACAGGGTGGCGGGCAGGGACACGGTCTTGCGGCCATAATCCATCACCGCAAAGGTAATCGGCACGCCGGCGCCCACCGCGATATGATAGAAACCCGATTTCCACTTGCTCACGGCATGGCGCGTGCCTTCGGGCGGGACGACGAGGATCAGGTCGTCCACCGCTGCAAAATTGGCCTTCATCGCCGCGACCACGTCATTGGACTGGCTGCGATCGATCGGGATGCAGCCCGACAGCTTGACCATCCAGCCAAACGGCCCCTCGGTCAGGCTTTTCTTTCCCATGTAGCGCAGGCGCACGCCCCAGGCCCCGCCGGCTGCCAACATCCAGATACCGTCCCAGTTCGATGTGTGCGGCGCCGCCGTGATGACGACCTGGGCATCGGCCGGCCAGTCGCCCTCCACCCGCCAGCCGCCGATGGCAAGGAACGCCCGCGCGATCAGGCGCCACAACTGCATCGGCAGGCTGGCGCCCGGCCTCGGCGCGCGTCCCTTGA
>NZ_JANPCD010000209.1:0-2264 GCF_031430775.1 Sandarakinorhabdus sp. | reverse complement strand
CTCAGGTGTTTGGCGATGTGCCGGCCGGACCAACGACAATGCATGTGCTGGAACTGCCAGCTTTGGCTGGCGAATTGCTGTCTGCTCCCAGGTTGTGGGTGGCAGCGGCAGGCGCATCTTCCGGGTGGCGAAGAGCGCCTATCATGCTCAGCACCGATGCCGGCGTCAGTTACCGCCAGGCCGGCACCGCCGAGGCTGCCAGCGTCATGGGCGTTGCGGTGAGTGTCCTTCCTGCCGGCCCCGCCGAAACATGGGACAGGCACAGCTACCTTGATGTTGCCCTGCTGAATCCAGCCATGTGGCTGGAAAGCCGGCCGCTGGCAGCGGTGCTTTCCGGCGCCAATCTGGCGCTCGTTGGGGACGAGATCATCCAGTTCGCCGAGGCCGAAGCGCTGGCGCCGGGCCGGTTTCGCCTGTCGATGTTGCTGCGGGGCCGGCGCGGCACGGAACATGTCATGCAGCACGCAGCCGGTGACCGCTTTGTCATCCTGGACCCGACGGCGATGCTTGCCACCGACTTGTCTTCCGAAATGCTGGGACAGCAGTTGCGGCTGCGCCCGCAAGGCAGCGGCGATGCAGCAGCAATGATTGCCAGCATGACCGTTTTGGGCGCGTCCCTCGCACCGCCGTCGCCGGTGCATCTCAAGGCGAGGCGGCTGGGTAATGACCTCACTGTCCATTGGGTCCGGCGGAGCCGAACCGGGTTTGGCTGGCGTGATTTCATGGATGTTCCGCTGGCTGAGGACGGGGAGGCTTATCTGGTGGAGCTTTGGCAAGGCAGCGTGCGGTTCCAGTCGCTGACAGTTGGCAAGCCGTGGGTCGAAATCACCAGCGTGCCGCCAGGGCCGCTGGAATTCAAGGTGGCGCAGCTTGGCGCTGTGCCCGGAGCATTTGCCCGGTTGATGCTTTCATGAAGGATGTGCGCCATGCCCGAAACAACACGCCTGCGACTGCCCTTGCTTGCTGCTGGCCAGGCCCAGAAGGAAATCACGCACAACGAAGCCATCGCCCAGCTCGATCGGTTGATGCATATAACCGTGATATCCCGGGAATTGACGTCACCGCCAGCCGAGCCTGATGCGGGAGACAGTTATATTGTCCCTTTCTCCGGCACTGCGCTTTGGGGCGCGCCGGCCGGAACGCTCATGAGCTGGGACGGTTTTGGCTGGCAGGCGACAACGCCGATAACAGGTATGGTCGCTTATGTTGTTACCGACGCGGCAACGACGATTTTCGCTGCGGGCTGGCAGGCTGGTTGGCCCGTATCGCATCTGATGATTGGGGCAAGAGCCGTGCTTGGGGCAACGCCAGCAAGCGTGGTGCCGCCGAACGGCGGCGCGGTCGTCGATGCCGAGGCCCGTGCCGTCCTGGGAATGCTGCTTGCAGCCCTGTCGGCCCAAGGTATCATCATCTGAGGGCCCGCCAGGGCCCGCCCATTTCCCCGACTATGTGTTGCAATCGAGCAACATGCGGTTCTATTCGCCGCTTGCATGTGCAGCTTTCCGTGGGTTAAAGAGTTCTATCAGTTCGATACACAACTCTAAGGGGATGACGATGCGGAAGTTGGCAATTTGCCTCGCGCTCGCCGGTACCGCCCTCGCTGGGCCGGCACTCGCGAAAGACAAGTCTTGGTACATCGGTATCGAGGCTGGTCCCAACCTGATGCAGAATCAGGGCTATGACATCGCCAATGCTGCTGGCACCACGCGTGTCAAAGACGGCATCACGCAGAATTATGCGGTCGGATATGATGTCGGTGGCAACATCGGCTACGACTTCGGTCCGTTCCGCGCTGAATTCGCGCTGAATTATAACCGCAACAATGTGCGCAACACCACGATCGAGCAGGGCATTCCTGCCATCAACTACAGCGCTGCCGTGAACGGTCCTTCCATTCTCGGCGCACCGCCGCTGGGTGTGAACAGCAATGCCGGCGGAAACGTCGAAGCTTTGTCGTTCATGGTCAATGGTCTTGCTGATTTCGGCGGTCAGGACGGCGAATGGGGCGGTTATCTCGGCGCCGGTGCCGGTATTGCCCGCGTGACGCAGGGCCAGCAGGCGCTCAATGCGCCGGGTGCCGTGTTCCTGAACGACAGCGACACCAGCTTCGCGTGGCAGGTGCTTGCCGGCGTGTACAAGCCGATCAACGACCATATCGACATCGGTTTGAAATATCGCTTCTTCAGCGTGCCGCAGGTGGACACTTTCACGACAAACGGCCTGTCGGTGAACAGCCGTTATCGCAGCCACAGCCTGCTGCTGAC
>NZ_JANPCD010000208.1:0-17694 GCF_031430775.1 Sandarakinorhabdus sp. | reverse complement strand
CCCGCCGCGCGCAGCGGCACGAAGCCGCCCGGCGCCCAGCCGATGTCGCCGCCTCGCGCCGCAAACAACAGGTTGAGCGGCGGCGCGCCCCAATGGTTGCGGGCGATGAGGAAATCCTGCCAGGTTTTCGCCTGCCAGGCCCAGCTTGCGTTGAAATAGGCCGAGGCACCGGGCCGCGCCCAGGTGGCACGCAGCGAAAAGGCGCGGCCCGAGCCGGCATCTTGATGGATGACGGGGTCTGGCCCGTCGAACATCATCGTGACAATGCGCGGCGCCTCGCCCCGGACGGCGATGCTGTCGGTGGTCGTGGTGAATTTCGCACCCGTGGCGTGGACAACCAGATCCTGCTGGTCGATCGCCGAGATGGTCAGCGCCCAGGCGACATCGGCGTTGTGCCCAAAGCTGATGCCGGGCAGCGCGGGTTCGCCGGCGCCGGCGAGTTTCAGCTCGGGCGTGTCGATGTGGGAGACGTAGCGCAGACTTGGCACGCCGTGCGCGCGGTGCGGGTCATTGGCCAAAATCGGCCGGCCGGTGCTGGAGCGTGACGACGCGATCACCCAGTTGTTGGACCCTTCCAGCGTTTCGGGATCGAGGCTGGCCAGCACGGGCCGCGTGCCATCGAACCGCACATCGCCGGTGCCAAGCGCATAGTCGCCCAGCACATCGGCCGGGATGCTGCACGGGTCGAGGCCCCCCGGGATTGTCACCGCATGGGCCGGCGCCAACTGGCGGCGCAGCGGTTCCAGCCGCGCATCGCCGGTGCACAGGGCGCGGGCACGGGCCACTTCGGACGCGACATTGCTGGCCAGCGCATTGGAGCGGATGCGGACCACGTCATCTGCGCTCCATGGTTCAGGCGCTGTGCCGGTGGCGGCAAATTCGGCTGGTAGCGGCTGGCGGCCGGCGGCGGTGTCGGCAATGAAGGCGTTGATGCCGGCGACAAAGCCCTGCGTCCATGATTTGGCATCGGCCGGATAGGCGGCCCATTCGGCGGCCATGTCGCCGCGGTACAGGAACAGCCGCGATGCCCGGTCCTGTGCGACATAGGCCGGGCCAAAGCTGGCAGCCAGCCGCCCCAGCCCGCGCTTGCGCCACAGGTCGATCTGCCACAACCGGTCACGCGCGGCGGCATAGCCCTGCAGGAAAAACCCGTCGCGGGCGTTTGCCGCGCGAATATGCGGGATGCCGTGGTGATCGATGATGATCTCGCCGGGTGCCGACAGGCCTGGCAGGGCACGGTTTTCGATGCGCACCGTCGGCGGCAGTTCGGCCGCCGCTGCGCTGCCCATCAGGGCCGCCATTGCCATCATGCCTGTGCGCCGCATCTGCTTGCCCCCATGGTTCACCTTGTTATGCATCATCCATGATTGATGCAGCGACGCAATGGGCGAGCCAGGACGCCGGGACTTTGCCATGGGTTGCCGTGGCCGGCTATGTTGCGGGCGCGGCGCTGTGCGGCTGGCAGCGCGGCTGCGAGAGCGGCAGGGCGCCGCCGCGCGAGCGGCTGTTCTGGACGCTGGCGGCGTTGGCCATGCTGGCGCTGGGCATCAACAAGCAGCTTGATCTGCAAACGGCGCTGACCGCCTTTGGCCGACAATGGGCGCGCAGCGGCGGCTGGTATGAACAGCGCCGCGCGTTTCAGGCAGGGCTGGTGATGGCTGCCGTCGTCGCGGCGGTGATTGCCGCTGGAGCGCTGGGCTGGCTGGTCCGGGGCCTGCGCGCGGGCGTCATCGTGGCGCTGGCCGGCCTATGCCTGCTCGGCCTGTTCGTGCTGATCCGCGCGGCGTCGTTTCACCATATCGATGTCGCGCTGCGCACAGCCGTGTTGGGTCTGAAACTGCATGCCGTGCTGGAGCTTGCGGGCATTGCCGTGGTGATTGCCGGGGCGCTGCTGCGATCGCCCCGGCCCGCGCCAGGGCGCCGGCCGGGGTATCACCGCTAGGAATTGTGCCTCACTCCGCCGCCATCGCCACCGCCGGATTGGCCTGGGGCCCGCGAATCAGCGTGCCGGGCAGGGCGCCGGTCATGACGCCGTCGCGGAAGGTGACCTGGCCATTTTTCAGCGTCATCATATAACCATCGGCGCGCTGAAGCAGGCGTTTTCCGCCTGCCGGCAGGTCGAACGCCAGCCATGGCTTGCCCAGCTTGATGGCGCCCATGTCGATGATGTTGATATCGGCCAGATAACCGGGGCGCAGCAGGCCGCGATCATCCAGGCCATACAGTCGCGCCGTGTCATGGCATTGCCGCTTGATGGCCTGTTCCAGCGAAATCGTGCCGCGTGTCCGCTCCTTGACCCAGTGCTGGAGCAGGAATGTCGGCGAGGCGGCATCGCAGATGGTGCCGCAGTGCGCGCCGCCATCGGACAACGAAACCACCGTGTCGTCGCGTTCGAGCAGGCCCTTGATGAAATCCAGATTGCCATCGGCATAGTTCAGGATCGGGAAATAGATGAAGCCGGTGCCGCCGTCCGATGACAGCAGGTCATAGGCATATTCCGCTGCCGGCTTGCCGGCAGCCTTCGCCAGCGCCTCGATGGTTTCGGTTTGCGTCGGTTCATAGTCAAAGCCTTCGCCCATGCCATATTGCAGGCCGAAACCCAGCGCGACTGCGTACAGCAGCGGCAGCACGTCCGATTCGGGATAGACATTGTCCTCTGCGAGCAACTGCGCCTTCCAGGCCGGGTCGCTGACATGCGCCCACTGCTGTTCCCATGGCAGGTTTTCGATGGCCACCCACGACGGCTTGAAGCGGAACGGATGCACGGTGCCGCGCCACGCCATCAATATGCCGGTGCCGCGCAGCGCGATCTGGGCAACGATGTTGGCGCCATCGGCATTCCAGCGCGCGGTTTCGGCCATCTGTTCTTCCCAGGGCAGTTCCTTGGCAATGGATTGCAGCATGGCAAAGGTCACGGGCAGGCCGGTTTCCTTGCTGAGCGCGCCCATCCAGCCAAACTCGTCCCATTCCCGTTTCAGGTCACTGGCCATTTCGAACACGCCGTGGCCGGCGCGGGCAACCGCGCGGCCGATGCCGATCAGTTCTTCCTTGGTGGCGGTGGTGCCGGGCACCAGCACGCCGTCGATGGATTTGTGCAGCACGGTGCGGCTGGTCGAAAAGCCGAGCGCGCCGGCCCGCAATCCTTCCTCGACGATGGCCGACATCTGGGCGATTTCATGTTCGGTGGGCGCCTCGTTGTTGGCGCCGCGTTCTCCCATGACATAGGCGCGCACAGCGCCGTGCGGCACATGCGTCGCCACATCAATGGTGCGGGCGCGCTGTTCGAGCGCATCGAGATATTCGGGAAACGTTTCCCAGTTCCACGGCATGCCTTCGGCCAGCGCTGTGCCGGGAATGTCCTCCACCCCCTCCATCAGGCCGATTAGCCATTGGTGCTTGTCGGGCTTGGCCGGTGCAAATCCGACACCGCAATTGCCCATGACGACTGTGGTGACACCGTGCCATGACGACGGCGCCATTTCCGAATCCCAGGTGGCCTGGCCGTCATAATGGGTGTGGATATCGACAAAGCCCGGCGCCACCACCAGGCCGGCGGCATCGATCTCGTCGCGGCCTTTGGCAGTCACAGTGCCGACCGCCGTGATCCGCCCGGCGTCGATGGCGATATCGCCGGTGAACGCAGTCGCGCCGCTGCCATCGACGATGGTGCCGCCGCGAATGACCAGATCATGCATGTGCGCTCTCCTGACTGCCGGGATGCGTGCATGATGGCATGAAGCGCCCGCCACCGGCACTATGAATTGCGCGAAGCGCCAGCGAAGGCCGGCAAGGCTCAATTGCGCAGCCTCGCACGCCCGGCTAAAGCACTTGCCATGAGCAACCAGCTTTCCATCACCGGCGACGACGCAATCATCGAAACCCGTGACCAGATGGTTGCGGTATTCGACAAGGGCAGCAAGCCGCCTGCTGATTGGCGCATCGGCACCGAACATGAAAAATTCGTCTATCGCACCGCCGATCACCGCGCGCCTTCCTACGACGAAGCCGGCGGTATTCGCGACCTGCTGATGGGCATGACCCGGTTCGGTTGGGAACCCGTCATGGAAGGCGGGAACGTCATTGCGCTCAAGGGTGCCGATGGCGCCATCAGCCTTGAACCGGCCGGCCAGTTCGAACTGTCGGGTGCCGCGCTCGAAACGCTCCACCAGACCTGCGCCGAATCGAACCGCCACCTCAAGCAATGCCGCGAGATAGGGGGCGAGCTGGGGCTGGGCTTTCTCAGCCTCGGGTTCTGGCCCGACAAGGCGCGTTCCGAACTGCCTGTGATGCCAAAGGGCCGTTATGTCATCATGCGGGCGCACATGCCGCGCGTCGGCAGCCTCGGCCTCGACATGATGCTGCGCACCTGCACCATCCAGACCAATCTCGATTACGCCAGCGAAGCCGATATGGTGATGAAGTTCCGGGTCAGCATGGCGCTGCAACCGCTGGCCACGGCCTTGTTCGCCAACTCGCCGTTTACCGAACGGCGCCCCAACGGCTTCAAGTCGTTCCGCAGCCATATCTGGACCGACACCGATCCGGCGCGCACCGGCACGCTGCCGTTCGTGTTCGAGGACGGCTTCGGCTTTGAACGCTACACCGATTACGCGCTCGATGTGCCGATGTACTTTGTCTACCGCGACGGCAAATACATCGATGCCGCCGGCCACAGCTTCCGTGATTTCCTGGCCGGCAAGCTGGCAGTGCTGCCGGGTGAAAAGCCGCGCGTCGGCGACTGGAAGGACCATCTGTCCACGGCGTTTCCCGAAGTCCGGATGAAGGGCTATCTTGAAATGCGCGGCGCCGATGGCGGACGGTGGGACCGGATCTGCGCGCTGCCGGCGCTATGGGTCGGGCTGCTCTACGACGATGTCGCCCTCGATGCCGCCTGGCAACTGGTCAAGGGCTGGACACCGGACGACCATGACCGTCTGCGCCGCGAAGTGCCGCGTCTGGCGTTGCAGGCTGCCAGCCCGAATGGCGGCACCTTGCAGGATCTGGCCAAGGTGGTGCTCGACATTGCCGACAAGGGCCTGGCGAGGCGCGCGCGGTTGAACGGCTCCGGCGATACCGAGCAGGGCTTTCTGGGCCCGCTGCGCGAGATTGCGGCGTCTGGCATGACCAACGCCGACCGCATGCTGGCATCCTTCGCTGGCGACTGGGCCGGCGATGTGTCTAACGCCTATGCCGCCGAAAGCTATTGAGGCGGCTCACTCGCTGTTTCGACCTCTTGCGCAGATGACTTGCGCCCTCTCATTTGACAACGAACCATCGGATGTCGCGCCCCTTAAGCAAGATTGGTATGGTGAGAAATAGATGTAGAGCGCGGTGCAGGCCACTAGCCCTGCCACCAAAACGAGTGCCATTTTAAGTTGATCGCTGATGCCAAACCTTAGTGCCGTGTATCGTTGTTGTATCAAAAGTCGTTTATGACACTGCTGCCGGAGCAGATCGCATCAATTTCACGGTGCAAGTAGATGTCATCTAATGCTGCTCGGGCGCCAATAAAGCCTTTGGCTCGAAGTTACAATTCGACAGATCGGCAGTTTAGGTACTGGCGGGTGTCAGCCAGTTAAATGGCTTGTTCACGGATTTTACTTGTCTCTGCTTCACCAGCCATAAAAATTGTTCAGCCTTGCTTTGCTCAGCCTTGCTTTGCTCAGTAGCACGCCGGGATGCTGAAACTTTTCAGCATGGCAAAGGTAATTCGGCAATAGGCCTGAATCGATGTGTATCTAAAGCCCGCGCCGCGCCGCCGCATAAAGCGCAATCGCGGCGGCGTTCGACACGTTCAGGCTTTCGACGCCGGTGATCGGCAGTTTGGCGATCTGGTCGCAGCGTTCCACCGTCAGCGCCCGCATGCCTTCGCCTTCGGCGCCCAGCACCAGCACCGGCTGGGTCTTGCCCATGGCGGTTTCCAGTTCGACTTCGGCGCTGCCATCCAGGCCGATGCGCCAGAAGCCGGCTTCGGCCATTTCGTCCAGTGCGCGGGCAAGGTTGACCACCCGGCACCACGGCAGATGTTCGAGCGCGCCCGATGCGGACTTTGCCAGCACGCCGGTTTCGCCGGGGCTGTGCCGGTCTTGCGTCACCAGCGCGCGGGCGCCGAACGCCAGTGCCGAGCGCATGATGGCGCCGACGTTGTGCGGGTCGGTGACCTGGTCGAGCACAACGATCGGGCGGTTCTTGCCGTCTTCGATCGCGGCGGCAAGAATATCGCCCAGCCACACCGATTCGAGCGGTTCGACTTCGAGGACATAGCCTTGGTGCGGCGCATCGGTTGGCACCATCCGGCCCAGATCATGGTCGTCGCCATATTGCACGTTGATGCCCGGCGGCAGGTCCAGCGTCTTGGCCGTGGCCGGCGTCAGCCACAATTTGCGGAATTCCCGGTCGGGATTGTCCAGGGCCGCAAACACGGCGTGGCGGCCATACAGGCGCGGGAAGAGGCTTTTGTGCCCCTGCTGGTTTTTCGGTTGTGGTCTGCGTCCCATGGCGGCGCCTTTAGCGCGCGCCGCCGCGCTTGTCGCCCCCCGCCGGCGTGTCCGGTTACTGCGGCAGGTTTTCGGCCGCCTGCGCCGCCTGCCGTTTGGCCAGTTCATTGGCCGTGTAGTTAAGCACCAGGCCCTTGGAACCCGGGCCAAAGGCGGTACGCGGTACGGTCACCGGCCCGGTATCACCGCGCACGACAATGCCGGATTTCGCCACCGATTCTACGATCGCGATCTGGCGTCCGGTCGGGCCGAACACCGGGGCGCCGACACGCAGATTGGCCCTGACATAATCACTGCCGGAAACGCCCTGCGCAAAGGCAGCGGTAGCGAGCGCAGCGGGCGCCAGAACGGCGAGAGCAAGCGCAACGGGGACAATACGGATCATGGCAAGGCTCCGACCAACAAGAATATCATCGTGCCGGAACGGATCCGAACCCTGCATGAACAAATCGCAATGTTGCGGAAAAAATGGTGGAGGGGGTTGGATTTGAACCAACGTAGGGAAAACCCGGCAGATTTACAGTCTGCTGCCATTGACCGCTCGGCCACCCCTCCATTTGCTGCGCGCCATGGGCGTGCCGCAAGGGCCGGCCTAGTGGGACAACGCCTGCGCCCTGTCAACGCCTGCCACGGTTTTTTCAACGCCTGCCACGGTTTTGGCCGCGCTTTTTTTGCGTCGGCGCCTCAGCTGCGGTCGGGCACCACCCGGTCGCGGCCCATGCGCTTGGCCGTGTATAGCGCCTGGTCGGCACGTTCGAGAAGCCGGTCGGCATTGTCGCTGGGCCGGTCCTGCGCCACCCCGGCGGAAAAGCTGATGCGCCCCATGCTCGATCCATCGACGGCGCTGCGCAGCACCTGGCCGGCCAGTTCGGCGCGGATACGGTCGATTCGCCCCGTTGCCGGTAGCGCGCCCAATCCCGGAAAGATCGCCACAAACTCCTCGCCGCCCAGCCGGCCGACGGTGCCGCCCTGCGGCTCGACCCGGTCGGCCAGGTGCCGGGCGACAAACACCAGCACATCATCCCCCATGGCGTGGCCAAACCGGTCGTTGAACCGCTTGAAATGATCGATATCGACGACCGACACGGCGCAGGGCACGGCATTTGCACGCGATTCGACCTGCGCCTTCTCGATGGCCGCAATGGTGCCGCGCCGGTTGAGCACGCCGGTCAGCACATCGGTGATCGCCGCGCGCTCGGCCGAGGTCAGCTTTTCACTCAACGCCCGCGCCTCGGTGGCAGCGGTTTCCAGCTCGGTCAGCAGCCTCGCGTTGGCCGCCTGCATCGCCGAGGTCGCCGCGCCCAGCTGTTCGAGCAGCGCCGCCAGCCCCTGCGAATCAAGCGTGGCAGCAAGGCGTTCGCCGCCATCGGCAATGGCGCGGCCATAATCGGCCAGGTCGGTCTGGCCATCGGCAATCCGCCGGGTCAGCGCGTCGGCCTGGCCCTGGGCGGCGGCAACCAGCGCCGACACATCGCCCTGGCTCAATTGTCCCATGTATTTGTGACGCAGCGCCGCAATGGTCTCGGGCGTCAGCGCATTTTCGGCCATTGCCCGGTCCACGGCGAGGCTGAGTTCATGGTCCTCGTCGCGCACATAGCGCCAGAGCAGCTCGTAGACCGGCGGTTCGGGCGGCAGAAGGGCGCGCACGAGAAGGTTGCGGATCTGGTCGAACCACACCATCGGGCCGCTGCCGGTGGGAAAGGCGCGGCCCAGATCGGCCGGCGCCGCCACTTCCTGGCTGGCCAGCATTGGGCCGGGTTGGTGTTGCATTGTCCCTGTCTCCCGCGTGTTGGTTGGGACAACGGCGGGGGTAGGGGGGTGTTTCGGGGGTATTTGGGCGCGGGCGCGTGCAATGCGTTGCCCCTCTCGCGCTGGCGGGAAGGGCGAGCGATGCGCGTGTTGCTGCATCTCGCACTGCCCGCACGCCCGGCTGCGATGGAGCGGGTAGCGGGGATCGAACCCGCATCACTAGCTTGGAAGGCTAGTGCTCTACCATTGAGCTATACCCGCACAGGTGCGCCGGTTCCCTTACCCGCCAGTGCCGCTGCTTTCAACCGTGCGTGCGCAGCGCGCCCGCTTTCAACCTTGCGTGCGCAGCGCGCCGCCGTTATAGCCCCGGCCCGACCCTAGGAGTGTAGCTCAGCTGGTAGAGCATCGGTCTCCAAAACCGAGGGCCGGGGGTTCGAGCCCCTCCACTCCTGCCAGTCGGCCCCTTGAAACGGTCCGGCAGGCACCGAAGATCCTGGCAACTTCCAGGGTTGGGTCTGATGTTTTCGCCGGTATCGGGTGGGCCCCGTGCCGGTTATTGGTGTTTTTGCGGCCCATGTTGTGCAGGATTGGCTGATTCGATGGCAATTGAGGCAAAGACGGAAAGCAAGGCGACCAAGCCCCGCGTCAGCGTGGGTGAGTTCGTGCGCCAGGTGCGCGTCGAGGCTGCCCGCATCGTCTGGCCGACCCTGCCCGATACCGTTCGCATGACGATCATGGTGATCATCATGGCCACGGTGCTTGCACTGTTCTTCCTTGCCATCGACCAGGTGCTTGGCAACATCGTCAAATTTCTCCTCAGCCTCGCCGCCTAAAGGATATCCATGTCGCGCTGGTACATCATCCACGCCTATTCCGGCTTTGAGAACAAGGTTCGCGACGCGATCCTGAGCGAGGCCCGGCGCATGGGCCTCGACGGCTTCATCGAAGAAGTCTCGGTCCCGACCGAGAGCGTCAACGAAGTGTTCAAGGGCAAGAAGCGCGTTGTCGAGAAGAAGGTGTTTCCCGGCTATGTGCTGGCGAAGCTGATGATGACCGACGATGTCTATCACCTCGTCAAGAACACGCCCAAGGTCACCGGCTTTCTGGGCACCCAGAACAAGCCGCAGCCGATCACCGAGAGCGAGGCCAGCCGCATCCTCAACATCAAGGTGGAGGAAACGCCGGCAGCCAAGATCAAGAAAAAAGCGAATTTCGAAATCGGCGACCAGGTCCGCGTTCTCGACGGTCCGTTCGCCTCGTTCAACGGCCTTGTCGAAGAAATCGACTTCGACCATGGCCGCGTCAAGGTTTCGGTGTCCATTTTCGGCCGGGCTACCCCGGTGGAGTTGGGCTTCGAACAGGTCGAAAAGCAGAAGTAACTCGACCTTTCACCGTGGGAGGCCTGTCGGGGCCGTTTGCACCACTACAGGAGAGCCAATATGGCAAAGAAGATTACAGGCTATATCAAGCTGCAGGTGAAAGCCGGCAGCGCCAACCCGTCCCCGCCAATCGGTCCGGCACTGGGCCAGCGCGGCGTCAACATCATGGAATTCTGCAAGGCGTTCAACGCCAAGACCGAATCCCTTGAAAAGGGCACCCCGATCCCGACCGTCATCACGGTCTATGCCGATCGCTCGTTCAGCTTCATCACCAAGACGCCGCCGGCTTCGTTCCTGCTCAAGCAGGCTGCCGGCCTGAAGTCCGGCGGCACGACGCCGGGCAAGGGCGCAGCCGCAGGTTCGGTGACGAGCTCGCAGATCAAGGCGATTGCACAGACCAAGATGGCCGATCTCAATGCGAACGACATCGCCATGGCGATGCGCACGATCGAAGGCAGCGCCCGCGCAATGGGCCTCGAAGTGGTGGAGGGCTGATATCATGGCACTGAGCAAGAAAGCCAAGGCACTCGCAGCGTCTGTTGACCGCGAGATGCTGTACGACCTCGACACCGCGCTGGCGATGGTCAAGACCAACGCCACCGCCAAGTTCGATGAAACGATCGAAGTCGCCATCAACCTCAACGTCGATCCGCGCCACGCCGACCAGATGGTCCGCGGCGTTGTCACCCTGCCCAAGGGCACCGGCAAGACAGTGCGTGTCGGCGTGTTCGCTCGCGGCGCCAAGGCCGATGAAGCCAAGGCAGCCGGCGCAGACGTCGTTGGCGCCGAAGACCTGCTCGAACTGGTTCAGGGCGGCACGATCAATTTTGATCGCTGCATCGCCACGCCGGACATGATGGGTCTGGTTGGTCGTCTCGGCAAGATCCTGGGGCCAAAGGGCATGATGCCCAACCCCAAGCTCGGCACCGTCACGATGAACGTCGGTGAAGCCGTCAAGGCAGCCAAGGGCGGCCAGGTCGAATACCGTGTCGAAAAGGCCGGGATCATCCATGGCATGCTCGGCAAGGCCAGCTTTCCGCAGGCCGATCTGCGCGCCAATTTCGACGCGCTGCTCGATGCCGTGGTCCGGGCCAAGCCGACCGGCGCCAAGGGCAAGTATCTGCAAAAGGTCGCCGTCAGCTCGACGATGGGCGCCGGCGTCAAGGTCGATACCCAGACGGTCGGCCATTCGGTCTGACTTGATCCGCACGAACACGAAGGGGCCGGGAGAGCGATCTCCCGGCCCTTTTTGCGTGTCATGCGCGGCCCGATCATGCGCTGGCGGGATTGCGCTCCCGCATAAAGCCCCCTTGGCATTTGCCCATGTCTGCTGTAGTGCGCGCTCTTCATCGGTCCAGACCGGGGTGCGAAACCGCCTGGCAACCGACCGTCCAAGACTGTGGGTGGCGTTCGCGCCTTAAGCCTTTGGGGCCCGCACGAGACGAAGAGCGATTGTTGCCGGCCCGTGTGGCCCGGCATCTCGTATCATCGTTGGACGGGCCATGTCGCCCGGTTTCCCCGGTCCGGCCTGGCTCCGCCGGCACGGGTTCCTTGTGGGTCCGTGTCAAAACCCGACCTGTCCCGGCCTTGCCGGGGCAACGCTAAGGAGAGAGCATGGATCGCTCGCAAAAATCCGAGGTGGTCTCTGGTCTTGCCAAGACGCTGGCCGAAACGTCTGTGGTTGTGGTTACCCGCAACCATGGCCTGACGGTCGCCCAGGCGTCGGATCTGCGCAACAAGATGCGCAGCGCCGGTGCCAGCTTCAAGGTGACCAAGAACAGCCTGGCGCGCATCGCGCTTGAAGGCACGCCTTACCAGCCGCTCGGCGACATGCTGACCGGCCCCGTCGGCCTTGCCACTTCGACCGACCCGGTCGCAGCTGCCAAGATCGCCGTGGAATTCGCCAAGACGACCGACAAGTTCGAAATCGTCGGCGGCGCAATGGGCAACACGATGCTCGACATCAATGGCGTCAAGGCTCTGGCCTCGCTGCCGTCGCTGGACGAACTTCGCGCCAAGATCATCGGCCTCGTCAACGCGCCTGCCACCAAGCTCGCCCAGCTGGCCTCTGCGCCCGCCGGCAAGCTGGCCCGCGTTTTCGCTGCCTATGCCGACAAAGATGCCGCTTGAGCATCACGTTTACCCAAATTTTTTGATATTGGAGAATACCCATGGCTGACCTGAACGCAATCGTTGAACAGCTTTCCGCCCTGACCGTGCTGGAAGCCGCTGACCTCGCCAAGATGCTCGAAGAAAAGTGGGGCGTGTCCGCCGCTGCTGCCGTTGCCGTTGCCGGCCCGGCCGCTGCTGCTGCTCCCGCTGTCGAAGAAAAGACCGAATTCGACGTCATCCTGACCGGCGACGGCGGCAAGAAGATCAACGTCATCAAGGAAGTCCGCGCCATCACCGGCCTGGGCCTGACCGAAGCCAAGACGCTGGTCGAATCCGCTCCCAAGGCGATCAAGGAAGGCATCTCCAAGGCTGACGCCGAAAAGATCAAGGCTCAGCTCGAAGCTGCCGGCGGTACTGTCGAACTCAAGTAAGCTGCACGGCAGCGGCGCTTTTGCCGCGGCCATCGCAAAACAAGGGGCGGCTCCACCCGGGGCCGCCCCTTTTCTTTGTTCGCCGCATAGGGCAGACTTGTTGTCTGGGTTCACTGGCAAGGCCATGGCAATGCCTCACCGTCTCGACCGGCATTTCCTCCACCTTGGTCTTGGCGCCGTCGCCATCCCCCAGCCCGAGTTCACCGGCACCGACTGGTATGAGGCGTATGGCGCCCGCCACGACGCCGATGGTGCCGAAGGCCGGCTGGTCAGCCTGTTCACCTTCACGAGCGATTGGGACAGCTGGGAAATGCACCCGCATGGTGAAGAGGTCGTTCTGTGCACGGCTGGCTGCATGACCATCCACCAGGAATTTGCCGATGGCACGTTGGCGCAGGTCACGCTTGGTCCCGGCGAATATGCTATCAATCCGCCGGGCTGCTGGCACACAGCAGATGTCGAGGGGGCCGCGACCGCGGTGTTCATAACCGCAGGCCTGAACACCCAGGGCCGCCCCAGGTTCCGCAACTGAAAACGCGTCCGCAACTGAAAACGCGTGCGCAACTGAAAAGGGCGACCCCGCAAGGAGCCGCCCTGTCCATCAGGCCATCATGCCGTGATCAAAAGTGGAAGATGATGCCGGCCATCGGGCGAATGCTCTGCAAGTCGTAGCTTTCGACCAACAGTCGCAGGCGAGGCCCGGCCCGGCCGGTCACGCCGCCGAGGCCGATGTCCTTCGGGCCGACCTCGACGCCCAATCCGTACACCCAATCCTTGCGGTTCTGGAACATGCTGTTGTTGCGCATGTCGATCCAGGTGTGACCGAAGCTGCCATAGACAAGCCCGCTGTCACCTATGCGGAAACCGGCGCGGGCGCGGGCGCCATATTCCCAGTTGATCGGGCCAAAACCCTTGGCTCCGAACCCTTCGACGCCGACAAACAACGGTCCCAACGGGATGTTGGCGCCGATGACGCCTTCGATCTGAGCGCCGGCGAGGCGCTGTCCTGCGGCGTTGATGGCGCCCGGCTTGTTGCGATCGAAACTGTCATAGCCGCCGAGGATGCCGAAATAGGGTTCGAAGCCGAAGGGCCGCGAACCATCGGGTGCGCGCGCCGACGCAGTGTCAGGTGTGCCGGCGCTGTCCTGCGCCAACGCAGGCACGGCAAGGGATAGCGCAAGCAATATGGCAGCCGCATTGGCAGCAAAGGGGGTGGTCATGCGAAAACTCCTGAAAACGCAAGGCAACTGATACCGACCGAACGTCGGTCCAGTGCGGTCAATGGCCGGCGACGGGGTCTGGTTCCGCTGCAAAAGGGATCAACAGTCGTTGCTGTTGCGTTTGCGCCAGAACGATGCCTTTCTGCACCACCGGTCACGACGCGTTCCCACTCGCGCTGTCCCCCGACCGTCGTTGGCTCCTGCTCCGGCCAGGCGCCCGAAGATTCCCCCTTTCCCAAATCCAACATCGTCCCTATGTAGGCGTTTCAGAGATCGGGCGTTTGTCCCGATCGGCCTGCTTTTCCACGAGACACGGCCCGTTTGCGCGATCGGGCCGCGAAGGATGGGGAAAGGCTTGGCTTTTCATCGCCATTTGCCGTGCGGCATTCCGACCCATCGGAATGTTGTGCGGTTTTCGTTGTCCTCCGGCACCCCGGCGGCGACAGATCATTTTGGAATAGGGCGAAACGATCACATGGCCACCCAGATGAAGCCGCAGGGCAGCAAGATTTTCAACAGCCGCCGCCGTATCCGCAAGACATTCGGCAAGATCGGCGAGGTGGTGCAGATGCCCAACCTCATCGAGGTGCAGCGCGAAAGCTACGAGCAGTTCCTGCGCTCCAACCCGGCGACCGGCTATGTGTCCGGCCTGGAAAAGACGCTGCGTTCGGTGTTCCCGATTCGCGATTTCGCCGGCACAGCCGAGCTGGATTTCGTGCATTACGAACTCGAAGATCCCAAGTACGACACCGACGAATGCCGCCAGCGGGGCATGACCTATGCAGCGCCGATGCGCGTGACGCTGCGCCTGATCGTCTTCGAAGTGGACGCCGACACCGAAACCCGCTCCGTGCTCGATATCAAGGAGCAGGATGTCTACATGGGCGACATGCCGCTCATGACCGGCAACGGCACCTTCATCATCAACGGCACCGAGCGTGTCATCGTCAGCCAGATGCACCGCAGCCCCGGCGTGTTCTTCGATCATGATCGCGGCAAGACGCACGCATCGGGCAAGTATCTGTTCGCGGCCCGCGTCATTCCGTATCGCGGTTCGTGGCTGGATTTCGAATTCGACGCCAAGGACATCGTCAACGTCCGCATCGATCGCAAGCGCAAGCTGCCGGTGACGACGCTGCTGTATGCCCTGAACTGGAATTCGGAAGAAATCCTCAACCTGTTCTACAACAAGGTTGTCTGGGTGCGCGGCTTTGGCTCGGACGGCACCGCCGGCTGGGTCGTGCCCTATGTCGAAGCCAACTGGCGCGGCCAGAAGCCGAGCTTCGATGTCGTCAACGCTGAGACCGGCGAAGTCATCTTCCCGCTTGGCACCAAGATCACGCCGCGCATGGCCCGCAAGGCCAGCACCGACGGCCTCGCCACCATGTTGATCCCGACTGAAGAAATCTTTGGCCGTTATTCGGCATTCGACCTCATCAACGAGGCAACGGGCGAAATCTACATCGAGGCCGGTGACGAACTCACCGCCGAAAACCTCGAAAAGATCGACAAGTCGGGCCAGTCGTCGATCGACCTGCTCGATATCGATCACGTGGCCACCGGGCCCTGGATCCGCAACACGCTGATGGCCGACAAGGTCGAAGAGCGTGACCATGCCCTGTCGGAAATCTATCGCGTCATGCGCCCCGGCGAGCCGCCGACGCGCGAGACCGCCGAAGCCATGTTCTATGGCCTGTTCTTCGACGCAGATCGCTATGACCTGTCGGCGGTCGGCCGCGTCAAGATGAACATGCGCCTCGACCTTGATGTCGCCGACGACATGACGGTGCTGCGCCGCGAGGACATCCAGTCGGTCATCAAGACGCTGGTCAACCTCAAGGACGGCAAGGGCGAGATCGACGACATCGACAACCTCGGCAACCGCCGTGTCCGCTCGGTCGGCGAACTGCTGGAAAACCAGTATCGCGTCGGGCTGCTGCGCATGGAGCGCGCCGTCAAGGAACGCATGTCCAGCGTCGATATCGACACTGTCATGCCCAATGACCTGATCAACGCCAAGCCTGCCGTTGCGGCCGTGCGCGAATTCTTCGGCTCCTCGCAGCTGTCGCAGTTCATGGATCAGACCAACCCGCTGTCCGAAGTCACCCACAAACGCCGCGTTTCGGCGCTCGGCCCCGGCGGTCTGACCCGCGAACGTGCCGGCTTCGAAGTCCGCGACGTTCACCCGACGCACTATGGCCGCATCTGCCCGATTGAAACGCCCGAAGGCCCGAACATCGGCCTGATCAACAGCCTTGCGACCTTCAGCCGGGTGAACAAATACGGCTTCATCGAAACCCCGTACCGCAAGGTGCTGGACGGCAAGCTGACCGACGACGTCGTCTATCTGTCGGCCATGGAAGAGGCGCGTCACACGATCGCCCAGGCCAACGCCCAGATCGACAGCGAAGGCGCCTTCACCGAGGAACTGATCTCGGCCCGCGAAGCCGGCGAATTCCTGATGGCACCGTCCAGCCAGATCACGCTTGCCGACGTCAGCCCCAAGCAGCTGGTTTCGGTCGCGGCCTCGCTGATTCCGTTCCTGGAAAACGATGACGCCAACCGTGCGCTCATGGGCTCGAACATGCAGCGTCAGGCCGTGCCGTTGGTCAAGGCCGAGGCGCCGTTTGTCGGCACCGGCATGGAAGGCACGGTCGCTCGCGATTCGGGCGCCGCCATCGGTGCGCGCCGCGGCGGTATCGTCGATCAGGTCGATGCCACCCGCATCGTCATCCGCGCCACCGAAGACATCGAACCGGGCAAGTCCGGCGTAGATATCTACACGTTGATGAAGTTCCAGCGTTCCAACCAGTCCACCTGCATCAACCAGCGTCCGCTGGTGACCGTGGGCGACATCGTCACCAAGGGCGACATCATCGCCGATGGTCCCTCGACCGAGGACGGCGAACTGGCGCTGGGCCGCAACGTGCTCGTCGCGTTCATGCCCTGGAACGGCTACAACTATGAGGATTCGATCCTCATCAACGAAAAGATCGTCAAGGAAGACGTGTTCACCTCGATCCACATCGAGGAATTCGAAGTCATGGCCCGCGACACCAAGCTGGGTCCCGAGGACATCACTCGCGACATTCCCAATGTCGGTGAAGACGCCCTGGCCCGTCTCGACGAAGCCGGCATCGTCTATATCGGCGCCGAAGTGGAGCCTGGCGACATCCTGGTCGGCAAGATCACGCCCAAGGGCGAATCGCCGATGACGCCGGAAGAAAAGCTGCTGCGCGCCATCTTTGGTGAAAAGGCCAGCGACGTGCGTGACACCTCGCTCAAGCTGCCGCCGGGCGTTGCCGGCACGATTGTCGATGTCCGCATCTTCAACCGTCACGGCATCGACAAGGATGAGCGCGCACTCCAGATCGAACGCGAGGAAATCGAGCGTCTCGAAAAGGATGCCGCCGATGAACGCGCCATCCTCGACCGCGCCACCTATTCGCGTCTCCAGGGTGCCTTGCTCGGCCAGACGTCGGTTGCAGCGCCCAAGGGCGTGAAAAAGGGCGAGGTCATCGACCACGAACTGCTGGAAGGCCATCCGCGCCGCGAATGGTGGAAGTTCGGCGTTGCCGACGATGCCGTGCAGGCCGGCCTCGAAGCGTTGAAGCAGCAGTGGGACGAGGCACAGACCTCGATCACCGCCAAGCTCGACGACAAGAAGGGCAAGGTCCAGTCCGGCGACGAACTGCCGCCGGGCGTGCTCAAGATGGTCAAGGTCTTTGTCGCGGTTAAGCGCAAGCTGCAGCCGGGTGACAAGATGGCCGGCCGCCATGGCAACAAGGGCGTCATCAGCCGCATCCTGCCGCAGGAAGACATGCCCTTCCTCGCCGACGGGACGCCGGTCGATATCGTGCTCAACCCGCTGGGCGTGCCATCGCGCATGAATGTCGGCCAGATCTTCGAAACCCATCTGGGCTGGGCCGCACGCGGTCTCGGCAAGCAGATCGGTGCGTTGCTGGACGATATCCATCACCGCGTCGAAGGCATCAATTCCGGCGATGCCACCAAGGTCCGCAAGGTGCTTGGCGACATCTACGGCGATCAATATGCCGCTGATGTCGGCGGGCTGGATGATGCCGGCGTGCTCGAACTGGCGGCCAATCTGGCCGGCGGCGTGCCGATGGCAACGCCGGTGTTCGATGGCGCCAAGGAAGCCGATGTCAGCCACATGCTGGAACTGGCCGGGCTGGACACATCGGGCCAGGTGGAATTGTTCGACGGCCGCACCGGCGACGTGTTCGACCGCAAGGTGACCGTGGGCTATATCTACATGCTCAAGCTGCACCATCTGGTCGACGAC
>NZ_JANPCD010000207.1:0-18427 GCF_031430775.1 Sandarakinorhabdus sp. | reverse complement strand
GGCGAATATCGGCGCCGGCGACAAAGCTGGCAGTGCCATCGCCGGTGAACACCACGGCGACCACGTCATCGCGGCGCGACAGATGCTCGACGACAATGACCAGCTCGTCGATGGCGCGTTCATTCAGCGCGTTGACCGGCGGGTTGGTGATGAACACCGTAGCTACCTTCTTGCCCGGCGCCACATCATTGTATTGAATACGGAAATAGCGATAGCGGTCGAATATCTGCTGGTCCTGCGACTGTTTCTGCTTCTTTTGCCAACCGGCGATAGCCGAGCGCAGCTCGTCAAGGCTCTCGGGATTTCGCAAGGTGGTCACATCGCCGACCGGCGTGCCTTCGACCAGCGCGCGCACCATGCGGCGCATGTATTTGCCGCTGCGGGTTTCGGGGAATTGCGCGACCTGGATGAAGTCGCCCGGCACCGCGACGGCGCCCTTTTCCTGGCGCACCAGATCCGACAGGCGGCGTTCGTCATCGCGGGTCAGCACCTGGCCGGGCGCTGCCGTGATGAACGCCAGCGGCGTCAGGCCCTTTTCGGGGTGTGGCGCACCGACGACCAGCACATTGCCCAGCGGCGAATCAGGGTTGAGCGCCTTGTCACGCAATATCGCGCCCTCGATCTCCTCGGTGCCCATGCGGTGGCCGGACACGTTGATGACATCGTCCGACCGGCCATGCAGCGAAAAGCCCTCGTCGGCGTGGCGCACGGCAAAATCGCCCTGGGTATAGGCCCAGACACCCTGCCAGCGCCGCCAATAGCCGTCGGACCAGCGAACGGCATCGCCTTTCCAGCCGCCGACAACGGCACCGTTTTCGACACGGAAATTGTTGGCATCGCCCCACACGGTGCGCGCCAGATAGGGATAGGGCGCCGCGATGATGATCTCGCCCTTTTCACCCACTTCGGCGCGGCGCCATTTGACGCCGTCGCCGCCAGTGCGGGTCAGCAGCGCGGTGCCATCGGCAGTGCCGTACAGATCCTCAAGCCAGACATCCCCGACAATCCATGGCAACGGAAAAGTGCGCGCGTCGGCGGCCAGCGGGAAGTCGCCATTGCCATAGAAATGCGTCCAGGCGATGCCGCCATGTTCGGTCGCCCAGTAACTGTTGATGTACTGCGGCGTCAGATGCTGCATCCCGAACGCCTGCACCGGCGGCGAGCATGGCTCGGCGCAAAAACTGGCGACGCGCAGGCCGGACATGTCATAGGCCTTGATGTCATGCAGGTTCTGCGGGTCGCTCATCACCGCCTTTAGGAAAGTGACGCCGGCCTTGAAGATGGTGACACCGTGACGCTCGATCATCGCGGCAAACCGCCCGGCGTGCGGGAACACCGGCGCGCCTTCGCCGATCAACGTGGTCACGCGCGTCAGCAGCGCCGCCGAAATCATATAGCTTTGCCCGGTGATCCAGCCCGGATCGGCCACGACATACATGACATCGCCGGGGCGGGCGTCGAAGGCCACTTTCATCGTTTCGGCAATGCCGGCCGGATAGCCGCCATGGACATGCACGACGCCCTTGGGCTTGCCCGTCGAACCCGAGGTGTAGATGAAGAACATCGGATATTCGGCATCGACGGGAAGCGGCTTCGATGCCGCCCAGATGGCGCGCACGAACGCTGTGTCATCCAGCGCATGCAATGCCGCCTCGTCCGCCAGACCGGCGGCGACAAGGATCTGCGCCAGCGCCTTGTCGGTCAGGTCATGGCCCCAGACATCGCGGTCGCGCCAGACGATATCGGCAACGCCGGCATGACGGGCCACCACAACGGCCTCGACGCGCGGCGGCGTGGCGACCAGCGCCTCGGCAATCCCGATGCGGATACGGGCAGCAGCGCCCGAATCGATGCGCCCGGCCTTGCCAAGATCGGCAAGCGCCCGGCCCACGCCGCGCATGACATCGCCGCGCTCGACGGTGACTTCGCCGTGCAAGGTGGTTTTGACAGTGTCGGCGATGGTCGCGGCAATATCGTCGGCCAGCCCCAGATCATCAGCGGCCAGCCGCTGCACGAGCAAACCCAGCGCGACCTGCACGGGCACATAATTGTCGAGCGCCGGATCGGTGTAGGCCGTCTTGAACGGCACGATCTGCGCCATGCGGTAGCCGCCATCGGCGGTGATGACGACCCGTGCACCCGCATCATGAATGCGGTCAGACAGCGTCTTGTCGGAAAATCCGCCGAACACCGGCGTATAGATAATGCCCATCCGCTTGGCGCCTTCGGTCCAATACAGCTGGGCCGGGCAGTTGGGCATATTGATGGCAATGCGGTCACCGGGCTTCAGGCCGAGGTTTTGCAAAGCCAGCGCACATTTGGCCGCTTCGAGCAGCAATTGCCGACGGCTGACGGTGATGCAATCGACCGGCGCACCCCGGCCACCGTCGGCGGCGAGATCCCAGCGGTCGCCTTCGAAGATGAACGCGGCTTCGGCGCCGTGGCCGGCCAGCACATGGCGATCCATCTCGTTGAAGGCGCAATTGGTGTGCGCGCCTTCGAACCACCGGAAATTTGGCGCGTCATCGGCGTTGAACGCGCGGGTCCATGGTGCGAAATCGACAGGCAAATCGGCAGTCAACGCGGCGCCGGTTCCGGCATCGAAGCCGGTCCAGTGATCGCCCGCTTGCGTCAGCCATGCCTTGCAGTGCGGCAGATCGACCAGCCAATGCAGGTTGCGAGCGGCAATGGCGCCGTGAAAGGCACCGGGGTCCGCCATCACGTCGGCGCGCATCGCCTGCCAATCGCCGCGCGTCCTGACCGGGTTGGTCATGGCTGCCGGCAGCTGGGTGACCGCAATCGCAACCGGGCCTTTGGAATCAGACATCTTCAACAACCCTTGGGTGATTGTCCAAACCTGCCCGTTTCCGGACAAGAATAACCGCAAGAGCCGCCATTACGGTAATATTCTTGCCCTTGCAAGCAAATGGAACGCAATTCTGTTGCTGGACACAATGTCGCACCCGGCTGGTTGGGGTCAGTGCAGCCAGCGTCATCGACAGTGCAGGTCAAAAGGCGTTGCGAGGCAACAGCACGGCGCCGACGGTGCGCATCAGTATGTAAATGTCGAGCCACAACGACCAGTTCTCGATGTAATACAGGTCATGTTCAAGGCGCTTGACCAGCTTTTCCTCGGTATCGGTCTCGCCGCGCCAGCCGCAAACCTGCGCCCATCCGGTGATGCCCGGCTTCACCTTGTGGCGCGCGGCATAGGAAATGACGACTTCGGAAAACAGCCGCCCGCCGGCACGTGTCGACGTCGCATGCGGGCGCGGCCCGACCAGTGACATGTCGCCTGTCAACACATTGAACAACTGCGGCAGCTCATCAAGGCTCAAGCGGCGCAAAATGCGCCCGATGCGCGTGATCCGGTCATCATCTCGGCTGGCCTGCCTTATGTCATCCAGCTGGCCATGCTCGTGATACATGGTGCGGAACTTGAAGCATTGGAAACTGCGGTTGTTGAAGCCTTCGCGCGGCTGGCGAAACAGCACCGGCCCGGGCGAATCCAGGCGCACCGCGATGGCAATCAGCAGCAGCAACGGCCAGATCACCGCTATGATGATGATCGTCAGTATCTGATCTTCGGCGGCCTTGACCGCCGCGTCAAAGCCCGAGATCGGCCGCTCGAACAGCGTCATGACCGGCACTTCGCCAAGCAGGACGACAGGGCGCTGGGCAAAGGCAAAACTGGCAAGGTCGGGCGCCAGCCGGATCTTGACGGGCGTGAGCGCCAGACGGCTGACGATTTCCTGCAGCCGCTTTTCGGCCGACCATGGCAAGGCGACCACGACCTGATCGAGCCGCCCCTCGCGAATCATGCCGATCAAGGTCGAAAGATTGCCCAGCATCGGTACGTCAGAGGCATTGCCCGGCACCCGGCCATCCTGACGATCATCGAAGAAGCCGACCAGCGTGATTGTCAGCCGGTCATGCGACTGGACATATTGCGCAAATCGCTGGCCCTGTGCCCCGGCGCCAAAAATCGCGACCCGTTCGTTGAAAGTGCCACGCGCCTTGAGATGGCGCACCCAGAATGTCGACGAAGCGCGGACGAGCAGCAAAATGGCGCCGCCGCCCAAAAACCAGGAGAGCGCCCAGGAGCGCGAAACCTCGTCAGACGCCTTCAGCAGGAAACCCAGCGTCACCATGAACAGTGCGACGGTCATCCATGTGCCGGCAACGCGGCGCCATGCCTGACGCAGAGAGAACTGCGCGTCGATATCATAGCAGCCCAGGCTTTCGGCCAGCACGCCATAGGCAATGGCCGCGATCAGCACGACCCGGCCATACAGCCCGTCGTTCCCCGCCCCCAAGGTATCGGCCAGAATCACGATCGCAGCGAGGCCAGTAACACCGACCGTGACAAATTCGAGCACACGAATGGCCAGAATCGCCACATCGAGTGGAATGCCGGGCTTGGTGCGGATGCCGTCATCGCTGGGCGCGAGCTGCTGCGGGCGCAGGTCGTTCATGCCGGTGCGCTCATGGTCTTGCCGATTACCGGGAAAATGGGTGCAAAGACTGTGGCACTGTGCGGGGTAGTTGTTGTAGTGACCAAAGTCTTACAGGAGCGCGCCGCATGGAAACCCCCTACGACTGGCTGACCGTCATCACATTTGCTGGTCTTATCGTGCTGTTCTTGCAGCGTTCCCAAGGTGAAGCCCGCGACCATCTGTGGCAGTATCTGGTGGCATCGCTGGGCTGCGCCGTGACCAACTACCTTGGCAATGAAGCGATGAAATCGGGCGACATGCTCTATCACGCGGGCGCCATCGGCCTTGGCGCGGCAACGCTGGGCTTCATCTGGTTTGTCTTGCAGCCGTTCAGCGACATGGAAGGCTGAGGCGCCGCGCATCACGCCAGCCTCGCTGCCAAAGGGCGTCCAATCAGCGCTGCCCGGTCCGCCGGCTTGATGGCTTTGACCATCGCGGCTGCAAAATTGTCCAGTTCGCGAAATACATCCGGGCTCGGCTCGGCCACTGTCGACACACGCACCAGCACGCCATCAGCGAGGTAACCCTGCATCTGTTGACGCAGTTTCACCCAGCGCTGCGCGCTGCCATCGGTGGGAAGATCATCACCGATGCGGGTCCAGTATGTGATGGCCTCGACACGGCTGTCGTTGCGCGCGGTCAATTCGCGCACCGGGAGCCTGGCATTCCCCAGCGCAACCTGAGCGCTTTTCGACGCTGAAATATTGAAGCCGACAGCGGCATAACAGACTTCGGGGCGATGCAGTTGCAACAGGTCGTTCTGCACCGCGCCATAGGCAATCACCAACATCATCGGCAACCGGGTTTCGGACACATACAGCCGACTGAGGGTCTGGCTGTAAAGCCGATCGGCCAGACTGCCGGGCGTCTTGGGCAGCACGATCGCCTCGGTCGGCATCTGCACCCACTCGGCAATCGTTGTCGGGACCATCTTTTCGAGCTCGACCCCCTCGGGCAGCAGCACCAGACGACCGCGCGGCGTGAGCGCCGCCGCACCGCCGGCCGCGACCAGCATCGATCCGCCCATCAGGACATCACGGCGGTTGAACGCGCTCATGCCGAAGCTCCAATATCGGGGCCTTCATCGGGGCCGCCCAGGAAGATGCGCAGCGGTGTCAGCAGCTTGTCGACCAGGAAGATGAACAGCAGCGCCGTCGTGAACGTCACCATGCCGGCAAAATTGTGCAAATAGCCCTGCGCCATCGCATTACCGAGATAATAGGTGATGAGCACCAGCGCCGCGACCCGGACCATATTGGCCGCAACCGCAATCGGCAGCACCAGCGCCAGCAGCAGGATGGAATACCGCCAGTTGGAGCCGCGGATCATGTAGACATAAAACAGGCCGATCGCCGACAGGCTGATCAGGGAATTGAGACCGGCGCAGGCATCCTCGACCAGCAACTGGTAGCTGGCGACATAAATGGTCACACCCATGCGACCGACCGGATAGCCCAGTTCGGAAAGGCTGCGCATCACGACTTCGGAGACAAGGATCTTCAGCGGCTGGGTGATGGTGTCGAGCACCCAGCCCGGGATCGGGATGATGAAGCACAGATAGAAGATGGGGAACCAAAGCCGCTTGAGCACAGCCAGGCCGAGATAAAAATTGCCCACGGCCAGCAGCGAGAGCAGCAGGGCCGCAACCTCGACGCTGATGAAGTCATAGGCCCGGCCAAAGATATAGGCCGGCACGGCAACCAGTAGCATCGCCGCCGTCAACCAGACATTGCCGGGCTGCATGTTTGCGCGGATCTCGGCGGCGCGACGGAACACCAGCCAGAGCCCGGTGGCCACCACGATCGGGCCATGCACGCCCGATTCCATCGACCAGGGTCCGCGCGCCATCGACACCAGGGTCGGCAGCGCCATCGCAAAAAAACCGATAGCCAACAGCCAGCGCTCGCGCAGCAGGCCGCGCCAGTTGATCCGCACAGGCTTTTGCACCGCAGCGGCGCTGGCCATGGTTCTAGAACTCGTTGAGGACAGCGCCGACCACGGCGCACCGCGAGGCCGCCAGCTGTTCGGTCAGCGTCGATACGTCCCGGTAATAGGACTGGTCGCGCCGCGCCACCATCAGGGCATAACCCGCCGCCGCGCCGACAGTCAGCGCATCGGCATTGGCATTGGCCGCCGGCGTGTCGAACAACACCAGGTCATATTCGCGCAGCAGCGTGTTGACGCCGTCACGAAAACGGTTGCCGGACAACAGTTCCTGCGGGCGCGGGGTCGGCGGGCCAGCGGTCATAACCGCAAGGCCAGGCAGGACGTTGGCATTCACCACACGTTCCGGGCGCGACACCTGAAGCGAAAGGAACGTCGAAAGACCGGGCGCATTGGGATCGAGGCCGAAAATCTGGTCCACGCGCGGGCTGCGCATGTTGGCATCGACTATCAGCGTCTTGTAGCCAACCTGGCTGAGCGAAACCGCCAGATTGGCCGCGATATAGGAACAACCCACACCGTCGGTCGGCGATACGCAGGCAAGGCCACGGCGACCGTTCTTGAGATGCTGGGAGATGATCTGGGTCCGCAGCAGGCGCATCGATTCCGACCGGCGGCTGCTAGGCTCGGCAATCACCACCAGTTCGTCGGACACCGGGCGCCGCGCCACATTCTGCAACGCCAGGCTGGTGATCAGCTGTTCGCGGGCGCGGTCGAGATCGTCGGTGGTGATGAAGCCAAGCTCAAGCGCAGCCTGGTCGAAATCCAGGCCGCGTTCCAGCTGATGGCTGGCTACACGCGCGCTCTGGTCTTCGGACAGATAGCCAAGACGCAAAAGCGCATCACGGATCGGCGCATCAAAGCGCGTGCTGCCGTCATCGACCCGGCTCGACGTTGCGTTCTCCGCAGCATCGGTGGCGAAATCATCCATGGGTTCGATACTCATTGCGCAGGCTGCCAGGAGGCTGCGGTTTCGGAACGACGCGACAGCAGCCGGCGCAAGGCCGTCCGCCAGGCCGGGCGCGGGGTTTCACCGATGATGGCAAAGACCGGAACGCGCGCCGATGTGCGCAAATCCTCGGCCCCGCGCACCCGGCGGTTGAGCAGTTCGACGAACAGGCCCAGCACGATGCCCATGCCAAGGCCAAGGCCGACAGACAGGGACACGATCTGCGTCCAGTTCGGGAACGACGGTGACGCCTGCGCACGCGCATCGCCCAGCACGATCAGACCGCTGTCGTTGATGTTGGATTCCAGCCGCAATTCGGCGGTGCGCTTGGCGGCCTGTTCATATTGGGCGCGGCGCAATTCCACTTCACGCATCAGCGCGGCGTCCTTGTCCAGCTTGTCCTTCATGGCAAAGACCTTGGCGCGCTGCGCCTCATAGGCCGATTCCAGCTGGGCAACTGACTGGCGCGACGAGCCAAGCTGGCGCGAACCGGCGGCGCGCGCCGAAGCTTCCTCGCGGCGCACCTGCACCTGCAACTGGTCCCGGCGAGTGAGCATCGCCAGATACGTCGGGTGCTGAGTGCCGAGGCGTTCTGCGGACTGCTCGATCGCGTCGTTCATGTTTGCCAGCTGGATCTTCAGCTGGTCCACGACGGGCGATTCATTGGCCCGGGTGGTGGCGGCAAACTGCTGCGCACCTTCGCCGCTGCGCGCGGCAACCAGCGCCGATTGCAGACCCGACAGTTTGACGGTTTCGGCTTCGCCGCCCGCAGTAATCACGATGCCATTGTCGGTTTCATACTTGGTTTTGGCGGCTTCGGCATCTTCCAGCACGCGCTTGGCGCGGTCTGCCTGTTCCAGATACCAGTCGGCAGTGCGGCCGGCGCTGTCGGTGCGGAACCGCAGCGAATTGTCGATGTAGGAATCGCGCAAGGCGTTGACGGTGCGCTTGGCGATTTCCGGGTTCGACGCCTCATAGGTGATTTCGAGAATGTTCGAATTTTCCACCAGTCCAACGTTGGTATTCTCGGTGATGCGCTCGGCAACCCAGCGACGCATGTCGCCAGCGCCGCCGGTTTCGCTCTGGAACGCCGCGACCAGATCGGGCGAGTTCAGAAGGCCAAGCTTGTCAACGACATCGCCAGCAACGCGGTAATCCTTGATCAACTCGATCTGCGTGCGCGTGAAGGTTCGCAGCGCGCTGGTCTGGATCATCGAACCAGTGACCGGATCGGGCTTGAAGCTGTCCATCAAGACGCGGGCGCGGGCCGGATAGCGCGGCGGCAGGATACGCGCCACGGCGGTCGCCACCACCACGCAGGTGATGAGCGTGGCAAGGATAATCCACCGCCGCGCGATCAGGATGCGCAAAAACTGCACGATACTCATAGTCTGCCCACTCCAACTTCTACCAACCGCGCCAACGCGTGTGCCAAGAACACATGCGTCAGAACAGACGTTCCTTGATGACGATCACATCGCCCTTTTGCACGGGCATTGACGGATCGACATCGATTTCCTTTGCCTTGCCCCGCACCAGACCGACCTTGTCGGCCTTGCCAGTCGGCGTGACGCCGCCCGACAGCGCGATGGCCTGACGGATGGTCATGTCCGGCAGGATCGGCTTCATGCCCGGCTGGACGATCTGTCCGTAGATGAAAAATGTGTCGGCATCGGGAACAAACAACGTATCGCCAGGCATGAGCGGCGGATTTTCCTTGTCGTCACCGCGCACCAGTCCTTCGACGCCAAGCCGCACTTCGGGCTGGCCGGCACGGCGCAGATAGACATAATTCGCACCGTTTTCGCGTATCCAGCCCGCGCGCAGCAACATGTCCAGCGCACGCGAGGGGCGCTCGATCGGGAAGATGCCGGGGTTCGACACACGGCCTGCGATGTTGACCGAACGGCTCAGGTAACCCGAGATTTCGATATTGATGATCGGCGCCTTGAGATAGCCGCCACTGGTCAGCTTGTCGGTCAACTGCTTGGCCAACGTGATGTTGGTCGTGCCTTCGGCCTTCACGGCGCCGATCAGCGGCATCACGATGGTGCCATCGGCCTTGATGCGGGTCGTGATGCCGAATTCGGGCTGGCCATAGACGGTGACGACAATGGCGTCATCGGGGCCGAGTACATAGCCGGGGCCCGTAGTCTGGGGGCCCGAAGTCTGGGCCAAGGCGGGCGCCGCAACCAGCATCAGGAGCAGCAGGACTGTACGCTTGAACAACGAAATCATGAACTTCTCCCGAAATTGGCCCTGAGGTTCAAGAGAACCGTCGTTGATCGGAAACTGAAATCTGCGGGGTTGGAGGTGCGGCGCTGATGCGCCACTTCCAACCCGACAGTGACCATCCGTATCGGCGTATAGTTGATCTGGCCATATACGCGCCAGAGGTTGTCCTTGATGCGTGCCCGTGTTTCCGCGCCCGATGCCACCGAGCCGCGATAGCTGTTGTCGAGATACGAGCCACCAAATCCAGCCGTCAGGCTGCGGTTGAGCCGATAGTCGAAATCGGCTGCAACGGTGCTCGACACGATGAACAGCGCGCCGACATTGGCACTGGATCGGACCTGCCTGCTGGCGGAAAAGCCGGCCGTGATGCGATTGCCGCTGTTGTAGGTAATTGCAGCGTCGAAACCTGGACCGGAGAAATTGCTGCGCGGGGCAACGACAAATCCGATATCAGGCACGAACACGATCTGCGAACTGGGCTTGGGCTTCACGTCGATGTACGACGCGCCAAGGCTGACATTGAGGCGCGAGCCAAGCCCGCGCGAATAGCCAAAGCGCGCCGAATAGACATCGACACCGTCATCGACCAGCAAACCCGTGGTGCCGTCGTTGACCTGACGGTCGGGGAACATCCGGGTATCGAGCGAACCGCTAAGGGAAAACTGGCCGAGCGTCGGGCGGCCATAGGTCAGCCCCGCGTTGAAAGTGGTGCCGCGATTGTTGAACAAGCGCTGCGCGGGCCGGCTGTTGGTCAGGTCGGTGTTGGTGATGCCGCCGGTGATGCCGAGCGCGCCGCCGACCTGGCAGCTGAAATTGCCGCCGACCGTGCGTGTCGACTGGGTATTGTCCTCCAGAACCGCCAATTCGCTGAACAGAGCCAGATTTTCGCGATAATCCGCCGCGACCTGGCCGTTGCAGCGCCGGCCAAGGCGCCAGTTGACACCGCCGCCAACGGCAAAACGCGTGCGATTGGGCAATTTGTCGTCGCCGAACAGATAGTCGCGGCCGATATTGGCGCCGAGAAAGACCTGCTGGCGGCCGATCGGCATGCCGATGGAGCCCTGCACCAAAGGCGTGACGCGCCATCCCTGTGCTCCGCCGTCACGGCGCCGAAGATTGGTGTCGAAACGGGTGGTCACACCAGCGCTGAGGTTCCAGCCGCGGCCATTCACCGCCGGAACGGATGTTATGCCGCCGCGCTGCGCCGGTGGATCGTCATTGTCCTGGCTGGGCGCTGCGAGTGCAGGCGCCGCGAAGAACAAAGGCAAGAGCAGAAGCACCGAAAGGCCCCCTGCCCTGGGCCCATGACCGGCCATGTCCATCATCCTGTTCCTCATCCGATCCGGAGTGATTGCACAACCCTCAAAGCCGGGCTGCTACACGCCAACCTGTCAGGCGGCAACCTTCCATAACGTTAACGCGCTGGCAAAATTGTTCCATATTCGCTGCTTCAAGGCAAATGCAGTCTCGCATCGGCGGCGTGATCGTGGCATTGGAGCCTCGTGTTGGCCCGATTTGGGCCAGACCAGCACCGTGTCTGCGGCCTGGCTGGCGCAAACGGATTGATGCGAAGGATTGTAACCGAGGTGGCGATGATTTGGAAACGCAAGTCGCGCGAAGAAGCGCCCGAAACGGGAAGTGTCGCCGTGGAACCGCTCGACGAGCAGTTGCTGGGCGATGACCAGTCCCCGACCGACGCAGAAACCCAGACGGGCGAACCGGCTGTGCTGCAGCCAGTAAAAACCGATGTGCCCGAACGCCCGGTGTTCCTTGACAGCTTGTGGCGCGAACCCGCCGCAGCGCCGGCGGGGCGCGCCATGCCGCGTTTCATGGCCAACGCCTCGGACGACGTCGAAACCGATGGCACCAACGAACTGGCGCGGCGCCGCCTGGCGCTGCGCGATGCATTGGGCGCGTCTCAGCCCGTGCTGGGCCGTGAAAGCTTTGCCGGGCGCCATGATGCCCTGTCACAGTTGATCAATGCCATCGAGCAGCAGCGCGTCCATGTCGTCATTTATGGCGAACGCGGGATCGGCAAGACCAGCCTGGCCCATGTGTTCGCCGAAACCGCCCGAGAAGCACGCTACCATGTCCTGTATGGCAGCTGCGGTACCGAGGCGAATTTTTCCGAGATGTTTCGTTCGGTGGCCGCGCGCATCCCGCGCATTTTCCATGAATCGGTGCTGCCCAACACGCCCGAAGCCGAAAAGGGCGACAATTTCGATGTGATGCTGCCGCCGGTGTTCGGCCCGCGTGAACTGGCCGATGTGCTGGCCGGCGTCGTCGGCACCCGGGTTCTCATCATCCTCGATGAATATGACCGCGTGCTCGACCCCGGTTTCCGCCGCGATGTTGCCGAACTGGTCAAGAACCTGTCCGACCGCGCAGCGCGCGTGCAGCTGGTGCTTACCGGCGTGGCGCAGAACCTTGACGAACTGATCGGATATGCGCCGTCGATCCGGCGCAACATCGTCGGCCTGCCGATGCGTCCGCTTGGCGACGGCGAAGTCATGGATCTGCTGCGTCTGGGCGAAAAGGCCGCCGATATCCGCTATTCCGAAGCGTCGGTGCGCATGATTGCCACCATGGCTGGCGGGTCGCCCTATCTGGTGCGCCTGCTTGGCCACCAGGCCGGCATGGCCGCGCTTGATGCCGGCAAGGCCTTTGTCAGCGAAGTGCACGGCAAATCGGCCGTGGAGCGCGTGCTGACCGACTGGAACGCCTCGCTGCCCCGCCGCGTGCAGGCCAGCCTGTCGCGTGACGAGGCGCGAGCACAATGGCCGCTGCTGATTGCCGCTGCCAAGGCGGGCAGTTCCGCCGATGGCTGGTTCACTGTCGATGATGTCTATACCGAACTGAAGGGCGCCTCGGCGCCGATGGCCATCGAACGTGAACTCAAGCAGTTCGCGCATCCGCACGATCTGCTGGAACGCAGCGACCTTGGCGGGGAAATACGTTTCCGCTTTGCGTATCCGGGCGTGTCGTCGTTGCTGTTGATGTCCTCTGCGATGAGCCGGCTTGCCGGTTGATTGCAACGCCGGCGACCAGAGGTCTGGACAGACGATGACCGACCAAAGTCCGGGTGCGGACGGCGCGGCACAGGGCCCTCGCGTATCCGTCATCATTCCGCACTACAACATGCCACAAGCGCTTGAACGCTGCCTGGCGTCAGTCAAGGCTCAGGCTGGCGCCGAGCACGCGGAGATCATCGTGGTGGACAATGGCTCGCGCATCTCGCTGGATGACGTCAAGGCACGCCACAGCGATGTGCGCTTCCTGTCCGAAAGCCAGCCGGGACCGGGGCTGGCGCGCAACACAGGCGTCGCAGCTGCTCGGGCGCCGATCCTGGCTTTTATCGATGCCGATTGCCGCGCCGAGGCAGGTTGGCTGGAAGCGGCGGTATCAGCCATCGAAGCGACTGGTCCCGATGCTATCGTCGGCGGCGATGTCCGCATCGATTTTGTCGACACACGCCGGCTGACCGACATCGAAGCCTATGAGGCAGTCTTTGCCTATCGCCAGGCGATGTACATCAACAAACAGGGTTTTTCCGGCACCGGCAACCTGGCGATGGCCGCGCCCGTGCATGCCGCCGTCGGGCCATTTGCCGGTATCGATACCGCGGAGGACCGGGACTGGGGCCAGCGCGCGGCGGCGGCGGGCTATCGCACCGTTTATGTCGAGGCGATGCGAGTCTACCACCCTGCCCGTCCCGATTTTGCCAGCCTTGTCGTCAAATGGCAGCGCCATATCCGGCACGACTGGACGGCCCATGTCGCCGCCGGCCGCCCGCGCTGGCGCTGGCAGATGCGTGCCGCCCTGATGTTGCCGTCGATACTGGTCGATGGCGTGCGACTGATGCTGTCCGACCGGTTGTCCGGCCTCGGCAACCGTTGGCGCGGTGTGACCGTGCTGGCACGGCTGCGTTGGCTGCGTGCCGGCGAAATGTTGCGCGCCATGCACGCCACCGGAGAGACCGGCGCCACATTCTGGAACCCCGGCGCATGAGCCTGTTTCGCGATAACACCGCCAATTCGCAGCGCCTTGGCGTTGTGCTGGTCAACTACAAGCGCGCCGCCGACACGATCGAATGCCTTGAAAGCCTGATGCGCAGCACGGTGCAGGTGCAGGTCGTGGTTGTTGACAACGGCTCGGCCGACGGGTCGATCGACGCCATCACGGCCTGGGCGGCTGGCATGGCGCCTGCCACTGCGGCGTCGCCCGACATGGCCCCGCTCAGTTCGCCGCCGCTGCTCAAGCCCTGGCCGCTGCGCCGCATGACGGCGGAACAGGCGCGCATCGTACCTCCGCAAGGCCCGCTGACGCTGATCGATGCCGGTGACAATCTGGGTTTTGCCGGCGGCAACAACCTGGGCATGGCGCATCTGCTGCAAAGCGACCGGATCGGCAATATCTGGCTGCTCAACAACGACACGGTGGTGGCCGCCGATGCCGCGCAGGCCATTTTGGCGCGCATGACCGCCGTGCCCAACGTCGGCATGTGCGGCACGGTGGTGCGATTCTATTGGCAGCCCGATACGGTGCAGGCGCTGGGCGGCTCGACGTTCAACCTCGTCACCGGCAATTCGGCATCGATCGGCGGTGGCACGCTGGCGACCATGGGGTTCAACCCGCAGCTGGTGGCCGACACAATGGATTTCGTGCTCGGCGCCTCGCTGGTGGTCAGCCGCAAGTTCCTCGAAGCGGTCGGGCCCATGTCAGAACGCTATTTCCTGTATTTCGAGGAAATCGACTGGGCGGTCCGCAACCGCCGCCGCGGCGAAGCTGCGTTCGAGACGGCGTTCGCCCATAGCGCCGTCGTCTGGCACAAGGAAGGCGGCTCGATCGGGTCATCGAGCAAGAAGGGCCAGCGCAGCGGCTTTTCCGACTATTGGCTGACTCGGTCGCGCCTGCGCTTCGTGGCACATTTCTATCCGCTGCTGCTGCCCTGGCATGCGGTATGGACGTTGGCGCTGATCTTGCGGCGCCTGATGCGCGGCCAGGGCAGCAAGGCATCGGCGATGTTGCGCGCGCTGACTGGGCGCCGTTATTGACCGGAGCGACGCTGGAAGGCATGAGCGTTTCATAGTGAATTGCGCCGCGATTGCGGCAAGTGTCGATCAGGAGACGAAGATGATGAAGCCGATGCGGACGATGATCATTGCAGCAGCCGGCGTGTCGATGCTCGCGCTGGCGGGTTGCGGCGGCGGCGACAAGGCCCCGGAGGGCCAGGTCGTTGCTACGGTCGATGGCAAGGACGTGACCATCCATGAACTGAACGCCGAAATCGCCGGGCTTGGCGCACAGGCGCAATCCGCGCCGAAAAAGCTGGTCGAAGCCGTTGCCCTGAACCGGGTCATCGAGCGCAAGATGCTGTCGGCCGAAGCCAAGGTCCGCGAACTGGACAAGTCTCCGCAGTTCCTGCTCGCCAAGACCCGCACCGAGGAAGGCCTGCTGGTCCAGGCGCTGCAAGGCGACATCCAGGGCAAGGTCCAGGCCACGGCCCGTGAAGCGGCGCAAAAATATGTGGCCGACAACCCCGTCGTGTTCGGCGACCGCAAGCTGTTCACGCTGGACCAGATCCAGTTCCTGCGGCCATCGAACTTCGAACAATTGCCGCTCAAGGACGCCAAGACCATGGCCGAGGTGGAGCGTGTACTGATCGATGCCAATATCGAATATCGCCGTGCGCCCCAGCAGGTCGACACGATGCTGATCGCGCCGGAACTGTCCAAGGAAATCATCAAGCTGACGTCCTCGCCCAATGCCGAGCCGTTCATGTTTGCTGACCAGCCAGCCGGCGCACCTGCGCCGGTCGTCTATGTCAACATGCTGACCAGCACCAAGACGCAGCCCTTCACGGGTGAAAAGGCCATTTCCTACGCCCAGCAGATCTTGCAGCGCCAGGAAGTCAGCAAGCGCCTGCAAACCGAACTGAAGAAAATCCAGACCAGCTTCAAGGCCAAGACTGTTTATGCCAAGGGCTATGGCACGGTCGAGGCAGCGCAGGCTGAGCTGAAGAAGGGGTCACCTGCCGCTGCGGCGCTTGCTGCTCCGCCTGCCGCCCAGCCTGCCAAGACTCCTGCCACGACGCCTGTCGCACCGGCCGCCAAATAAGTCTCCAGCCCGGACGATGACCTCGTCCGGGCTCCAATAGATTGTGTTAGGATTTCACGTGCGCAGCTTGCGGATCGGCCTTGTCTGGCACGCTGCGGCGGCAACAAATCTGGGCGTCGGCGCCCTGACTGCCGGCAATTTGGCGCTGGCCCGCAAGGCCGCTGCCGCCGCCGATGTCGTGCCGCAGTTTGTCATTATCGGTCCGCGCGAAACCGGCCCGCTGGGCGTGTCTGGCCCGGATATCGAACACCGCACCATCACTGGCCGCTATATGGTCAACCCGTCCGGCTTTGCCCGCGACGTGCGCGGCCTCGACATCATCCTGGACATCAGCGCCGGCGACAGCTTTGCCGATATCTACCCCGACAAGCGTTTCGCCTATATGGCGGCGACCAAGATCCTGCCGATCCTGATGGGCAAGCCGCTGGTGCTCAGCCCGCAGACCATCGGGCCATTTTCGCGCCAGCCGCACAGTGCCATCGCCGGCTGGATCTGCCGCCACGCCGCTGCGGTTTTCGCGCGCGATCCGCTGTCGATGCAGATGCTGGCTACGCTGGGCGCGACTGCAAATGCCCGTCAGACCGTCGATGTCGCCTTTGCCCTACCCTTTGAACGCGCGGCGCGGACGGCTGGCGGCCCAAGGCGCGTCGGAATCAATGTCTCGGGCCTGTTGATGAGCGGCGGCTATGCCGGCGGCAATGAATATGGGCTGGGTTTCGACTATCCGGCGCTGACGCACGGGCTGATTACTGCCCTGTTGGCGGCCCCCGATACCGAGGTGCATCTGGTGCCACATGTGATTGCACCGGGCCTGCCCCGCGACGATGACGGCGCCGCGGCCGATGCCCTCAAGGCCCAATATCCGGCGCTGCACCGCCACCCCAACTTTGCGTCGGCCAGTGCTGCCAAATCCTTCATTTCCGGGCTGGATTTCCTGGCCGGCGCGCGCATGCACGCCACCATCGCCGCTTATAGTGCCGGCGTGCCGGTGGTGCCGATCAGCTACAGCCGCAAATTCGAGGGTCTGTATGGCGGTCTTGGCTATCCATGGCTGGTGAATGCGCGCGGCATGTCCACCGATGCGGCACTGGCCTTCATCCTGAACGCAGTTGATCGCCGGGCGGAACTGGCTGCCGACATCGCGGCGGGATCCAATATCGTCGCGGACGGGCTGGACGATTATGTGGCGGCGCTTGCCGAGCTGTTTGCGGCGGCGGCGCAATGAAGGCCGACTTTCTGGGGCGGGTCGAAAAGGCCGGCACCTGCACCGGTTGCGGCCTGTGCGCGGCGGTAACGGCCGGCATCACCATGGCGCAGGCCGCGCCCGGCTATGCGCGCCCGCGCCAGATCGGTTCCGTCAGCCTGGCCGAAGACAGCGCCATTGCCGCAGCCTGCCCCGGCTTGGTCGTGGATGAACGCGATCACCCGCATCTGGCATCGGAGCCGCTGTGGGGACCGGCGCTGTTCACCGGCACCGGCCATGCCGCCGATGCGGCCCTGCGCCATCAGGCGTCGTCCGGCGGTGTCATTTCGGCGCTGCTCGTCCATGCGCTGGAAACCGGTCTTGTCGATTTCATCGTGCAGACGCGCGCCGACCCGGATCGGCCAATGGCCAACATCACCACGGTCTCGGCCAGCGCCGCCGATGTGTTCAGCGCCGCTGGCTCGCGCTATGCCGCATCTTCACCGCTCGCCGGCCTTGAGGGCTGGCTGGCCCGGCCCGGCCGCTTTGCGTTTGTCGGCAAGCCCTGCGATGTCACCGCACTGCGGGCCCACGCCCGGCGCGACCCGCGTATCGACGCCCGCATCCCGCTCAAGATCGCATTTTTCTGTGCCGGCATTCCCAGCGCGGCGGCCGGCCAACGCATCCTCGACAGGCTGGGCGTGGCGCATGATGACGTTGCGGCCTTTCGCTATCGCGGCGATGGCTGGCCCGGTTTTGCCACGGCAACGCGCCGCGACGGCAGCCTGGCGCGCATGAGCTATGCCGATAGCTGGGGCGACATTTTGTCAAAAGAGGTGCAATTCCGCTGCAAGATTTGCCCCGATGCCGTTGGCGGCGCAGCAGATATTGCCTGTGCCGATGCCTGGTACGGCGATGATCGCGGCTATCCCAGCTTCGAGGAAGGCGAAGGCCGCAGCCTCATCATGGCACGCACCGCCGCCGGCGACGCGCTGCGCTTGTCGGCGGAAAAAGCCGGCAAGCTGTCGACTGCGCCGCTGGCCGTGACGGAGATCATCAAGATGCAGCCGCATCAGGCCCGCCGCAAACGCCAGGTGCTGAGCCGGCTGTGGGCCATGCGTGTCGTTGGCCGTCCGGTGCCGCGATTCGTCGGTGTTGGCGTGGCCGACGCGGCGCGCCTCGAACCGCTGCATCTGCAACTGAAAAGCTTTGCCGGCCTTGTCAGGCGGTTTATCAGGGGGACGGCATGAACAGGAAAGGCATCATCTTGGCGGGAGGATCGGGCACGCGCCTGTATCCGCTGACCAAGCCTGTCTCCAAGCAGCTGATGCCGGTCTATGACAAGCCGATGATCTATTACCCGCTGTCGGTGCTGATGCTGGCCGGGGTGCGGGAAATCCTGATCATCACCACGCCGGCAGACAGCGCGGCGTTTCGCGGGCTTTTGGGCGATGGCAGCCAATGGGGCCTGGCCATCCAGTACGCCGTCCAGCCTGAACCGGC
>NZ_JANPCD010000206.1:0-8492 GCF_031430775.1 Sandarakinorhabdus sp. | reverse complement strand
CGCCATTTGGCTTGGTTTGCCCCTTTTTCTTTATGGGCATTTTCCAGCCTCTTTTTTTTGGGCGCGCGCGCGCGTTTCCCCCCCCGCGGCTGGTGCGCGCGGTGAAGTGCCGGTGGGCGCGGTGATTGCCGGTCCCGATGGCCATGTTCTGGCAGCGGCAGGCAACCGCACCCGTGAATTGCACGACCCCAGCGCCCATGCCGAAATGCTGGCCATCCGCGCCGCTTGCGCCGCGCTCGGCAATGAGCGGCTGACCGGCCACACACTGCATGTCACGCTCGAACCGTGCGCCATGTGTGCCGCTGCCATCGCCGCCGCCCGGATTGCCACGCTGGTCTATGGTGCCGCCGACCCCAAGAGCGGCGGCGTCGATCATGGCGCCCGCATCTTTATCCACGCCCAGTCGCACCATGTCCCGCAAGTGATCAGCGGCATCGGCGAGACTGAGGCTGCGGCGCTGCTCAGGGCCTTTTTTGCGGATCGTCGCCAAGACTGAGCCCGCCGGCGCGCATCCAGCCAGCCATTGCAGCGTTCACAGCTTCGGGCGCATCCTGCTGAACCCAGTGCGAAGCGTCCGGCAGGCGCACCAGCGTGAAATCTCGTACCAGAGGGCCATATCCCCGGGTATTGGCGATATCGATTGCCACGTCCTGCTCGCCCCATATCATCAGCGTCGGCACTTCGATGTGCCGGACCGGCTCGTCCAGCACGCTGGGGAAATTGGCGCGGTACCAGTTCAACATCGCCGTCAATGCGCCCGGCCCGCTCGCGTTGCTGCGGTAATGGTCGATGATCTCGGGCGGGAACATCGCCTTGTTGACCGCGCTGTCGGTGAAGGCCCGGCCGACCGCGCGCGCGCCGCCGGCACCAAGCAGGGCTTCGGGCAGCCACGGCAGCTGGAAGAATGCGACATACCAGCTCTTGCGCTTCTGCGCCCAGCTGGTGCGCAACACATGTTGAAACACGTGCGGGTGCGGCACGTTCATGATGACCAGACCGTCCAGCAGCGCCGGTTGCCGCTGGGCCAGCACCCAGGCAACCAGCGCCCCCCAGTCATGGGCGATCAGCAGGCGCCGCCTGGCACCCAGCGCATCGAACATCGCTGCGGCATCGGCGACCAGATGATCGATGTGATAGTCGCGGCGCGCCGCCGGCCGGCTGCTGCCACCATAGCCGCGCTGATCGGGCGCCACCGCGTGCCAGCCCATGTCGGCCAGCATCGGCAACTGGTGACGCCATGAGCGCCGGCTTTCGGGAAAACCGTGCAGGCACAGCGCCACGTCCGGCCCCGACCCGCATTCATCAATGTCAAAATGCAGGCCATTGGCGGTGATAGTGCCGCTGGTGATGTCAGGCATTGAAATTCAGCCGCAGGCCCGGCCTTGGCCAACGGCATTTCGCCAATTTGCCAGTCGTCGACAGGCAGACCCAGGCGTCCATCATGTCGTCGCCGCCAAAGCAGATGTTCGTCGTCAGCAGGTCCGGGAAGGCAAAGAATTCCTGCGCGCCCGTGAGCGGATCCACCGATGTCACCCCGGCGCTCTCGATCAGCGTCGCCTGGGCGATGTTGCCGTTCGCCTCTATCGCGAGGCTGTCGAGATAGGTCTTGTTCGGCCATGTCGTCACGAACCGGCCCGGCACTGCGGCCAACGGCGATGGCGCCACCGTTCCCGGTCCAGTCACGTCAAATTCCAGGATGACCCGCCCCGCGGTGACTGCGGCATATATCTTGGTGCCATCGGGCGACAGGCCCACGCCGTTGAGGTTGGGGCCATGGACTGCGCAGACGCAGCTGCTGCCATCGACCTTGCCATAGAACAGCCCGCCCTTGGTCTCGTGATGCGGAAAATGCTTGCCCAGATCGGTGAACCAGAAGCCGCCGTCCCGGTCGAAAACGATATCATTGGGGCCGGACAATGCCAGGCCATCGTCGGTGCGGTCATAAAGCCGCTCGACCGCGCCGGTGGCGATATCGACCCGCTCGATACGGCCCGTTGTATAGTCGGCGGCGGCATTGCCGGGCAGCAGCATGCCGCCCTGCTCATACCATTCGAAGCCACCGTTGTTGCAGACATAGATGGCGCCATCAGGGCCGATGGCAGCGCCGTTCGGCCCGCCGCCGGTTGTCGCCACAGTCTCCATAGTGCCATCGGGCCATAACCTGGTCAGCTTGCCGGCCTTGATCTCGACAAAGATGACGGAGCCGTCGTTCATCGCGATAGGGCCTTCGGGAAAGGCCAGTCCTTCGGCAACGATGGTGTGCGGGTGCATCGACTCTCTCCCTGTCCGGCAATTTGCGTGATGGTGCCGCGCCCGGCGCCGCCGCGCCAGCGCCCATATAGCGGGCTGTCAGAATTGAGCGGGCAAAATCGCGCGGGCAAGACCGGGCGGAAAAACCGCCTCTTTCCGCATGGGCCGCGAATGGCCTACAGCAGGAGCGGACAAGGCCGTGACAACTCATGGCCGGAACCGGGGGAGACAGCGTTGCTCGATTTCAGTGCAGCCTCAGCGCGGCCTGCTGCCTTTGGCGGCCCCGTCATCGGCCGTGTCATCGGCGTCTTTGCCGGCGGATTCCGCCTGCGGCTCGATCCGGAGGCAATCGCGCCCTTGAAGCACAGCGGCGACCCGGTGCTGGCCACCACCGGCATGCTGGGCAGCCTGGTCAAGCTTGAAAGCAGCAATCTGTGGGTGATCGGCTGTCTGCGCGGCGTCGAAGCCGGCCCCGAAGGCCCTGAAGCCCTTGTCGATTTCCTTGGTGAAACCGACATTCTGGATGACGGCGGCGTCAGCCATTTCCGGCGCGGCGTCGGCACCTTTCCAAGGTCTGGCGACGGCGCCCATGCGCTCACTTCGGCCGAAACCACCGAAGTCTATTCCACCGATGGCCGCGCCCGCATCGAGGTGGGCGTGATCTATCCGACCGGCAGCGTGCGCGGTGCCATCTATTTCGACACGTTCCTGTCCAAGAATTTCGCCATCGTCGGATCGACCGGCACCGGCAAATCCACCGCCACGGCGCTCATCCTGCACCGCATCATCGAACAGGCGCCGCAAGGCCATGTCGTCGTGATCGACCCGCACGGCGAATATTCGGCAGCCTTTAGTGAACAAGGCGTTGTCTGGAATGTCGACAACCTAGAGCTGCCCTATTGGCTGATGAACTTCGAGGAACATTGCGAGGTTCTGCTGACCAGCGAAGGGTCCAACCGCGACATGGACCGCGATATCCTGGCGCGCTGCCTGCTGAACGCGCGTGCAAAAAGCATGTATGCTGAAGGGCTGATCAGCGTCACCGCCGATACGCCGATCCCCTATCTGATGTCGGCGCTGATGGATGCCCTGGTCGCCGAATCCGGCAAGATCAGCGAAAGCGCCAACGCGACCAACTTTCTGCGGATCCGCAGCAAGTTGGAGCAGCTGCTGCGCGACCCGCGCCACCAGTTCATGTTCGACCGCCGCTACAGCACCGACACCATGGCCGATTTCATGAGCCGGATCCTGCGCCTGCCCGCCGATGGCCGGCCGATCTCGATCATCGACCTTTCGGGCGTGCCGTCCGCTGTCGTCAATGCCGTGGTCAGCGTGCTGGCGCGTATCGTGCTTGATTATGCCGTCTGGTCGCGCGGCGAGACCAAGCGCCCCATCGTGCTCGTCTGCGAGGAGGCGCACCGTTACATCCCGTCACGCAGCATTGCCAAATTCTCGCCTGTGCGCGACGTGCTGGAACGCATCGCCAAGGAAGGCCGCAAATATGGCGTGTCGCTTGGCCTCGTCACCCAGCGTCCGTCCGATCTTGCCGAAGGCGCGCTGTCCCAGTGCGGCACGTTCGTGTCGCTGCGGCTCAACAACGAACGCGACCAGCAATTCGTCAGGAACGCTTTTCCCGAAGGCGGCAAGTCGATGCTCGATGCGCTGCCGGCGCTTCGCAACCGGGAATGCATCATTTCAGGCGAAGGCGTGGCCGCGCCCATTCGTGTCCGGCTCGACGATCTGGACCCATCAAAGCGCCCGGCGTCGAGCGACCCGGTTTATTCCGAACTCTGGGCCACCACAGGCGGCGAAGGCGAGAACCTGGCGCGCATCATCGGTCGCTGGCGCGCGCAGATTCGCTGAGGAAAATCAGGCCTTTTTGACTGCTGGCGCCTTTTTCTTGGTCGCAGGCTTCTTGGCGGCCGGTTTTTTCGCAGCCGCCTTTTTGGGAGCAGCTTTTTTTGCGCCCTTCTTCGCTGGCGCGGCTGCCGCCTTGGCGTCGATCAGCGCCACGCCGGCTTCCAGCGTCACGTCTTCGGGCGCTTGCGATTTTGGCAGCGTCGCATGGGTGGTGCCGTCACTGACATAGGGGCCATAGCGTCCGGCCAGCACCTTGAGCGCCAGTCCCGAGACCGGGTGCACGCCAAGCTCCTTCAGCGCCGTCGCTGCGCCGCGCTGCGGCCGCCCGCCGCCCGCTGCCGCTTCGGCCAGCCGCACCACTGCGGCATTCATGCCGGTTTCGAACACTTCGGCGGTGTTGGTCAGGCGGGCATATTTGCCGGCATGGGCCAGATAAGGCCCATAGCGGCCGATGCTGGCAGTGATCGGGTCGCCGGTTTCGGGATGGTCGCCGATGGTGCGCGGCAGGCCGAGCAGCTTGAGCGCCCATTCAAGATCGTCCGGGCCTGCAACGGTGACATCCTTGGGGATGGACGCGCGCGGCGGCTTTTCGGCCTCGCCAAGTTGCACGAAACGGCCAAAGCGCCCCGAGCGCAGCGTCACCGGCTCGCCGCTGACCGGATCGGTGCCCAGCACCATCGGTCCGGCATTGTCGCCGGCTGCGCCATCGCTGGCAAAGGGCCGGGTAAACCGGCATTCGGGATAGTTGGAGCAGCCGACAAAGGCCCCGAACCGCCCGGTCTTGAGGCTGAGCCGGCCTGCCCCGCACGTCGGGCACAGGCGCGGATCGCCGCCATCAGCCAGCGCCGGGAACAGCAAGGGCGCCAGGAATTCGTCCAGCGCGACCGTGACGTCGGACGGCTTCAGTTCGAGGATTTCGCGCGTCTTGGGTGAAAAATCCGACCAGAAATCACGCAGCACCGTCAGATAATCGGCATCACCTGCCGACACTTCATCAAGCTTGGTCTCCAGCCCGGAGGTGAAGTCATATTCGACATAGCGTTCGAAAAACCGTTCGAGGAACGCCGTGACCAGCCGGCCCTTTTCCTCGGCATGAAAGCGGTTCTTCTCGACCCGCACATAGGACCGGTCCCGCAGGGTCTGCAGGATGCTGGCATAGGTCGATGGCCGGCCGATGCCCAGTTCTTCCATCTTCTTGACGAGGCTGGCTTCGGAATAGCGCGGCGGCGCTTCGGTGAAATGCTGGCTCGCTGCGATTTGCGTCACGGCGATGTTGTCGCCCACTGTCAAACGCGGCAGGCGGCGGCTGTCCTCGTCATCCTCGGCCCCGTCCTCGAGGCTTTCGGTGTAGACGGCCAGGAACCCCGGCGACAGCACGACCTGGCCAGTGGCGCGCAGGCCGGTCTGGCCGGCGGCATCGAACATGTCGACGGCGGTGCGTTCCATGCGGGCGCTGGCCATCTGACTGGCGACCGTGCGTTTCCAGATCAGGCCATAAAGCTTGTCCGCATCCGTGGCCGGACGCAGCGATGGCCGCCAGCCCAGATCGGTGGGCCGGATGGCTTCATGCGCTTCCTGGGCGTTCTTGGCCTTGCTGGTGTAGATGCGGGGTTTTTCGGGCAGTACATCGGGACCGCTGCCATAATCCTGAGCGATGACATCGCGCACGGCATGCATGGCCTCGGCGGCGATCTGGACGCCGTCGGTTCGCATGTAGGTGATGCGGCCTTCCTCATACAGGCCCTGTGCCACGCGCATGGTGTGGCTGGCGGTGAAGCCCAGCTTGCGCGCGGCTTCCTGCTGCAAGGTCGAGGTGGTGAAGGGCGGATAGGGGCTGCGGCTGGCCGGTTTGGTTTCAACCGCCGATACGGTGAAATGCCCCGCTTCGACTGCGCCGCGCGCCGCCATCGCCTGTTCTTCATTCGCCAGGTCGAAGCGGTCGAGCTTGCGGCCCTTGAGCACGCTCAGTTTGACCTGAAAGGCCGCGCCGGCACCAGCCTGGCCCCCAGCCTGACCCTGGCCTTCGACGCTCCAGTATTCGCGGGCGACATGCGCTTCGATCTCGCGCTCGCGGGTCGTGACCAGCCGTAATGCCACCGACTGCACGCGCCCGGCGCTTTTTGCGCCCGGCAGCTTGCGCCACAGCACCGGCGACAAAGTAAAGCCGACGAGATAGTCGAGCGCGCGACGCGCCCGATAGGCATCGATAAGCGGCTGGTCCAGCTCGCGCGGTGCCTGCATCGCGCGGGTCACGGCATTCTTGGTGATTTCGTTGAAGGTGACACGGCTGGCGCCGCCCTTGGGCACGGCCTTCTTGCCCTTGAGCCATTCGAGCAGATGCCATGAGATTGCTTCGCCCTCGCGATCGGGATCGGTGGCAAGGATGATGCTGTCTGCGCGCTTGGCGGCGTCGGAGATTGCCTTGAGCTGCTTGGCGCGGTCGGCCGACAATTCCCAGGCCATGGCAAAGTCGTTGTCGGGATCGACCGAGCCATCGCGCGGCGGCAGGTCGCGGACATGGCCGAAACTGGCCAGTACCTCATAGTCGCTACCGAGATATTTGTTGATGGTCTTCGCCTTGGCGGGCGATTCGACGATGACAAGCTGCATGGGTGTTTCAATTGTCCTTACGTGTACGCGCGAGGGTGGCGAGTGCGGGGCCGGCCCGTCAAGCCGGTGCTTTGGTCACAGCAGCGGACTTTGGCCGATTGCCACCTTGCCGCCGGCATGACGCGCCAGCCGGCCTTCCAGTTCCAGGTCAAGCAGCACGCACGCAACGCCGGCGGCAGGCATGGCAGTCAGGCGCACCAGTTCGTCGATGGCAACCGGCGTCGGCGACAGCAGCGCCAGCACCTCGGCCCGGATCGATTCGTCGGCGATTGTCTCGGGCACCGGCAGTGGGTCCGCGACCTGGAAACGCTGGCCGATCTGGTTGCCGGCGCCAAAGGCCGACAGCGCCTCGATGACATCGGCGGCGGTCTGGATCAACGTCGCGCCCTCGCGGATCAGGATGTTGCAGCCCTGGGCACGCGGATCGAGCGGCGAGCCAGGAACGGCCATGACTTCGCGACCGGCTTCGGCGGCAATGCGGGCCGTGATCAGGCTGCCCGAACGGGGCGCGCCCTCGACCACCAGAGTGCCGGCGGCCAGTGCCGCGATAATTCGGTTGCGGCGCGGAAAATGCCGGGCCTGTGGTTCTGTGCCGGGCAACTGCTCGGCCAGGATCAGACCCTTGGCTGCAATCTCGTCCATAAGCGCTGCATTTTCCGGCGGATAGGCAACATCGACGCCGCCGGCGACGACCGCGATCGTGCCGCCGGCCATCGCGCCTTGATGGGCGGCCGCGTCGATGCCGCGCGCCAATCCCGACACGACAACAAGGTCATGGTCCGACAGGTCATGCGCCAAAGACCGTGCCATGCGGATCCCCGCCGCACTGGCGTTGCGGGCGCCGACGATGGCCACGGCTGCACGGTCTGTCAGGCCGGTGTCGCCCCGCGCGTAAAGCGCCGGCGGCGCTGTCTCGAAACCGGACAACAGGGCCGGATAGTCCGGCGTGCCGAGGAACAACAGTTGCGCGCCCAGCGCGTTCAGCCCGGCGATTTCGTCCTCCGCCACATTGGCAGGGCAGACCGACAGGCTGCGCCCGCCGCGCCTTGCCAGATCGGGCAAGGCCCGGATTGCGGTTTCGGCATCGCCGAAGCGGGCGACCAGTTGCCGGTAGGTGACAGGCCCGATGCTTTCGGTGCGGATCAGCCGCAGGCGTGCGACGGCATCGGCTGGCAATCCGGCGCTCACGCCGATTTTTGCCCGATGCGGCTTTCGGTGCCGGCGCGCAGCCGGGCGATGTTGTCGCGGTGCTTCCAGAACAGCAGCGCCGACATCACCGCCAAGGCAATGGCAGAATGGCCAAAGCCCAGCGCCCATGCCCCCAGAGGCGCCGCCACAGCCGATGCAAGGCCGCCAACGGACGAATATCGGGTTGCCAGTGCGCCGCCCAGCCACGCCAGCAAGGCGATCACGCCGGCCATCGGCACCGCCGCCAGCGTCACGCCCAGCAGCGTCGCCACGCCCTTGCCGCCGCGAAACCCGAGCCACACCGGATAGCAATGGCCAAGGAACGCCGCCACCCCGGCGAGCATGCCAGCTTCGATCCCGCCATATTCGCGCGCCAGCAGCACGGCCAGCGCGCCCTTGCCGGCATCGAGCAGCAGCGTCGCGGCCGCCAGCGGTTTGTTGCCGGTGCGCAGCACGTTCGTGGTGCCGATATTGCCGCTGCCAACGGTGCGGATGTCGATGCCGATGGCGCGCGTGAGCAGCAGCCCGAACGGGATGGACCCGAGGAAATAGCCAAAAGCTAAGGCGAGTGCGGTGGTCATGGC
>NZ_JANPCD010000205.1:0-23044 GCF_031430775.1 Sandarakinorhabdus sp. | reverse complement strand
GCCGGCCGCGGGTATGGCACCGGCAGGAAGTGCCACCATCATGGCAAAGGCGGCGAGCAAGATGGAGATGATCTTCATCGCCATTGTTCGTCCAGCGCGGCAAAATGGTTACAGTGGCAGTCAACGCACCAGATGCTGGAGCCAAGTGGCAAACGCCAGCCAGCCGTCGGTGGATGCAATTGCCACCATCCCGATCTGCAAGGCCACCGTTACGCCAAGCCCCACCACATAGGCCATGTGGACGCGGCCGGTCGTGCGCTTGTCATGCACCATTCCGGCGACAATCAGCATGTCGACGATGACTGCGGGCATCAGCGTGACGATGGCCGGCGGCGGACCGACAGCGCCATTGGCGGCAGCCATGGCAGCAAATGGTCGCCCCATCGCCGCCTGCAACATGCCGGCGTTGAGGACGAGCAGCAGACGCTTGTGGATGTCGGAGCGGTGGACATTGAGCATCGCTGCACTGAACAACCCGGCCATGACCAGCATCGACATCAGCGGCACGGCGGTAAAGCGCCGCGCCGCTTCCAGCCCTTCGGGGCCGAAATTGCGTTCGGCCTGCCACATCGAATTGATGGCCGTAACGGGTATGATCATAAGCATGGCGCCGAACAGCATCGCGCCGATCATGCCGTTTCTGCGGTGGTTGGCAGTGGCGCCGCTGGTGACCAACCAAGTCTGGTTCAGGTAAAACAATGTCCAGGCGAAAAACAGCGCGCCGTGCACATGCATGATCGGCGCGCCGCCAAAGCGGCCGGCTGCAACCGGAACCCAGTATGTCGGCGCGAACCCGGCAAAGGCCATGGCAATGAACACCAGCGCCATGCGAAAATGAAAGCGCGAGCGGGTCTGCGCGATTTGCCCATATGCAGCAGTAGCCATGCCGTCCCTCTCCCCCGAAAAGGTTGCGCGACCTGTTATTTTGACCGCAGGTTATGGCGGGCAGTGCCGGATGGCAAGGCCGTGGAAGATGCGCTTGGCGCTATTCCTCGTCCAGCAGCGGCAGTTGCACTGCCGTGCCGGCGGGCGGGGCGATGCCCAGATGTTTCCAGGCCCCGGCGTTGAGCATGCGGCCGCGTGCCGTGCGGGCGACAAGGCCGGACTGGATCAGGAACGGCTCGATGACTTCCTCCAGCGTGTCGCGTGCCTCCGAAAGCCCCGCTGCCAGCGTCTCGATGCCAACCGGCCCGCCGCGATAAATATCGGCGATCATCATCAGATAACGCCGGTCCATGGCATCAAGGCCGAGATTATCGACTTCGAGGCGATTGAGGGCGCGGTCGGCGGCGGTCCGATCGACGCTGTCGCTACCCGCAGCGGCAGCAAAGTCGCGGACACGGCGCAACAGCCGCCCGGCGATGCGCGGCGTGCCCCGCGCTCGGCCAGCGATTTCGCGCGCGCCGTCCGCCGAAAGGTCAAGCCCGAGCAGCGCAGCGGCACGGGTGACGACGCGCGTGAGTTCCTCGACAGTATAAAACACCAGCCGCAACGGAATGCCGAAGCGGTCGCGCAGCGGCGTTGTCAACAGACCGGCGCGGGTAGTGGCGCCGACCAATGTGAAATGCGGCAGGTCGATACGCACGCTGCGGGCCGATGGGCCTTCGCCGATCATGATGTCGAGAACACGGTCCTCCATGGCCGGATAGAGGATTTCTTCGACCGCTGGCGAAAGGCGATGGATTTCATCGATGAACAGCACGTCGTGATGATCGAGATTGGTGAGCAGCGCCGCCAGATCGCCAGCCTTGGCAATTACCGGCCCCGATGTGGCGCGAAAGCCCACTCCGAGTTCCTTGGCGACGATCTGCGCCAGCGTTGTCTTGCCCAGCCCCGGCGGGCCGTGGAGCAGCACATGGTCAAGCGGTTCCCCGCGCGATTTGGCCGCCGCGACGAACACCGCGAGATTGGCCCGCAGCGACTCCTGCCCGATGAATTCGGCCAGCGATTTGGGGCGCAGGGCGGCATCGATGTCGTCGGGCTTGCGCAGCGGCGTGAGTTCGTCGCTCATCGCGCGCTTTTCCGCAGGGCGACTCGGATCAGTTCGCTGACGCCCGCATTGTCGCCCAGTTCGGCCTGGGCATCGGCAACGGCGCGGCTGGCGTCCATCGGCTTGAAGCCAAGCCCGGCCAGCGCCGACAGCGCGTCGGCGACGGCACCGCGCGCCGCGCCGACGGGCAACGGCGCGGCAGTGCCCAGCGCGACGGCACCGAATTTGCCCTTGAGTTCATTGGCGATGCGCGCAGCGAGTTTCGGCCCGACGCCGTTCGCCCGCGCTATGCTGGCCATATCCGATGCGGCAATCGCATGGGCGAGCTCGTCGGGACCGAGGACCGACAGGATCGCCAGCGCGACACGGCCACCGACTCCCTGCACGGTGGTCAGCAGGCGGAAACTGTCGCGCTCCGCCTCGGTGACGAAGCCGTAAAGCTGGATGGCGTCTTCGCGCACCTGGGTTTCTATATGCAGCGCTATGGCTGCGCCGGCGCCGCCGAGGCTGCCAAGCGTTTTTGCCGACGCACTGACCAGATACCCCACGCCGTTCACATCGACGACGCAGGCATCCGCCGATACGCTGTCGAGCAGGCCTTTGAGCCGCGCGATCACAGGAGTCCCCGGCGGGCGCTGCTGGCCAGATTGGCATGGGCAATGGCGACGGCCAGCGCATCGGCGGCATCGCTTCCGACAACTTTCACGCCCGGCAGCAGCCGTTCGACCATCGCCTGCACCTGCGCCTTGTCGGCATTGCCCACGCCCACAATCGCCTTTTTCACCAGCCGTGTCGCATATTCGCTGACCGGCAGCCCGGCCTTGGCCGCCGCCAGCATGACGACGCCGCGCGCCTGGCCGAGTTTCAGCGTCGATTGCGGATTGGCGTTGACGAACACTTCCTCGACGGCGGCGGCATCACAGCCATGTTGTGCGATCACCTGCATCAAGCCATCGTAGAGGCTGGCCAGTCGTTCTGCCAAGGGGGCGCTTGCGGGCGTGCGCACCGTGCCGTGGCCGAGATGGCCGATGCGGTTGCCTTCGCTGCGGATCACGCCCCAACCGGTTGCCGCAAGGCCGGGGTCGAGGCCCAGAATGAGGATCACGGTTTGGGGGGCGCGCCCATAGCTGCACCGCGTGCCAGCGTCACGAATGTCTCGCTGCGCAATTTCCAGCCGTTGGCTGTCGGCACCCAGACCGCCAGATACTCGCCGCTCAGCCGCCCGGACAGGCTGCCGCCCGACCAGCGCCCGCGCTCCATGGCACGCTCGGCCGGCGCCGCCACGGTGACCATATCGGGCGTGCGGACAAAGCCCAGAAACCCAGGCGTCTTGAAACTGCGGGCAAAATAATCGGCCATGGCATCGGCGCCGATGATCGTCTCGCCGCCCGAACCGGCAATGCCGATGTAATCGCTGCCCAGTGCGGCACGCACGCCCGCCACGTCGCGGGCCGCAATGGCGGCGTTATAGGCCGCGCGCGCCGCCTTGATGTCCTGTACCGCATCGGCGGAGGCGGGTACGGCGACGGCCATGACCATGACGGCGACCACCGGCTTCACAATTTCGCCAGAACGTCTTCGGACACGTCGTAATTGCCCCAGACGGTCTGGACATCGTCATCATCGTCCAGCGCATCGATCATCTTGAGCAGTTGCCCGGCATCAGCCTCGCCGACATTGACCATCAGGCCCGGCTTCCATGCAAGTTTGATGGCTTCGGCCTCGCCGAGCACTGCTTCGAGCGCCTTGGCGGTTTCGTGCATGCCATCGATCGCTGTCCAGATTTCGTGCCCGTCCTCGGTCGATTGCACATCATCGGCGCCGGCTTCGAGCGCGGCTTCGAACACCTTGTCGGCACTGCCGGCCTTGGCCGGATACACGATCAGGCCAAGCCGTTCAAAACTGTGGCTGACCGAGCCGGAGGCGCCAAGATTGCCGCCATTCTTGGCGACGATGGTGCGGACATTGGTAGCGGTGCGGTTGCGATTGTCGGTCAGTGTCTCGATGATCAGCGACACGCCGCCGGGGCCAAAGCCTTCGTAGCGCACGTCTTCATAGTTCACGCCGTCATTGCCGGCGGCCTTGCTGATGGCGCGGTCGATATTGTCCTTGGGCATGCCCTGGCCGCGCGCAGCGATCACGGCGGCCCGCAGCCGCGCGTTCATGGCGGGGTCGGGCAGGCCGGCACGCGCGGCCACGGTGATTTCGCGGCTGAGCTTGGAGAACAGCGCGCTGCGCTTTTTGTCCTGCGCGCCCTTGCGGTGCATGATGTTCTTGAATTTGGAATGGCCAGCCATGATGGTTCGCTTGTGACAAAAGGATGTCGGCCCTTACGCCATCCCCTGCCCCAACCGCAACTAGTCGAGCCTTACGGCCGTGCCGCTCGCTGCCACCATCAACATGGAATCACCGGCGCCCAACGCCGAAAAACTGAGCGACACGCCAACCACGGCATTGGCGCCGGCCTTGGCGGCCTTTTGCTGCATTTCGCGCAGAGCCTCCTCGCGCGCGGTTTGCATCACTTCTTCATAGGCGCCGGAACGGCCACCGACGATGTCGCGGATGCCAGCCAAGATATCTCGAAATATGTTGGCGCCCATGATCGCTTCGCCCGACACGATCCCCAGGTATTCGGCGATCTTGTGTCCTTCGACCTGCGGGGTGGTGGTGACGATCATCGGTCCGGTCTCCTAAAGCTGCGACACCGCCTGGGCCAGCATCACACCAGCCAGATGGGCGCGGTATTCGGCGCTGGCGTGGATATCGGTGTTGAGATCGGCCGAATCAAGCGTGACGCCAGCCAATGACGCGCCTGCATCAAGTGCGGCTTCGGCGGCTGTCCAGCGAAGCACGCCCGGCCCGGCGCCGGTTACTGCAACACGGTGACCGCCGGCATGGCGCGCCGCGAAGATGCCGACAATGGCATAGCGTGATGCCGGGTTGCGGAACTTGGCATAAGCCGCAGCCTGCGGCACGGCAAAGCCGATGCGCGTGATGATTTCGCCGTCGGCAAGCGCCGTTGCAAACATGCCCTGGAAGAAATCATCGGCGGCATAAGTGGCGCGGTCGGTGACCATCTGGCCTTCTAGTGCCAGCACGGCAGCAGGGTAATCGGCCGCCGGATCATTGTTGGCGACGACCCCGCCCAATGTGCCGCGATTGCGGACCTGCGGATCGCCGATCTGGCCGGCGAGCGCCGCCAGCGCCGGAATGGCGCCGGCACCGGCTGCGACTGCGGCATGGGTGGCCATGGCTCCGACCCAGAGCCTTGCGCCGTCGTTCGTGATGGCATCAAGGCCCGGCACTGCCGACAGATCGACCAGCGTTTCTGGCATGCGCAGCCGCGATTTGATGGCGGGCAGCAGCGTGTGACCGCCGGCAATGAACGCCGCCTCGCCGCCGCTGGCAAAGGCGGCCACGGCGTCCGCAAGGCTGGCGGGTTTCAACAGGCCCATGTCATGCATCGGCTGTCTCCATGGCCTTGGCGCCGGCAGCAATGGCCTTGATGATGTTGATGTAGCCGGTGCAGCGGCACAGATTGCCTTCAAGTTCGTGCGCAATCAGTTCGTGCGACAGGTCATGGCCGTGCTTGCGGACCATTTCGATGCCGGCGATCACCATGCCCGGCGTGCAGAAACCGCATTGCAGGCCGTGCACAGCGCGGAACGCCGCCTGCATCGGGTGCAGGGCGTCTGCCTGGCCCAGCCCCTCGATGGTGGTGATGGCGCGGCCATCGGCCTGCCCGGCAAGCATAGTGCAGCTTTTGACGGCAACGCCATCGACCAGCACATTGCAGGCGCCGCACTGGCTGGTGTCACAGCCGATATGGGTGCCGGTCAGCGCCAGCGTGTCACGCAGCACATCCACAAGCAGGGTCGTGGCCGGGGCATCGACCGCATGGGCCATGCCGTTGATGGTCAGATGTATCGGCGACTGTAACGGCATGGGGCCTCCCCTTGGCTGCCACAAAGTCTTAGCGAGGGCGCGTGCCGCTGAAAAGGGCACGTCGCCGTTATCGCCCGCCCATCATCGCCTTCAGGCCTTCGGCCTGTTCGGCAACGGCCTGCGCACCGAGTGCGGTGGCCTTGGCGCGAGCCCACCAGGCTGCAAGTCCGGGCTGGGCCGCGACCAGCGCCGCTGTGCCGAGCATGCCGTCCAGCGCATCAAGGAAGAAGAACAGCGGAATCAAGGCTGCATCGGCCTGGGTGAAACTGCCGCCGACAACAAAGTCATCATCGGCGTTCCGGAAATGCTCGATGTATCCCAGCGCCGCCGTCATGCCGGCCATTGCCGCCGGGACGCCTTCGGGCTTGTCGCGGGCACCGAAAAGCCCGCCAAGATTGGGCACCACATAGACATCGGCGAGTCGGATGATCAGGCGCACGGTGGCGGCAGCCTTCGCATCGGCCGGCATCAATGACGGCCCCGGCAGCACGGCGTCGAGATAATCTGCAATCGGCTGGCTTTCAGGCAAGCAGAAATCGCCATCGACGAGCAGCGGCATCTTGGCCATCGGCGTCATCGCGACATAGGCATCGCACTTGATGCCGCCTTCGAACGCTTCGGGTTCAACGGGGCTGCCCTTGGCGCGGCTGACCAGCAAAGGCCGCATCACGAACGGAGAGAGTTTGCCGCCATAAAGCTTCATCGATTTTGTCCTCAATCCAGGCCGATGGCGGCCTTGTAGGTTTCCAGCAACGCTTCGGCTTCCTGACGGGCATTGGCCTCCATCTTGCGCAGCCGCACGATGGCCTTGATCGTCTTGGTGTCGAAGCCAGTGCCCTTGGCTTCGGCATAGACGTCCTTGATGTCGTCAGCGATGCCCTTTTTCTCTTCTTCCAGGGTCTCTATGCGTTCAATGAACAGGCGCAACTGCGTGGCTGATACGTTTTCGTCGCTCATGATGTGTCCCGAAGTGAAATCCGGCTTCGCTCCTAGCGGACAGCGTCGTTCTTCGCCAGCGATTCGGCCATCAGGTCCAGTTGCGCCTGGGTTGCCGGCGTGTTGTGACGCGCCTTCCACTGCGCGGTCGGCATGCCGTGGACATGGGCACGGGCGTCTTCCTTTGACAATGTGATTCCGGCATCGACGGCGGCCTCATGCAGCCAGTCGCCAAGGCAATTCCGGCAGAAACCGCCATGCCCCATCAATTCGATATTCTGGACATCGCGGCGCTGCTGGAGATGCAACACCAATCTGCGGAAGGCGGCGGCCTCAAGGCGTTCGTTGGCGGCGGCATCGCCTGTAATCGACATTTCATCATCTCCCGGGTGGCGCCTTTGACTGTCGGCGACTAAACGACGCTGGAAAAAGCAAGAGGATCGTATGGCGAAGCATCTCGAACCACGGGGCCGCCGGGTCAAGGTGCTGGCCACTTTGGGGCCGGCATCAAGCGAAGAAACGATGATCGAGCGGCTGCTGGCCGCCGGCGCCGATGCTTTTCGCGTCAACATGAGCCATGGCACCCATGCCGGGCAGGCTGCGCTGATCGCCGCCATCCGCAGTGTCGAGAAGAAAGCCGGCCGGCCGATCACGGTTCTGGTCGATCTGCAAGGCCCCAAGCTCCGTGTCGGTCGATTTGCCGGTGGTTCGGCCATGCTGGAAAAGGGCAAGGATTTCCGTTTCGACCGCGATGCAACGCCCGGCGACGAGAAACGGGCGCCCCTTCCCCACCGCGAGATTTTCGCTGCCATCACGCCCGGCGCGCGCCTGTTGGTCGATGATGGCAAGCTGGTGCTGCGGGTCACCGCCGTAAGCGACGCCGCCATCGATTGCCGCATCGAAGTCGGCGGCAAGATTTCGGACAACAAGGGCGTCAATGTGCCCGATGTGGTGGTGCCGCTGCCGGCTCTGACCGAAAAGGACCGGGCCGATCTGGCATTTGCGCTGGAAAATGGCGCCGACTGGATCGCCCTGTCGTTCGTGCAGCGGCCCGAGGATGTTGCCGAAGCCCGGCGACTGATCGGCGGACGCGCCGCTCTGCTTGCAAAGATAGAAAAGCCGGCGGCGCTGGAACGGCTGGAAGAGATACTGGAGCAGGCCGATGCCGTCATGGTGGCACGCGGCGACCTGGGCGTCGAACTGCCGCCCGAGCATGTGCCGCCGGCGCAAAAGCGCATCGTCGCAACGGCGCGAATGCTCGGCAAGCCAGTGGTGGTCGCCACCCAGATGCTGGAATCGATGATCCTGTCCCCGTCGCCAACTCGCGCCGAAGTGTCGGACGTGGCGACCGCCATCTATGACGGTGCCGATGCCGTCATGCTGTCGGCGGAAAGCGCCGCCGGGCAATTCCCGGTCGAGGCCGTGGCGATGATGGACGCCATCGCGCGTTCAGTCGAGAGCGATCCCGGCTATTTCAGCCGGGTGCATTTCACCGAAACCGCCACCACTCGCTCGACAGCCGGTGCCATCACGGCCGCCGCCGCCGATATCTGCCGCACCATCGGTGCCCGGTCCATCGTGTGCTTTACCATCAGCGGGTCAACCGCAGTGCGGGCCGCGCGAGAACGAGCAGCGGTGCCGGTCCTGTGCCTGACACCGCGTCAAACGACGGCGCGGCGCGTGGGGCTGGTGTGGGGCGTCCACGCCATCGTCACCCGCGATGTCGCAAGCTTTGAGGAAATGGTCGAAAAATCTCGGCGGATGGCGCTGCGGTCCGGGCTGGCCAAGGGCGGCGATTCGCTGGTGCTGATTGCCGGGGTGCCGTTTTCGACGCCGGGCACCACCAATGTCGTGCACGTCGTGCGCCTGACCGGGCTGGAACTGGACAACCGCTAGGGCGAACTGACGTCAGGCCGGCAGCAAACCCTCGGCGACCAGCCGGGTGCGCAGCCGTGCCGCGCCAGTGAAATGATGGCCAGGGAAACCATTGGCCTTGCCGGCAGTGATATTTTCCATCCGGTCGTCGATGAACAGTCCCTGCCCCGGCGCCAATCCGAATCGGCGCAGCGCCAGCTGGAAGATCGCTGCGTCGGGTTTCACCATTTTCTCGGCGCCCGATACCAATACATCCGTGAAATGATCGAACACGGGCGCAGTCACCCGGAACATCGGCCAGAATTCGGCAGAAAAATTGGTGATGGCAAACAACGCCACGCCGCGCACGGCCAGTTCATCAACGATTTCAATGACACCAGGCACGGGGCCGGTGATGGTTTCCAGCCAGCGCGGCACATATTGTGCGATAAGGTCGGCCTCGGCCGGATATTGGGCGCTGAGCTCGGCAACCGTTTCGGCGTGTGGGCGGCCCGCATCATGCTGAAAATGCCATTCCGGCGTCACGACATGAGTGCAGAACCACTCCAGCCGCGCCGAATCAGCAATCAGCTTGGCGTATAGTGACCTGATGTCCCAGCCGTACAGGACATTGCCGACATCAAAGACAACAGCCCGCGAGGCCGGGGACCTTACGGAATCCGGCATCACAGGCTGTGATGTTCTGGAGCGACCATCAGGCCCATCCGTTTCCCCCGGAAAACCGGAGGATCGCGATCAACCCTGGCGGGCCTTGAAGCGACGGTTGGTCTTGTTGATGACATAGGTGCGACCATGGCGGCGCACCACCTGGCAGTCGCGGTGGCGGCTCTTCAGCGACTTGAGGCTATTGCGGACCTTCATGGCACTTTCTCGAACTAAAATAGGTGTAACGGCGAGCGGTCAGCTAGGGGAGGCCACCACCAATGTCAACCGCCACATATGCCCCGACGTAGCTGTTTCCAGCCCCGCCCAATCGGGTTAACCTGCCGTCATGGCGTCTGGCCCCGGCCAGTCTAGTATGGAGTATGGTCATGAAAGCGTTGTTTCCTGCCATTGCCGCACTTTTGTTCGCAGCGCCCGCGTTGGCGGCGCCCGCCAGTGCCGATGTGACACGCTTTCACACAGGCGGTGCCATCGCTCCTGATTCCATCGCTATCGTGCCAGGCCCGGACGTGCCGGCCGACAGTCTCGAATTTCGCACTCATGCCGATGTGGTGGCGGCCGAGCTGGCCAAAATGGGTTTTGCTGGATCGCAGACGCCGGCCTATCGCGCCGTCATGACTATCGACCAACAGCAGGGTCCACCCAAGCGCTCGCCGTTTTCGGTAGGCATTGGCGGCAGTACCGGCGGCTGGAACGGCGGCGTCGGCGGCGGGGTCAGCTTTCCGCTCGGTGGCCGCGGGGCGCGTGTGATGACGACGCTGTCCTTGCAGATGCGCCGCGTCGCCGACAACATCATGGTCTGGGAAGGCCGCGCCACCGCCGATCTCGGCAAGGATGGCCTGTCCAAGGGCCTGCCCGTGCTGGCACGCGCGCTGTTCACCGGATTTCCCGGCCCCAGCGGCCAGACAGTAAAGGTAAAGACACCAAGATGATCACTATCGATGCCGCGTTCGACAGCGGCAACATCGAGGTTCGCCGCATCACCGGCGCGGACGATATCGTTCTGGCCATCAGGCGCGATCACTTGAGCGAATTTTACCAATGGTTCCATTTTCGCCTGTCCGGCGCGCGCGGGCAGGCCGTGACGATCCGTATCGTCGATCTGGCCGGCAGCGCCTATCCAGGCGGCTGGCCGGGCTACCGGGCCGTCATGTCCAGCGACCGTCAGCACTGGGCGCGCGCCGACACCAGCTATGACCCAGCAGCCGACAATGGCACGCTGACTATCAAGATGACACCCGACAGCGACCAGGTCTGGTGCGCCTATTTCGCGCCTTATTCGCTGGAAAGGCACCATGATCTGGTGGCACGCATCGGCGGCGCACCGGGCGTGCAAGTCGATGTGCTGGGCCACAGCCTTGATGGCCGGCCGATTGACCGCATCCGCATCGGGGACGGCCCGTTGCAGCTCTGGCTCTATGCCCGGCAGCACCCCGGCGAGAGCATGGCGCAGTGGTGGATGGAAGGCGCCCTTGAGCGGCTGGTCGATGCAGGCGACCCGGCGGCGCGGGCGCTGCGGGCCAAGGCGACACTGCATGTCGTGCCCAACATGAACCCGGACGGCAGCGTGCGCGGGCATCTGCGCACCAATGCCGCCGGCGTGAACCTCAACCGCGAATGGGCGGCGCCGACTGCGACGCGCTCGCCTGAAGTGCTGTGCGTGCTGGATGCAATGATTGCCAGCGGCGTCGACGGCGCCATGGACGTGCACGGCGATGAGGCCATTCCTCATGTGTTCATCGCCGACTTTGAAGGCATCCCGTCGATCACCGACAAACAGCTGGCATTGCTGGCGGATTACAAGGCGCGGCTGGTGCGTATTTCGCCGGATTTCCAGACGCGGCGCGGCTATCCGCCGTCCGGCGCCGGCAAGGCCAATCTGACGATGAGCACCAATGCGCTGGCCGAACGCTTTGGCTGCCTGGCGATGACGCTGGAGATGCCGTTCAAGGACAATGACGACCTGCCCTGCCCCGTTCAGGGCTGGTCTCCGGAACGGTCAAAGGCACTGGGCCGCGATTGCCTGGCAGCGTTCATGGAAATGCTGCCGGATTTGCGCTGATGCCCGAGGCCGGACCGACAGATGGCATGGTGCGCCTGCCGGGCGGGCAGTTCACGATGGGCGCAGACGACCAATACCCCGAAGAAGCGCCTGCCCATATGGTTACGGTGGCGCCGTTCCGGATCGACGCGCATGCGGTCACCAACCGGCAGTTTGCAGCGTTTGTCGCGGCCACCGGTCTTGTCACACTGGCCGAACAGACACCGCGCGCGCAGGATTATCCGCTGGCCGACCCGGCACTACTGTTTGCCGGAAGCCTGGTGTTCCGGCGCACCCCGCATCCCGTGCCGCTGGATGACCCTGGCCGCTGGTGGCATTGGGTAAAGGGTGCGAATTGGCGGGCGCCGCAGGGGCCGGGCAGCAGCATTGAAGGACTGGACGATCATCCCGTGGTGCAGGTGGCGCACGCCGACGCTGCTGCCTATGCGGACTGGGCCGGCAAGACTTTGCCGACCGAGGCGCAATGGGAATATGCGGCGCGCGGCGGGTTGGAAGGCCAGACCTATGCTTGGGGGCCCGTGTTCCGGCCCGGCGGCAAGGCGATGGCCAACACGTGGGACGGCAAGTTCCCCAGCCAGCGGCGCGGGGTATTTGCCGCGACATCGCCGGTCGGCAGTTTTCCCGCCAATGGATTTGGCCTGTTCGACATGATCGGCAATGTCTGGGAATGGACCGACGACTGGTATCAGCCCGGCCACGACAAAGGCCCTTGCTGCGTTGCCGACAATCCGCGCGGGCCAGCATCTGGCACCACCGACCCGGCCGCGCCAATTGCGCAAAAAGTTCTGAAGGGCGGCAGTTTCCTGTGCTCGCCCAGCTATTGCCGGCGGTATCGCCCCGCAGCCCGGCATGCCGAATCGATCGACAGCGCCACCAATCACATCGGATTTCGCTGCGTCCTGCGAGGCTGATGCATTTGGCTAGGTGCGCTGCCCGGCGCCCTCGTCTAAGAACTTGACGTTAACGTGAACCATGAGGAGCCGACGCCATGGCCTATGAGCACATCCTTTTCGAAGAAGCCGATGGCATTGCCACGCTGAGCATCAACCGGCCGCAGGTGATGAACGCGCTGCATGTCGGCGTCATCGAAGAAATGATCGATGCAGTGGACCGTGTCCGCGACGAAGGCACGGCGCGCGTATTGCTGATGACCGGCACTGGCCGGGCGTTCTGCTCGGGCGCCGATTTGGCCGGCGGCGGTGCTGGCGGCGGCAAGAAACGGTCAGGCCCGCCCGATGCCGGCTCGGTGCTCGAATCGCATTTCAACCCGCTGCTCGAACGGTTGTTCGCGCTGCCTGTGCCGTTCATCACGGCGGTCAATGGCGCGGCTGCCGGGGCCGGCTGTTCGTTTGCGCTTTCGGGCGACATCGTAATTGCCGGACGATCCGCCTATTTTCTGCAAGCCTTCGTCAATATCGGGCTCGTTCCCGATGTCGGCTCGACATGGCTGCTGCCGCGCCTCGCCGGCCGCGCCCGCGCACAGGCGATGATGATGCTGGGCGATCGCATCAAGGCGGAAACTGCGCTGGATTGGGGCATGATCTACAGCGTCGTCGATGATGACCAGTTGTTGACCGAGGCGCGCGCACTGGCCGCAAGGCTGGCAAAGGGCCCGACCCGCGCCTACGCACTCATCCGCCACGGTATCCGGGATTGCATGGACAAGACCCTGTCCGAAGGGCTGATGGTCGAGCGCCGCAACCAGCTTCAGGCCGGGCGCAGCGCCGATTTCGTCGAAGGCGTCTCGGCGTTCCTGCAGAAACGCCCGGCGCAATTCACTGGAAAATAAAGTCAGTCCATCACCAGCACCGGCTTGATCACCTTGCCGGCGGCCATGTCGGCGACAGCCTCGTTGATGGCGCTGAGCGGATATGGCGTTATCAACCGGTCGTGCGGGAAGCGGCCGGCCATGTGGCGCGCTATCAACCAGGGGATGAAGACCTGCGGGTCGGCGTCGCCCTCGACCGCGCCGCGCAGCGCCCGGCCGCCGAGCATCACGTTGGGATTGAAAGTGATTTCGGTGCCGGGCGCCGTGACCGCCAGCATCGCCATCTCGCCGCGGCTGGCCAACGCCTCAAGCCCGGCGCGGATCACTGCCGATACTCCGGTGGTATCCACAATGCGGTCGACGCCGGTGGGCACGATGGCACGCAAGGCCTCGGTAAGGTTGCTGCCATCGGCCAAAATGGTGTGGGTGGCGCCCAGCTCGAGCGCCAAGGCAAGGCGGCTGGCCACCTTGTCCACAGCGATGATCGGCCCTGCTGCCAGGTCCGCAGCCGCCATCAATGCGGCCAGCCCGACACTGCCTGCGCCGATGACCGCAACACTCTGCCCGGCCTGCGGCGCCAGCGTGTTGTACATGGTGCCGGCGCCGGTCTGCATGCCGCAGCCAAAGGGCGCCAATGAAGTGAAGGGCAGGTCCGGCGCCTTCACGACATTGCGGGCATATGCGATGGCATGGGTGGCAAAGGCCGATTGGCCGAAAAACCCTCCGTACACAGCGGATTCGCCTTGGCGCATCGGCACCCGGCCATCGTCGAGAACGCCCGAGTAGTTCAGCGCCATGAAGTTTCCGCAATATTGCGGGTGATCATGGGTGCAACTGTTGCAGGCACCGCAACTGGCGTAGCTGATCACCACCTTGTCGCCCGGCGCAACATGGCTGACGCCGTCCCCGACCATCAGCACTTCGCCGGCGCCTTCATGGCCGAGCACCTGCGGTAGCGGCGTACCCTGCTCGTACCGCTGCACGCCGACATCGGTGAAACAGATGCCACAGGCTCGGATACGGACGAGTATCTGGCCTGGCCCCGGATCGACGAGTTCAACCGTTTCCAACGAATAGGGCTGGCCGCGGGCGCGAAGAATGGCAACAGTTGCGGCGGTCGACATCGGGCGTTTCCTAGCGGCGAAGGTGGGTAGTGAACCACGACAGCGGCGCTGCCGCCATGGTCAAATTTGCGGGGCTACGCGACAGGCAGGGTTGCGGGCGCTGGAAAAGCGGTTCGGCGCGACTTGACCGGCTTCGCCCAGCCGTCCAGATACGCGACATGGATAACGAAGTGATCAAGGCGCTCAGCTTCGAGCAGGCCCTGCAGGAGCTGGAAACGATCGTGCGCTCGCTCGAAGGCGGCGAGACCAGCCTTGAGGAATCGATCGCGCTCTATGCAAAGGGCCAGGCCCTGAAGGCGCATTGCGAAACCAAGCTGGGCGACGCCACCGCACGGATAGAAGCCATTCAGAAAAACGACGCCGGCGACGCAGTCGCCACCCGCCCCTTTGACGCCGAGCGTTCATGACAGCCAGCACCCAGATGGTCCCTTCCTCCCTCAGCCTCAAACCCGCGATCGAAGCCATCGGCAAGGCGATCGACCAGCGTTTCGACCGCCTGTTGCCGGTCCCCGACGACAGCCGCGCGCGCCTGTACGAGGCAATGCGCCATTCGGTTATCGGCGGCGGCAAGCGCATGCGGCCGCTTTTGGTAGTGGCAAGCTGTGATCTTTTTCATGTCGACCGCGAGCGCGCTCTCAGGGTCGCCTTGGCCATCGAGGCCATTCATTGCTACAGCCTCATCCACGACGATCTGCCGTGCATGGACGATGACGACCTGCGCCGCGGCAAGCCCACGGTTCACAAGGCCTTCGATGAAGCCACCGCCATTCTGGCCGGCGACTGCCTGCACGCCATCGCCTTTGAAATCCTCGCCGATCCGGCAACACATGAAGACCCGTTTGCGCGCGCTGAACTGGTTACGGAACTGGCTGTCGCGTCCGGCCCGGCCGGCATGGGCGGTGGCCAGATGATGGATCTGGCGGCCGGCGACACCAGCTATGACCTGGCCGGCATCACGCGCTTGCAGCAACTCAAGACCGGCGCGCTCATCCAGTTCTGCCTTGAAGCCGGCGCCATCATGGGCCGCCTGCCCGAAAGCCAGCGCACGCCGCTACGCGGTTATGCCCGCGACCTCGGACTGGCGTTCCAGATCGCGGATGATCTCCTCGATGTCGAAGGCTCGTCCGCCAAGACCGGCAAGGCCGTGCAAAAGGATGCCGCCGCCGGCAAGGCGACATTCGTGTCGCTGATGGGCGTCGAGCGCGCCCGCGCACAGGCCGGCATCCTGATCGACCAGGCCATTGCCCATCTGTCGAGCTATGGGCAGGAAGCGGACTTGCTGCGTGCCATTGCCCGTTTCGCCATCGAGCGCGATTCCTGAAGGATACTGCCATGGAGCGGATCGGCGTCTATCCGGGGACATTCGATCCCTGCACGCGTGGCCATATGGACATCATCCGGCGCGGTGCCCGGCTGGTTGACAAGTTGATCATCGGCGTTGCGACAAACCCGTCGAAATCGCCGATGTTCACGCTGGCGGAACGCAAGGCGCAGGTTGTGCGCGAAACCGCAGACATCGCCAATGTCGAAGTGGTCGAATTCGATGCGCTGCTGATGACATTTGCCGAGCGACAGGGCGCGACCATCATCGTGCGCGGCCTGCGTGCGGTGGCGGATTTCGAATATGAATTCCAGATGGCCGGCATGAACCAGCAATTGAATGACAACATCGAAACCGTGTTCCTGATGGCCGATGTTGCCTTGCAGCCGATCGCTTCACGTCTGGTAAAGGAAATCGCGGTCTATGGCGGGGACATTCGCAAGTTCGTCAGCCACGCGATTGCCGACGATGTGGTGGCGCGCGTGGCGCAAATGGGTGTGAGGGGTCAGTGACTGTGTGGCGTTTGATTCTGGCGTTTGGATTGACCATGCTGGCAGGCGCGGCGCTTGCCCAGCAGCAGCGCATCGATCCCAAGGATCTCAAGGCGCCGCCGAAACTGCCGGCCATGGCAGCTCCGTCCAACATTGCCGGCTCGGTCAAGGAAATCGACCAGCAAAATGTGCTGGTACTCGACCTGTCGACAGGTGGCCGCGTGCGTATCGTCATGCGCCCGGATGTGGCGCCCAACCACATCATGCGCGTCAAGACGCTGGTGCGCGAAGGTTTCTATGACGGCACGATATTCCACCGGGTCATCGATGGTTTCATGGCGCAAGGCGGTGACCCCACCGGCACCGGCACCGGCGGCTCCAAGCTGGAAGATCTGAAGGCCGAGTTCAACGACCTGCCGCATGTGCGCGGCGCGGTCGCCATGGCCCGCGCCGCGAGCAACGACAGCGCCAACAGCCAGTTCTACATCGTGCTGATGCCGGTCATGAAGCTGGACCGCACCTACACGATCTGGGGCCGGGTCATCGAAGGTATGGAATTTGTCGATGCCATTGCAAAGGGTGAACCGCCGGAAAACCCTTCGCGCATCCTCAAGGCTTCGATCGGCGCCGACAATGTGGCGGCGCCGGACTTTGCGGCACTTGCAGCCGCGCCTGTCGCCACCCCGATTCCGGCTGGCGCATTGGCACTGCCGCCGGGTGTGACTTTGCCGATGCCGGCGGCGGCGCTCGCGCCCGCGCCGGGAGCGGCAAAGGCGCCCGTCAAAGCTGCGGCAAAAGCACCGGCAAAGGCCGCGCCGCGCCGCAAACGCTGAGCCGGCTGCCATGCTGGTCAGCGATTTCGATTTCGACCTGCCCGAAGCGCGCATCGCGCTGCGGCCCGTCAATCCGCGCGACACATCGCGGCTGCTGACTGTGACAGGCGCCGGCGTCGGCGCATTGGGCGACCACAGCTTTCTCGACCTGCCGAGCGCGCTGCGCTTCGGCGACGTGCTGGTGGTCAATGACACCCGCGTCATCCCCGCGCAATTGCATGCGAAAAAGGGCGATGCGCACATCGGCGTTACCCTTCACAAGCGCGAGAGCGCCGACCGCTGGTGGAGTTTTGTGCGAAACGCCCGTCGGCTCCGAGTTGGCGACACTGTCGATTTCGGTGCCGGCCTGTCGGGCGAGGTGCTGGAAAAAGGCGACGAGGGCGGTGTGCACTGGCGGTTTGCGGCGCTGGCCGGTGAAACGCTCGAATCGGCGTTGCAGCGCGTCGGCGAAATGCCGCTGCCGCCCTATATCGCCCGGCGCCGTGCCATCGATGCGCAGGATTTTGCCGACTATCAGACGCTGCACGCGGCGCGCGACGGCGCAGTGGCCGCGCCCACCGCAGGGCTGCATTTCACCACTAGGTTGTGGGACATGCTGGCCGCGCGCGGCGTCACCCGTGAAACCGTCACCCTTCATGTCGGCGCCGGCACGTTCCTGCCCGTCAAGGCCGACCGCACCGAGGATCACCGCATGCACGCCGAATGGGGCAGTGTCGATGCCGCCACGGCGGCGCGGCTGAACGCTGCGCGCGCGGCTGGCGGCAGGGTGATTGCGGTGGGCACGACATCGCTGCGCTTGCTCGAATCTGCGGTGGACGAGGCAGGGGTCATCAACACCTTCACCGGCGACACATCGATCTTCATCACGCCCGGCTATCGCCTGCGCGCCATCGACGGCCTGATCACCAATTTCCATCTGCCCAAATCGACCCTGTTCATGCTGGTCAGCGCGCTGATGGGCCTGGATGTGATGCGCAAGGCGTATGCGCATGCCATCGCGAACGAATATCGTTTCTACAGCTATGGTGACGGTAGCTTGCTGCTACCCTAAAAACTGACCATCACGGCCCAGGTCAGCAGCATCGCGAAGGCGCCGCCACCAACAACGGCGTGGGCCAGCAGTGCCGGACCGAGCGCGGCGGGGCGGGCCTGTGTCAGCAGCGACATGCCGATACCCGACAGCAGCGCCATCGCCAGCATCAGGCCTGCCAGCTTGCCGTTGCCGATCAGGCTGCCCCATGCCGGGTCGGGCGCGCCGCGCAGCAACAGGAACATCGCCTCGAACCCGCCGGCGCCGGTAAGGAAGTGGATCGCGGCCACCATGCGCGGGCTGCGTCGGCCACGCAGATACAGCACGCCCATGTAGATGCCGAGGCTGATGGTCACGGCAAATATGGCAACCGCAACAAAGGCCTTCATCGCATGGCGACGGTGAGTGAGAATGAAGGGCGACACATACGCATGACCTGATCTTACTGCCAGAGCATCGCCAGCTCGCCAAGCGGCGCCGTGCGCCCGCTGCCGCAGGGGGTGGCGCCTCCCGCCACCCCCGCTATAACCGCCGCTGTGGAACCGCCCTTTGGCCTTGATGACGACGCGCCGACCGAGGCCCTGGAAAAGGGCCGGTTGAGCCGTGCGTTCGTTGCCGAAGTTGCCGATGCCCTGGAGGCCGGCGACAATGACACCGCGCGCGAGTTGGTCGCGCCCCTGCATCCGGCCGATATCGCCGACCTGTTCGGGCTGCTCAGCGCCGACCAGCGTGCGCCGCTGGCCCGGGCGCTGGGCGAATTGCTCGACGGCGAAATCGTTGCCGAACTTGACGATTATGTCCGCGACGATGTGCTGGCGGCGCTGTCATTGGGCGAGGTGGCCGATGTCGTCACCCAGCTTGATACCGATGATGCCGTCGCCGTCATCGAGGATCTGGAGGAAGACGAACAACAGGCCGTGCTCGGCGCGCTGGCGCCCGAGGACCGCGCCGATATCGAAACCGCGCTGGGCTATCCCGAGGAGTCCGCCGGCCGCCTGATGCAGCGCGAACTGGTGGCGGTCACCGAGGACATGAGCGTTGCCGATGTGATCACGCGGGTGCGGGCCACTATCGATCCGGCGACGGATTTCTGGGAAATATTCGTCATCGATGCCGCGCGCCGACCGGTGGGGACCATGCGCCTGTCCTGGCTGCTGACGACGCCGCCGGAGTTTTCGGTCGCCGATGTGATGCAGCGCGAGCAGACGCTGATCCCGGTCGATATGGACCAGGAAGATGTCGCGCTGGAATTCCAGAAATACGCGCTGATTTCCGCCGCTGTCGTGGACCGGGACGGCCGCCTTGTCGGCGTCATTACCGTTGATGACATCGTCCATATCATCCAGGCCGAAGCCGGCGAGGATGCGCTGAAACTGTCGGGCGCCGGCGACGGCGACATCAACGAGCCTGTGCTGGAAAGCTATCGCACCCGCGTGCGCTGGCTGGCGGCCAATCTGGGCACGGCGATGATTTCCTCAAGTGTCATCGCAGCGTTCGAACCGACCATTGAAAAACTGGTGACGCTGGCGGCGCTGACTCCCATCGTCGCCAGCATCGGCGGCAATGCCGGCACCCAGACCATGGCCGTGGCGGTGCGCGCCATCGCCACCAAACAACTGACCGATACCAACACCCGCCGCACGATTGCGCGCGAAATTCGCGTGGCGCTGCTCAATGGCCTGACGATTGCGGCACTGCTGGGCATTGGAGTCGGCGTGTTGTTCGGCAATGCGTTGCTTGGCGGGGTGATCGCGCTGGCGGCGCTTTTCAACATCCTGGTGGCGGGCCTTGCCGGCGTGCTGGTGCCGCTGGCGCTGCATCGCTGGAAAACCGACCCAGCCGTTGCCAGCTCGATATTCGTGACGATGACAACCGATACCATGGGCTTTTTGGGCTTTTTGTCTCTGGCCACGATCGTCGGTGTGGCGAACCTGCGCTGATGCTGCACCTGACCAAGGTGGCCGTGGGCTGCCCCGATATCGAGACATTGTCGGCGCGGCAGCAGCTGCAATCCGGCCCTGGCGCCGCCGCCAGCCTGACGCGTTTCATGCCCAAGCGGGCTGCCGAATTGATTGGCGGGTCGCTGTTCTGGATCATCCGGCATCGGCTGGTGGCGCGGCAGGACATTCTGGGATTGTCGATGATGGAGACACCCTGGGGCGTCAAATGCCGCATCGATCTGGCACCCGGCCCGGTTTCCGTCGTACCCCGCGCATGCAAGGCCCATCAGGGCTGGCGTTATCTGGCGCCGGAACTGGCGCCGCCCGATGGCGAGGAGGACGGAAACGCCATGTCAGCCGAAATGGCCAAGGCATTGGCCGATATGGGTATCTTGTAGGCGGTTACTTCATGCGGCGCACGCTGATCCAGCGTTTGGTGCGCGTAAAGGTCAGCCGATAGCCGCCCAGCGGTGCGCGCGCGAGCACCACGGCGTCGCCCGGCCGGCTGCGCGGTGCGTTCACCGTATCGACCTGCCGCCAGATCTGGCCATTGCCGAGCACATACACCGCCAGGCCCGACGGGTTCGACAGTTCCTCGGTCAGGGTCGTTTCGACCGACTGCACCTCTGCTGGGTCAACACGCTGCTTGCCGATGGCCTCGCCGCCAAAGGCTTCGCGCCGGGCCTTGACCTCGGCTTCGGCGCGGGCCTTGCCTGCCGCAGCGGTCACGGCTGCTTCCTCGGCGGCAATGCGGGCGCTTTCTGCGGCACGCAATCCACTGATACGGCGCGCTTCGACCGAGCCATTGGCGACTTCAGCGTCAAAACAGGCCAGCCGGTCAGAGTCGCGCGCGATGCGGGCGCAGGCCAGCAGCGCGTCCGCCGACTGCGCCGCTGCCGGCACTGCAAGCAGCAGCGCGGTGGCCGCCAAGGTTTTGCCAACATGGGTCATCTTACGCATCACGGCCGTCTCCTATGCCGCGCTTGTAACGGTGTTTGCTGCCGATCCCAAGCCTTGGTGCAACGGACTGGCGCGCGGCGCAAAGCCTTGACGCATGACTGTCTTGAACGCATAAGACAGTCATGTTCTCTCCTGATCGTCCCATCTATCGCCAGATCCGCGATCTCATCGTGGACCGCATCCTTGCCGCCGGTGACGGCGCCATTTTGCCTTCGGTGCGCGCGCTTGCCGCCGATGCAGGCGTCAACCCGCTGACGGTGGCCAAGGCCTATCAGGACCTGCAACTGTCCGGTCTCGTCAAAGCAAGGAAAGGTGTCGGCCTGTTCGTCGCCGATGGTGCTGCCGGAAATCTGCTTGCCGCCGAACGCGATGCGTTCTTCACCGAGGAATGGCCCCGGCTCAAGGTGCGGATCAACCGGCTCGGCCTGACGCCGACGGACCTGTTCGCCGACGCCTGACCCCCCCGCCGGCCGTCAGGGCCATGTGTCCTCGTCCCACCATGGAAACACATCCGCCGGCATGTTCTGGCTGACCGTGTCCGGATAGGCAGGGGGACGTTTTTCCAGGAATGAGGTGACGCCTTCGCGGGCATCTCCCGATCGGCCCCGCGCATAAATCATGCGCGAATCAAGCCTGTGGGCATCCCATGGCGACCCGGCACCGGCCATGCGCCATAGCATCTGCCGGGTCAGCGCCACCGAAACAGGCGCGGTATTGTCGGCAATTTCCCGCGCCAGCGCCCGTGCCGCCGGCAACAGGCCCTCGGGCGCATGCACCGACCGCACGAGGCCACCAGCCAGCGCCTCGGCGGCGTTGAAGATACGTCCGGTCATGCACCATTCCAGCGCCAGCGGCAGGCCGACAAGGCGAGACAGGAACCAGCTCGACCCCGCCTCTGGAACGATACCCCGCCGGGCAAAGACAAAACCGAACCGCGCTGTGTCACTGGCGAGTCGCATGTCCATGGCAAGCTGCATGGTGGCGCCGATGCCGACCGCTGCGCCGTTGATGGCACCGATGATGGGTTTGAGGCTGCGGAACATCCGCATCGTCAACTGGCCGCCGCCGTCTCGCACTGTGGGGTGCGTGTAATCGATGCTGCCATCATCCCGCACCGGCGTGCTGCCCCGGCTGCCCAGTTTTTCATAGTCGAATGTCGCAGCCCCTGCCGACAGGTCGGCGCCAGCGCAAAAGGCGCGGCCCCGGCCCGTGACAATCACGGCGCGCACGCTGTCATCGGCGTCGGTGACGTCGAATGCGGCGATCATTTCGGTCATCATGACACCGGTGAAGGCGTTGAGCTTGGCCTCTCGGTCAAGGGTGATGACGGCGATTCCGTCGGCGATTTCGAGGCTGATCTGGGTGTAGGTCATGTCAAAGTGCCTCGATGATGGTGACGTTGGCGAGCCCGCCGCCTTCGCACATGGTTTGCAGGCCCCAGCGCTTGCCGCGCGCTCGCAGCGCATGGACCAGCGTGGTCATCAGCTTGGTGCCCGATGCGCCCAGCGGATGGCCGAGCGCGATGGCACCGCCATTGACGTTGAGCCGATCATGGTCGGCGCCAAGCACCTTGGCCCAGGCCATCGGGACGGAAGCAAAGGCCTCGTTGACTTCGTACAGGTCGATGTCGGCGATGTTCATGCCGGTGCGGGCCAGCGCTTTTTTGGTGGCGCCGATAGGAGCTTCGAGCATGATGATCGGGTCCTCGCCCACCACGGTCATGTGGTGGATGCGGGCCAGCGGGGCGACGCCAAGCGCCTTCAGGCCGCGTTCGTTGACGACCAGCACCCCCGATGCACCATCGCAGATCTGGCTCGATGTGGCTGCCGTCAGCCGGCCGCCTTCGGGGTTGATCAGCTTGACGCCGCGGATGGCCTCAAGGCTCGCTTCGAAGCGGATGCCTTCGTCCACCGTGTGACTGCGAGCCTCGCCTTCATGGGTGGTGACATCGACGGCGACGATCTCGGCATCAAAGGCGCCGCCGCGTGCAGCCTGCGCGGCCTTGCGCTGGCTGTGATAGCCGAATTCGTCCATCATGTCCTTGGTCAGACCGTGTTTGTCGGCGATCATTTCGGCGCCGGCAAACTGGCTGAACTGGATGCCCGG
>NZ_JANPCD010000204.1:0-18382 GCF_031430775.1 Sandarakinorhabdus sp. | reverse complement strand
CGGCCCAGGCGCGCGGCGCCGATGGCGCAGCGGGCGGGCGCGGCGGGGGTGGTGGCGGGCCACCAGAGGGCGGTCCGCCGCCACCCGAGGGCGGGCCGCCCGGGGGACTGGCGCCGCCCCCTTGCGCGGCAGCCAGCGGAGACGGGCGGAAGACGGTTTTTTCGCCGCTCATCGCGAAGTCCTTCTGATGCACCAGAGTTCCATGGCAAGGTCAGGCCATTCGCCAGCGATATACAGCCCGAGCGCCGGCGCGGTGGCAAACTCCTTCCAGTCGGGATGCGACCGGTCGAGTTCGAAATAGACATAGCCGGCCATGGCGCGGATCTGCGGCGGCGGCGCGGCGATGGGTGACAATGGCACGCCCGGCAGGGCGGCCTGCACCAGCTGCTGCATCTTGGCGACAGAGCCGATCTTGACCACGGACGGCAGCGCGCGGCGCACTTCTTCCGACGGTTTGCGGGTCGAGACGGCGAGATAGAAACGCCCCTGATCGTACAGGCCGCGATCGGTGATGGTCGAGACATAGGCGCCGGGTTGCAGCAGTTTCAGTTCCAGCTGCACCGCCGAGCGCGAGAATTCGGTGGAAAGTCCCGCCCGCAGCGCATCGATCACCGGCTTGAAACAGCCTTCCAGATCCTCATGATCATAGGTCGGGAAATCGCCGGGCCGGCGGTCGGCGCGGGTGAAGGTGGCCAGTTCGCCGGCAAAGCTGATGAAATCGGCAAACAACCGTTCGGGGTGGACGCGTTCCAACCGTTGAAGATGGCGCAGCGCCGGTTGCCAGCGGTTGAGCAGTTGCAGCAGCAGATAGGCCGCAAACGTCTCGCTGCCGCCATCGGCGCCCTCCACTGCCCGCATCGACAATTCATCCTGCCGCTGTTCGAGCCGGCCAAGGATGTCGACGAGAAACCCCGCCATGGTCGGCGAGGCGCGGATATCGAGCAATGGCGGGATATAGGCGTCGTCCCAGATGATCTTGCGGCCCACCCGTTCCTTGATGCGCGCCAGGCCCATCTTGGTGCGGCCAGCCAGATCGGCGGCATCGATGGCGAATTGCAGGTTGGGAACGGCGATCTCGATGGTTTCGCTGTTGCGGTCCGGGTCGGTCTGGTCGACGGCGGCGCGTTCCTGGATCAGATAGCGGGTGACATGGGCATCGGTGGCGCCGGGCCGCGCGAACAGCACGGCACCGTCCTGCCGCGCCGGCAGCGTCAGATAGATGACCTGCCCGCGCACCTGGTCATCGACATCGAACGCCGGCGGCGGCGACAGGCTGCCGGGCACGGCGACGACTTCGCCGTCCGGCATGACCGCAACGAGCCGGCGCACACCCATCTGGGCGCCGCTGGCCAGGTCTTCGTCAAGGGTGAGTTCGACAAGGCCCCATGGGTGCGCGACAGCGCCGGCAAAGCGCGCCTGAAGCGCCGCACCCTGCGCATCAGCCGCCGCCTGCAGATGCTGCGGACGGAGGAAAAGTCCTTCAGACCAGACTGGATGGGTCACGAGTTTTATATCCCGAATAATACCTGGTCATTGAATGACCAGATTGGTATTAATGTAAGTTACCACAGCATCTGTATCAAATATTGTGTCGTAGGAAGTTTGAATTACTGTGTTCATATCTTTTATATTTTGAATTGTCTCGGTGCCACAATTAGAAAGCCGACATCCTTGTATTGCAGCCCAAGATGCAACGGAAGCAGCCGCCGGAACCACTCCGCCGACAGCCTTCAATATCGCGAGACTTGGCATCAGAATCGCGCGTTGTAAGTTCACATTTCCGTTGGCATCAAATATTTTTTCATATTGCTGAACCATTTCGATACCAATCGAAGCAACGATTAGTGCTTCGCCGACATATTTTAGTCCAGTCTTGGCATCTACGGAGTAACCGTAAATGACACGCATGTCTTTTGAGGCGACGATACCACGTAAATTGCCCGATACATTTTTGATGGGCAGTTGTCGAAGCAAGTCAAATTTTCTGAAAGCTTGTGAACCAAAATACATGCTCGAACCAGTAGCAGCAGCTTTTAGGCCAGCAGTCATGCCCTTGGCCGTGCCAACGAGGCCAGAAGCAGCCTCAAAATAGGCTACCTTCGACGAATCTGTATAGGCAACGCATTGATTTTGCACAGGCCTCCCCTCCTACCTAGCCTTCAATCACACGAACACATAGGTCAGCTTGTCATCCGGCGCCGTCACTTCGATGCGCTCGACCTGCTTGCCATCGGCCATGCGGCCCAGCAGTTCCGTCGACAGATGCGGCAGCATGTCGTTGGTCAGGATGGCGTCGATCATGCGGCCGCCGCTGGCCAGTTCGGTGCAGCGGCTGACGATATGGTCGGTGACCGACTGGTCGTATGTCATGGTGATCTTGTGGTTTTCGGCCACGCGCTTGACGATGCGGCCCAGTTGCAGCCGCACGATACCGCCCAGCATGGTCGGCGACAGCGGATAATAAGGCAGCACGATGAGGCGCCCCAGCAGCGCCGGCGGGAAGGTTTTCAGCAAGTCCGGCCGCAGCGCCTTGGCGAGCTGTTCGGAATCCGGCGCCGTTTCCGGATCGGCGGTCACCTCCATGATCATCTCGGTGCCGACGTTGGACGTCAACAGGATCAGCGTGTTCTTGAAGTCGATGTACCGGCCTTCGCTGTCGTCCATATATCCCTTGTCGAACACCTGGAAGAACATCTCGTGCACGTCGGGATGGGCCTTTTCGACCTCGTCGAGCAGCACGATCGAATAGGGCCGGCGCCGCACCGCCTCGGTAAGCACGCCGCCCTGGCCATAGCCGACATAGCCGGCCGGCGCGCCTTTCAGGGTCGAGACGGTGTGCGCCTCCTGAAACTCGCTCATGTTGATGACGATCAGGCTATCGTCGCCGGCATACATCATCTCGGCCAGCGCATGCGCTGTTTCGGTCTTGCCGACACCCGATGGGCCGCACAGCATGAACACGCCAACGGGCTTGTTGGGGTTGTCGAGCTTGGCGCGACTGGTTTGCAGACGCTTGGCGATGGCGTCCATGGCATGATCCTGGCCGATGACGCGCTTTTTCAGGCTGTCGCCGATGGTCAGCACGCCGGCAATCTCGTCCTTGACCATGCGGCCCACCGGCACGCCGGTCCAGTCGCCGACGACGCTGGCCACCGCATTGGCATCGACCTGCGCAAACACCATCGGCGCATCGCCTTGCGCCAGCGCCATCTGCGCCATCGCGGCTTTCAGGGCCTCGTCATGGCTGGCGGTATCCTCGCCGGCTGCCGTGGCATCGGCGCGGGCAGCGCGCGTCTCGATGACGGCGGCGACCGCAAGCTTTTCGGCGTCCCATTTGGCCGTGGCGGCCTCCAGCGCGGCGCGGGCGGTGACCAGCGCGGCCTCCACTTCGCCGATGCGCTTGGGGCTGGCCATGCCGGCGCCGGCTTCGCGCACGGCGATTTCATGTTCGACTTCGAGCAGTTCGACGCGGCGCAGACGGTCTTCGACGGGGGCCGGCGTTGCGTGCTGGCTGACCGCGACGCGGGCGCAGGCGGTGTCGAGCAAGCTGACCGCCTTGTCGGGCAGTTGCCGCGCCGGGATATAGCGCTGCGACAGCTTGACCGAAGCCTCCAGCGCTTCATCAAGCACGATGACTTCATGGTGCTTGACCATGGCATCCGAGATCGAGCGCAGCATGGCGATGGCCTTGTCGGTTTCCGGTTCGCCGACGTTGACGGTCTGGAAACGCCGGGTCAGCGCCGGGTCCTTTTCGAAATACTGGCGATATTCGGCCCATGTCGTCGCTGCGATGGTGCGCAGCTTGCCGCGTGCCAGCGCGGGCTTGAGCAGGTTCGCCGCATCGCCGGTGCCGGCCGCGCCGCCGGCGCCGATCAGGGTGTGCGCTTCGTCGATGAACAGGATGACCGGGCTGGCCGAGGCTTCGACCTCGTCGATGACCTGGCGCAGGCGTTTTTCGAACTCGCCCTTCACGCTGGCGCCGGCCTGCAACAGCCCGATGTCGAGCGAGCGCAGCGTCACGCCCTTGAGCGACGGCGGCACATCGCCGTCGGCAATGCGCCGGGCAAAGCCTTCGACGACCGCCGTCTTGCCGACGCCGGCCTCGCCGGTCAGAATCGGGTTGTTCTGCCGGCGGCGCAGCAGGATATCGACGACCTGGCGGATTTCGGCATCACGCCCGACGATCTTGTCGATCTCGCCGGAGCGCGCGCGCGCCGTCAGATCGATGGAGAATTTCTGCAGCGCGGAGCCTTCCTGTGCGGGCTCAAGGCCCGGCTCGCCGCTGCTGCCGGCGCTGCCGCCAGTGGTGCTCAGGCCGCCGCCTTCGCTGGCTTCGCTGCTGGAGGCCGTGATGCTGGCAAAGCCGGCAGCCAGCTTGTCGGCATCGATCTTGCGATATTCGGAACTGATGCCGGTCAGGACGTTCTTGAGGCCCGGCGTTTTCAGCAGCGCGAACAGCAGATGCCCGCCGCGCACCTTGCCGGCATTGAACATCAAGCTGGCATAGAGCCAGCCCTTTTCCACCGCTTCCTCGACATGCGGTGACATGTCGGACACGGCACTGGCGCCGCGCGGCAGCTTGTCGAGTGCGGCAATAGTGTCGCGGCCCAACTGCCCCTCATCAAGGCCGAAATGCGCGCGGATCGCCGCCAGATCACCCTTGGGATCGGCATTCAGCGTATGCAGCCAATGCACCAGTTCGACATAGGGGTTGCCGCGCAGCTTGCAAAAACCAAAGGCGGTTTCCACGGCCTTGAGCGCGCTGGGGGCAAGACGCCCGAAAAGGGCTGCCCGGCTGATTTCCGTCATGCTGCTTCTCCAGTCAAAGTTTGCGGGGCCGATACGCCGGCCCTGATCGTCAAGTCGTGGCGCTGGCGCACATGGCCGCGCGGGGCCGTCCAGCCGGTCCAGCCAAGGCGCATTTCTCCCAGCCGGGCAGGGCGCACATGATGTTCCGAAATCGCCACCTGCGCCCGCCATTCGATATGATGGGGCAGCGCGGCGCCGGCGGCCTCGCTCAGCAGCCGGTGCGCCCGGCCGCCCGGCAGCATATCCTCGAGATCGGCCATCGACTTGGCGCGGATCGCGAAAGCGACATCGAATTCCACCGAAAAAAAGCGCCCGCCCAGCGTTGTGCCCTGCCCCAATGTGGCATGGGCCTTGCCCAGCCGGCTTTGCTGGTCGCGCGGCACAGGGCGCCAGCGGCCAACGGCTTCGGTGACGCTGACCGGCCGATCGAGCAGGTCGGACAGGATCGCGGCAATGGCCGACGGGGAGCGCAGCGTCGCCATATGGCCGCCATAGGGCAGGCGCCGCCAGTCATCGAACGTGCTGGCGTCCCCCGGCGCCGGGCGGCCATCAGGCGACAGGAAATCCAGACCCGTGACGCCCGACACAGCGCCGACAAAGCCGGCAAAAAGGTCATCGGCTGGCCGCTGGGCATTGGCAGCCGGGTTGGCGTTGGCCCAGGCGCGGTAAAATTGCTGCAATGGCCGGCTGGCCAGCAGGTCGAGAAAATCACCGAACGGCGTCGGCCCGCGCCGTGACTGTTCGAAGATCGCGATTTCGGTGAGATGGCTCGGCAACGGCCCCATCGGCCCGGTCATGCCCAGATGCTGCGACTTGATGGCGGGCCGGCGCTTGCTGCTGCGCCAGCCGGACAGGGTGGTGCGCGGAAAATCAAAGCTGGAATGATGGGCGAAATCCACCGCTTCAAGTGCCGGATCAAGGGATTCGCCGATGCGCGGGCGCGCAGTGTCCGCAGCTTCGACCGCGCGGCCGGCGGCAAAGAAATCCCAGCGCGTCGCGTCCTGCGCCAATTCGGCGAACAGGGCCGTCAGATCGTCGCTTGGCGACCGGACCATAGCCCCTCCCATGCCTGCCAGTTCCAGGTCAGGCCATTGTCGGCGACGACCTCGCATTCGGCAAAGCTGTTGATCGTGGCAAAATCCGCCAGGAACCGCGCCACGACGCTGGTGAACAGATAGGCGCTCGATGCTTCAAAGCTGGCCATTGCCACCCCCAGCGTCAGTCGTTGCCCACGCTGGAACGCCAGCCGGCTGGCGCCGCTGGCGCGGCGCGTTACCGATTTTGCCGTCAGGCTGCTCAGGCCCTGAATTTCGCGGCGCAGCGCCGGTGCCTCGTCGCGCAGATACAGGCCCAGATGATCGGCCAGCGTGTCGGGCGAGCCATCGGGCCGCACAAAGCCGTCGCGGCCCGGCGCCAGATGGCTGATGATCCGCCAGCTGGCATCCGACAGGCCCATCGGCGGCTGCGGGCGTGTCGGCCCGATCAGCAGATTGATCGCGGCAATGCCCTTCATGTCGGTCATGGTCAGCGACAGCGTGGCAGCGCCGGGCCTGAGCCGGGTCGGCAAGGCGCGATTGGTTACCAGGCCGCGCGCGCCAAGTTCGATGATGCTTGCTGCCAGCTTTGGATCGTCCGGCGAGGACAGGCTGATCCAGGTTTCGGTGCCGATATAATCGCCTTCGCGGCGGCGGCGGCTTTCGGTTTCGGTCAGGCGGCGCAGGCGGCGACGCAGGCTGTAGTATAGCGGCTTGGCGCCGCGTTCGACCCGGCGCGAATACAGCGGCAGCGCCGGCGTGCCGACCAGATCCTCGGTGGCATAGCCGGTGACGCGGTCCAGCCGATAGACCTCGTAGTCCAGCGACGCCGTGCGGTCGGCCAGCACGATGTTTTCATGGTTGCGCTTTTCGATCAGCACCCTGTCAAATCGGCGTTCGAACAGATTGATGACCGGCGCGGCGAACGGCACCAGCGTTTCGGACGACACCGCGCCGGCAAGCGCCGGAACCGTGCGGCGCAGCGGAATGACGACATCCAGCGCGCGGTCTGCATGGCAAAACCCGCCGCCAGCCCGGTCAGCGTCACGAAACGGAATTTCTGCGGCATGGCAAAATATTCGGCGAGCAGGCGATAGCCGCCAAAAGACCGCGCTTCGTCGGGCAACAGCGCCTGGTCGGCGTCAAAACCGCACGGCGCCACCGGCCCGGCCGGCACCGCCCACTCGGTGCGGCGGCCGCGTTCGGGCGACACCAAGCGCACGCCCAGTTGTTCGTCCATCAACTGCTGGTAAAGCAGGTTGGGCACATCGCCGCCGCCGCCGATGAACAATGGCAGCGTGTCGATCGGAATCGACGACAGCGGCGCCGCCGACGTCGCCTCGATGCGAAACCGCAAGCCTGCCTCGCCCAGCGCCTCGCCGGTGGCCGCTGCGATCGCTGCGCGCGTCGGCAGATATTCGATGGCCGTCACAGCCAGCGGCCAGAGCTGCACATCCTGGCCCGTGGTGAACTGCACCGGCTGTGTCAGGTCGCCCGCCAGCGCCGCGAACAGCGAGGAACCGCGCGGGTGCAGCACCCCTTCGGGCGGCGTCGCATCACCGGGCATGGGCTGCAGGGCGATGATGCCCATGGCCGGCGTCGGCGCCAGATAATGCGGATACAGCGCCTCCAGCAACGACTGGGTGAAGATCGGGAATTGCTCCTCCATCTTCACGCGCACCCGGGCGTTGAGATAGGCGACGCCTTCCATCAACCGCTCGACATGGGGATCGGGGTCGGTGGGCGCATCCAGGCCGAGCATGCCGGCGACCTGGCGATGATCTTCGGCAAATTCTGCCGACCGGCGCCGCAGATACATCAGCTCGCGGTTGTAGGCACCGAGCAGGCGCGGATCGATCGCGCTCATGACGTCACCTCGACTTCGCCCGAATCAAGCGCGACCGCCGTCTTGAGCTCGACGAAACGGTCATCGATGGCGCCCTTGAGCTCGCCGTGGATGGTGAAGCGCACCTTGTTTTCATTGGCGACGTCACTGGTATCGAAGGTCACCTTGACGGTGCCAGGCGACAGGCGCGTTTCAAAGGCGCGGATGGAATCCGCCAGATCGCGCGCGCGCCGGTCAAGGCTGGCCCGCGCCAGCAACATGGACGTCAGGTCGCTGACACCCTGGTTGAGAACGGAAGTCGTCACTTCGGGATAGTCGGCCAGGTCGATGGCGGCGCTGAACTGGATGTCGTTCATGATCCAGGAAATATCGCGGATGACGACCTTCTTCAGCTCGCGCTCCGTAAAATTGTCCAATGGTGCGATATAACAAGGCGCGACATCGCGTGAGCCGTCGCCGCGAATGCGCGACATGCCGCCAATCAGTTTGTCGAGCACTGAAGGCTTGAAGGGCCGTTCTTCGCGCATGGCCCCGGCGATCCTAGTCGAGAGTCAGTTCGCGCAGCTCCAGCACGCCGCATTCCGGACCGTCGGTGGTGAACAGATGCTGGCCCAGCCCGTGTTCGGCGCCGCCGACATCATTGCCATCGGCACCGCCGAGTACGGCCCAGTCCGTGCCGCGCGCCAGCATCAGCGCCGGCTGGCCGCAGCCATAGGTGCCGGGATAGGTGACGGGAGTCAGCGCGGCAGAACTCTGGCCGGATCGCAGTTCGAGATCGACCGACAACCAGACCATGTCTCGCAAATCTTCGGGGCCCTTGGACCTGATCCGCTTGACGGCGGCAAAAGGCACAAAGCCATATTGGTCGCCGACAATGATCTCCATCATCGGCCCGAAACGGCTGTCGGCGTCGGCAATCCAGGCGAAAGCCTCGCCATTGAGCGTGCCGCTGTTGGCGGGTGCGGCCTCCAGCGCGGCGGCGTTCATCGCAGCTGCGCCCGGATCCTTGCAATTGCTGGCATGGATGGCATCCAGAAGTGCCTCGACCCAAGGCTCGGTGCCCACGATCGATTTCGGACGTTCCTTGCCGGCAAACACCTTGTCGCGGGCGATCATGGCGGCCAGCGCCTGATTATAGACGCCGGCGAGCATCATAGCCTTGGGTTCGGTGGTGGAGAGGGCCTGGAGCTGGGTGCCGGCCTTTTCCCATTCGCCGTGAACGGCGATCAGCTGCCAGAAAAACTGGCGCGCCTGGGAATTGCCCGGCTCCTGGCGGAGCAGCGCGGCAAGTGATTGCCGCGCGCCCGCCATGTCGCCGCTTTTCAGCAGCGTTTCCGCTTCCATGCCCGTCTCCCCCGAAGTCCAGGCCTATTCGGCCGCGTTTTCTTCGACGTTGAAGGTGTAATCGCCGGCGGCAGTGGCTGCGCCGGTGTCGCCCTGCTCGAAGTATTCGATCTTCAACTTGGCGAAGTTGAGAGTGACATTTTCCGTCAGACGGTCTTCGCCGCCCGAGCCGCCGGTCGACACCGAAGACACCAGAACCTTGGTCATGGTGATCTTGACATAGACATAGGGCTTGTCGCCGGCCTTGCGGACATTGAGCTCGGCCGAGGTCAGGTGGGTACCCTTGAGGCAGGCCAGCTGCAGCGGCGGGGACGCCTTGTCGATCCATTTGGTGAAGGACAGATCCTGCACATTGGCCTTGCCGGCGCCGCCGCCGCCGCCGCTGTGGAACGTGCCCGACTGGCTGACGCCCCAGGACCAGGCGAGGACGTCGATATCGCCGACTGTTGCCTTGTCCTTGTCCTTGGATTCGCCCGCGATGCCGTTCGACATCTTCATGAACATATCAAGTGCCACGATAACTCTCCCTTGCTGTGATGATGAACCCGCGCTTCGGCGTTATTTGCCGGCCTGACGCAGCGCCGACGTCATGCCCAGTGTGATGTCCATGCCTTCCATCTGGAAGTGCGGCACAAACTCGAAGCTTGCACGATAGTAACCCGGATTTTCTTCGTCTTCCGCGATCTGAATGCCCGCGGCCTTCAGCGGCTTGCGAGCCTTTTGATCTTCGGATGACATGTCCGGCATGTGATCGACATATAGCGACACCCAGGTGCGCAGCCGGTCCTCAAGCTGCTTGGTCGTCGGCGTACCGCCCACCCAGTCGCGCACCATGCACTTGAGATAATGTGCAAAGCGGCAGCTGGTGAACAGATAGGGCAGCCGTGCCGAAAGCCGGGCATTGGCGGTGGCGCCCTTGTCGGCATATTCCTTAGGCATGTGCAGGGTCTGCGCGCCGATGAACGTTGCCTGGTCGGTGTTCTTGCGGTGAATGAGGCCGATCAGGCCCGCCGCCGAAAGCTCGCCTTCGCGGCGATCGGAAATGGCGATTTCGGTCGGGCACTTGACCGCCGTATCGCCGTCTTCGGTCGGGAACATGGCGACCGGCAGCCCTTCGACCGTGCCGCCCGACTGGACGCCGCGGATGCGGGTGCACCAGCCATATTCCTTGAACGCCGCATTGATGCGCACGGCCATGGCATAGGCCGCGTTCATCCAGGCATATTTGTCGTGATCGCCAGCGGTGTCCTCTTCAAAGGCGAATTCTGCCACCGGTTCGGATACGGCGCCATAGGGGCGGCGGGCCAGCACGCGCGGCATGGTCAGCGCGATGTAGCGGCTGTCATCCTTGGCGCGCAGCGAACGCCAGCCGGCATATTCCGGCGTGTCGAAGATCTTGGCGAGGTCGCGCGGCTTGGCGAGGTCCTGCCAGCTTTCCATGCCGAACAGCGCGGCCGATGTGCCGGAAATGAACGGCGCATGGGCAGCGCTGGCGATCTTGGCCATGCCTTCAAGCACTTCGACATCGGTCGGGATCTGCGAGAAGTAGAAATCACCGACGAGGCAGCCATAAGGCTGGCCGCCAAGCTGGCCGAATTCGGCTTCGTAGATGCGCTTGAACAGCGGCGACTGGTCCCAGGCGGCGCCGCGATAGCTGGAGAACATGCGGCGCAGTTCATCCTTGGAGGCGTTCATCACCTTGATCTTCAGATCGGTCGAGGTTTCCGAATTGAAGACCGTGTAGTGCAGCCCGCGCCAGGCGCTTTCCAGCGCCTTGAACTCTTCGTTGTGGATGATGACGTTGATCTGCTCGGTCAGCTTGCGATCCAGCGCGGAGATCATGCTTTCGATGGTGCCGATGACGTCGCCAGGCATGACATTGCTGCCGGCCAGCGCCTGCTCGGCCAGCGTGCGGACCGCGTTTTCGACGCGGGACTTGGCCTCGTCGGAACGGGGCTTGAATTCTTTTTGCAGCAAACTGGAGAAGTCATCGACTGTGACTTCGGCTGCAGCGGCTGCGCCCGCCTGGGCGGCATTGGGATCGGTGGCCATTGTCTGTCTTTCCCTCTGAGCTTTGGTTGCCGGTTAGGGCAGAATTCAGGCGCAAAAATTCACGAATCGCCGCCGCTGCGTGCCTTGGATTCGGCGGCCAGCGTCGAAAGAAGGTCCGGATTCTTCAGCAGTTGGTCGATGACGTCCTGCGCCTTGTCCTTGCCGTCCATATAGGCGAGCAGATCGGACAACTGGCGCCGCGCTTCGAGCATCGAGGCCGTGGCCGGAACCTGCTCGGCAACGCGGCCGGGGGTGAAATCATCCATGCTGTTGAACGTCAGGTCGACAGCCAGCTTGCCGTCGCCAGTCAGCGTGTTGTCGACAAAGAATGCCGCGCGCGGCGCGATGGATTTCTGGAATTCCCCGAAATTGTCCATATCGACGTTGACGAAGTCGCGCTCGCCCATTTCCTTCTTTTCTTTCTCGGACTTGCCGGAAAGATCGGACATGACACCCATGACGAAGGGCAGCGACACCTTCTCGACCGACCCGTAAGTCTGGACTTCATACTCGATGTGCACACGCGGGCTGCGGTTGCGCTTGATGAACTTCTGTCCGTCCTGAGCCATGTTGAATCCCCTTGAATGCCTAAGTGCCCCGAGAGACTCGGGAATCGATCTTAAACCCCTAAACAGTCTGCGTTACTCGTCCCGAATTGCCAATAGCTTGTGCGCCTCATCGACCCCGCCCGGGGCGATTTCTTTCAACAATTTGAAGAAATCCATCTCGACCCAATCGCGGACGCGCTTAAGCATGAGCGGAACCGGGCTGGTCGGCTCGTTTGCGGCATAATATCGATTGATCGCATCGATCGCGACCAGCACATCGGCGCGTGTCTGCGGCGTTTCGCCGGAAAAGCGTTTGGGTGCGGCGGCGACTGCGCCAGGCGCGCCAGGCGCCGCTGCGGCTTCCGACGTTTCGCCCGCTTCGGCTTCGGCGGCTTCGGCGGCGGCCGCAGGATCGGGAAACAGTTCCAGAACCTCGTCCGCAGCAGCAATCATCGATTTCAGTTGCGACGTGATCGGCCCGAAGCTTGGGGAATCCGACGCCTGCCGTTCAAATGTCTCGGTGATCGTGTAAAGCTGATCGGACATGGCCTGGAGCGCGGCGCGGCGTGATGCGATCTGGGCGCGCAACTGGATTGCCAGCGGCAAGGCGGCGGCGGCATCAAAGCCGGACGAAAGGGCATCGGCCGCCGAATCGGCTGCCCGCTCGGTTTCGGACAGCGCGATCATGAACCCGCGAAACTGCCGCGCCGTCTCATGGGTCGGCTTGGCAGCGCGCGCGGCAGCAGCGGTAATGGCGCCGCTCGCGGCCTGTTTGGCCAGCTTTTCCTCGTCCTCGCCGGTCCATTCCTTGATCGGTTTCAGTGCCATCGACAGCATCGCTGCGTTGAATTCCGTCTCGGACGGCGCGGGCATGCTGGCCATGCCAAGCCGCTGCAACGGCAACAGCATCGCCGGCGGACGGGCCAGTGCCGACAGCTCGTTGATACGGCCGATGACCATTTCCGCAGCCGGGCCGGGATGAAAATCCTCCCAATTCTGGTCCGCCAAACGGGCGATGAATTCGAGCAGCGCATTGGCGCTGTCGACGTCGCCTGCCCGGATCGCAGCCTGCACGGCAACAATCGCGGGCATCTGGTCCTTGGTCTTGCCGAGCATTTCGGCGCAGCGGCGCACGACCTTGCTCAGTTCCGGCGCCTTCATGCCGGCAAAACCGCCGGGCGCATCCTCGATGTCGCGGAAATCCGGGTCGGCACGCAGGTCCGGGCCACAGGGCGCATCGGCGCTGACTGGCGCCATCAGGCTTTCAATATCGACGAGGCTCATTGACCGGTTCCGCTTGCAGCAGGCGACAACATCGGGCGTGCGCCATCGCCCACCAGCATGAACGCGCCCCAGTAATAGGGGTGAGACGTGTCAGGCGCGGCGATCATGGCCATTTGCGCCGTGCGCAGCGCATCGCCCATCGGCGCATGTGCACCGGCCTCGAACATGGTGCTGATCAGCCGGGTCGATGCCGCGATCTGCCGACCGTCACGGGTGCGGAAGCTGTCGGGAATCGCCCAGTGCGTGGTCAGCACGGCGCGGCTGCCCGCCACCATGAAGGCACGCGCCAGACCATTCAGCGTGGCGGCCTGGCCGATTTCGTTGCGGAAACCGCTTTGGCCGGCCCGGTTTGCGCCAGCAGATGCGGCGGTGTTGCAAGCCGAAAGCGCAACGAGATTGGCATCAAGCTTCATGGCCGCGATTTCCTCGAAGCTCAAAAGCCCATCGGAATCGCCGACATCAGCAATAGATGTCACCAGCGCCGGCGGGCTGTCGCAATCGAGCTCGCCCTCCTTGAGGCCATGGGTGGCGAAGTGCAGGACCGCAAAATTGCCCAGCCGCCCGCCGACGCCTGCTGCATCGCCCAGGGCCGTGTCGGTAAAGGCGGCCTGTTCGAGTTCCTCGGAACCCTTGCCCATGGCTGCGGCAGCGGCGTTGATTTCCGCAGCGCCGACCGGGCGCAGCGAGGCGAAACTGGCGCGCAGCACGTCGGCCCGCGCGCCGCACTGGCCCTTGAACGACCCGCGCGACGGCAGGGCGGTCAGTTCCGATGCTGTTGGCGGCGCATGGTTGCCAAGCCCGAGATAAGGCTGGGCAGCGCGCGACGGGCTGATCGACCGGCTGATGAGGAACGAGCGCGGCGACACTGCCGAATCGATCCGCCGACCGGACGCCAGGAAGCGCACCTTGCTGTAGTCGCGGCTGTTCAGCTTCACACTGGCAGCAAAGGCATCGACACTGGCCTGATCCTCGACCAGCACGCCATAGGGCAGCTGCGTCATCGGCCCCGAAGGCTCGGTAACCAGCGTGGTCACGCCGTCCAGCAGCCGGCCCGCGCCGTCCAGCAGCGCGCTTTTCAGCTGCAGTGCCTTTGCCACATCATAAACGAGCACGATCGGGCGACCGTCGCTGTTTATGGTGCCGTCGATCGATTTTCGCACGCTGCGCGCCAGCTGCGCGAGCGCCGCAGTGTCGGCGCCGGTGCGATAAACAGCCGAGTCCGTGTCGCGGACCAGCATTGCAAAACTGCGCCCGGTCAGGCTGACAATCTTGAGATAGGCCTCGCCGGGCCGCATTGCCTTTTGCAGTTCTTCCAGGCTGGCGACGCTTTCTGTGGCCTGCTGGAACTGCTGGTCGCCGGCCAGTTCCGTGCGGATGGCGGCAGCGCGTGTTCCCAGGCTGGCAAACTCGGCCTCGATCTCGGCCCGGCCAGGCGCGTTGGCGGCCAATAGTGAAAGGCGCGTGCCAAGGGCGCGGGTTTCGCGGTCGATATCCTGCAAGGTCTTGGCCTTGACGGCGCCGTCGCTGGACCCGCTTTCGAAAATCTTCTGCAATTGGGCGATCTGCCCTGCAACAGCCGGAGGGCTGAGCAGCTGCGCCGCTTCGAAGAAGCGCGCCTTGGCAGCGGGAGCGCCGGCCGTGCCAGCGGCAATCTCGGCGGCGAGCACATCGAAATAGCCTTCGAGGCCGCCTACCGAAGCTGCCGTCGAGGGGCCCAGGGTGCGCAGCACGTCAAAGCCGGCATCGAACGCCGTGCGGGCAGCGGCGTTATCGCCCATCTGCACAGCCGCATTCGCCAGATCGATCTGGCGCTGGGCGTGAAGCGGCGTCCCGGCATAGACGGACGCGTCGGCAATGACGGCCGCAGCCCGTTCGAAATGGCCGCGCGCCACGGCCCCCAGGCCCTGGCGCTGCGCGATGCGGCCTTGCTCGGCCGCCAGTGCGCTGCGCAACCATAGCAGGCTTGAGGCATCAAGACCCGAATTGTCGAACCGCATCAGCAGGCGCTCGGCTTCGACCAGCGGCGCGAGTGCTTCAGTCAGCTTGCCAAGGCCGCGCAGGGCGCCGCCTTCGACATATAGCGTCTGGGCGCGCAGGATTGTCGGCCGCACCCAGCTGACGTCCTTGCGGCTGAGCGCACTGCGACCACCGCCGGCGTTCAATCGGCCAAGCACGATCGGATCTGCCAGGGGATTCTGCGCTGTTGCCGTGGACGTGTCTGTCGCCAGCGCGGTCTTCGCCAGGGCAGCCGCCGCTGTGAAATCGCGGGCGTTGAGCGCGTTCATCGCGCGATAGACCGCCAGTTTTGCAAGCAGAGCGTCTCGCGCGGCACCGCGCGGCGATTCAGGCGCATCGATCAACAAGGCTGCCTGTTCCAGATAAGCGGCAGCGGAATCGGCATAGCCAAGGTTGGACGCCGACAATGCGGCTTCGAGCGTGAATTCTATGCGATCGCCCTGCCGCGCATTGGATGGCAGTCGCGCCAGGTAGCGCGTCGCCAGTTCCCGCGCTTCGCCATGCTGGCCCCGCACCGAATAGTCGAGCACTTCGCCGCGGCGACCCGCAAGCGCGCCTTCGTCGACATCGCCAACGCCGCCTGCGCCGGAAGCCGGATCACCCAGACTTGCCAGCGCCAGCGTGGCGCGCGGCGTCACGCTGGCGCCAGGAAGAGCCGCTGTACCGGCCAGCGCCTCGGCGCCGGCCATCAGGTTGCCCGCAAAACGCTCCAGGCCTTCGGCGGTCACCAATTGCTTGCCGCGCGGCACGGCGAGCGCAAAGGCGGCGTAACCGCCCTCGATGTTGCGGCAGCGCGATGCTTCGCCGGCGCCAAGCCCGGCCACGTCAATAGTGCCTGCGGCGCCGCAGGTAATACGCCGCGCCTCGCCGGTCCGGACGGCCGGCAGGGCCGACATGCCGCCGGTGAACAGCGCGATGCGGCCGACGGACGCCGTATCTGTCCAGCCACGGCAACGCACGGAATAGACGATATCGAACACGCCGGTGGCGGCGGGATCGTTCCACAGCCGTTCGGCGCGGCACAATTCGCCTTGCGGCCCGCGCCCCAGGTCGAACGCATCGGGCAGCGCCGGCGCCGCCAGAGCAGGAACGCCCAATGCCATGGCAGCGCCGGCAAGCAAGCGTGCAAATCGTGTCATGGATTCTGACCTCATCATGGCTTGACCGCCGGCTTCGGCGCCTGCGCCTCGTCGTCGTCATCTTCGTCATCGCGCCACAGGGCTTCGTTGGTTGTCCCCGAAATCAGATCCACGGGCAGGATCAGGTCAGGCGCGTTGTTGATGAGCAGGCCCCGGCCCGGATCATTGAGCTGCACCAGTGGCAATGGCAGGCCCGTGACGATGCAGCCGGCGGTCGACAGCGCAACGCAGCCGTTGATGCGGACATTGTTGGGGCTGATGCCATCAAGCTGATCGGGCGAGATACGCAGGGCAGCAGCAATGCCCTCCTGGCCGCCCAGCGAGCCGAACACGCCAACCACCGGGTCGGCGCCCGTGCCGATCTTGTTGAGTTGCAGGCTGGTGAGCTTGATACCGCCGCCAGGCTGCGCCGTGCGATCGGTGTTCTGGATCAGCGCCCATTGCACCGGTGTCAGCACCAGCCGGGCCGCATCGACTATGGTGGCCTTCGCCAGCGCATATTGCGGTGCCGGCGTGTACAGGCTGGACACCGGGTTGATGAGATACTGGCCCCGCACGACATCGGTGGTCGGCGGGGTGCCACCCGCAGGCAGCAAGGCGTCGATGAACGGCAGGCCGACAGTCGGCAATGGCTTCATGCCAAGCGCGATGTATGTTGCGCGCAGCCTGACCGTCGAGCCAGCAGCCAGCAGCTGCCCACCCACAAAGGGCGTCGCATTGGTCTGTGTCGGCACAGCCACAACCGCAACGCTGCGGGCAAAATCGGCGGTTTCGTCAGTATCAGCCTTGGTCGCATCGCCGCCCAGCGTCAGCGTGCGTATCGGTGCGCCGGCGGCTGTCGCAAATTGCAAGGCGCCCACGACTTCGATGTCGCCGCTGGTGGTGACACCGACGCTGCGGACATTGGCGAACAGGTCGGTGGCTTCGAGCGTCACCTTCTTGCTGCCGGCCAGCACTTGCAGTTCCGCCGTGCGGAACCGTGCCAGATCACCCGAGTCCAGCAGCCGGTCCGTGCCGGCGCCGCCGATCGCAGTGACCGTACCGGCCCCTGTGACAGTCAGGGTCGTGCGGCCGGTGGACACCAGGTCGGTGGTGCCGCCAAGATCGATGATGCGTGCCGAAATGCCGGCGGTGCCGCCCACGACATGGTTGCCGCCGCTGCCAAGACCGAGCCGGACATCGGGTGCCGTCACGGCATAGTTGCCGGTCACAGTGGCCGAGCCGAGCAGATTGGCGATGGTACCGGCGACCGCCTCAAGGCTGGCGGCCTGGATGTTGGCCATCCTGAGTTCGCCCGCCGTTGCCGTCGCCTTGAGGGCGCCGGCAGTCACGGCCGCTGTGGTCAGGTTGTTTGCGGCGGTCAGCGTTGCGGCGCCGCTTGCGGTCGCAGCGCCGGTGATGACGGCGTTGCGGCCGGCTGTGACCGTCAGGCTGGCCGCACGCGACACGCTGGCGATGGTGGCATCGCCCGCGCTGCCGGTGGCTTCGAGCGTGATGGCGCCGCCGGCGACATTGCCGGTGGCAAGCGTGCCATTGGTCGCCTTGGCGACGATCTCGGCGTTGCCGCTGTCGATGGCGCCCAGCGAGAGATTGCCGCCTGCGGGCGCGGCGCCGGCCGTCAGGGCCGCATTGCCAGTGATGGCAGTGTTGCCGGTGATGGTGCCATTGCGGCCCGTGGTCAGCACCAGGGTCGTGCCGCGCGCGATGCTGGCGATGATGGCATTGCCCGCAGTCGCCTTGAGGTTCAGCGCCCCGCCCGCGACATTGCCCATGGTGAGCGTGCCTGCCGTGGCCGTGGCGGTAATGGCGCCGCTGCCAGTGTCGATACCCGCCGTGGTCAGGTCGCGGCCCGCCATCAGCACCGCCGGACCGGCCATGGCGACCGTGCCGACCATGTTGATATCACGGCCCGCCGACACATCGAGGCTGATGGCGCGGCCGATGCTGCCCACGCGCACATCGCCTGTTGCAGCGTTGGCTGTCAGGCGCAGGGGGCCGCCAGCGAGATTGCCGGTGGTGATGCCGCCGTTCGTCGATGTCAGGGTCAGGGCGTTGGCACCAATGTCGATGTCGGCCAGCGTGATGGCGCTGCCGGTCGTCAGCGTCACCGGGCCATTGATGAGCGCCGCGCCTGTGATGGTGGCGCTGCCGCCCGCCTTGATATCAAGACTGGTCGCGCCGGCTGTCTGGTTCGGCGCGTCGCCGCGCGCGATGCTGGCGATGATGACATCACCGGCTGTTGCCTCAAGCGTGAGCGCACCGCCGGTGACATTGCCCATGGTCAGCGTGCCCGAAGTCGCCGTGGCGTTC
>NZ_JANPCD010000203.1:0-7033 GCF_031430775.1 Sandarakinorhabdus sp. | reverse complement strand
CTATTCGCTCATCCGGCGCATCATCGAACGCAGCGGCTTTGATCTGGCAGCGCCCGCGCCGTTCGACCCGGCGCAGTCGCTGGGCGCGGCATTGCTGACGCCGACGCGCATCTATGTGAAATCGCTGCTGCCGCTGGTGCGCGCCGGGCACATCAAGGCGATGGCGCATATCACTGGCGGCGGTTTCCTGGAAAATATCCCGCGCGTGTTGCCCAAGGGTGCGCGCGCCATTGTCGATGCGCCTGCCCTGCCCGCGCTGTTCGACTGGCTGCGGACACAAGGCGGCGTTGCGGCCGGCGAAATGGCACGCACGTTCAATTGCGGCACCGGCATGGTGGTTGTCGTCGCTGCGGCTGATGCCGATACCGTGGTGGCCGCGCTCGGCGCTGCGGGCGAGACGGCGCACGTCATCGGCCATATCGAAGCCGGCACCAAGGGCTGCGATGTGAACGGCGCCGCCGGCACCTGGGGCGAAGCGGCGGCCTGGACGGCCAGCCATGATGCCTAGGGCGCGGGTCGCCGTCCTGATTTCCGGGCGCGGCAGCAACATGGCCGCGCTGCTCTATGCTAGCCGGCTATATGATTGCCCCTATGAGATCGTGTTGGTTGCCAGCAACGATCCGGGCGCCGCAGGGCTGCAATTGGCTGCTGCCGAAGGGGTGCCGATTTTTGCCCACAGCCATGCCGGCATGAAACGGGCCGCGTTCGATGCCATCATCACGGCGCAGCTGGAACAGGCCGGCGTCACGCACATTGCGCTGGCGGGTTACATGCGGCTGCTGTCCCCGCAGTTCGTGACGCACTGGCAGGGCCGCTGCCTCAATATCCACCCTTCGCTGCTGCCCAAACACAAGGGCCTGCACACGCACGAAGCCGTGCTGGCCGCGGGCGAGGCCGAGACTGGCTGCACCATCCACATCGTCACCCCGGAACTGGATGACGGTCCGATATTAGGCCAGGCGCGCATCAAGGTGCTGCCCGGCGACACGCCCGAAACGCTGGCGGTGCGGGTGCAATATGCCGAACACCAGCTTTACCCCCGCGTGCTGGCCGATTTTGTCAGCGCCGACAGCCGGCCCGAAGCCTTGCTGGAACGGGTGCGCGGCCTGGCGCTGTCCCTGCCGGCGGCGGCGGAAAAACTCTCCCACGGCTCACCGGGCTTTTTCGTCGAAGGCGGCAAGTTCTTCGCCTATTTCAGCGAAAACCACCACGGCGACGGCGTCACCGCCCTTTTGTTGAAAGTCTCCGGCCTCGATGAAGCGGCCATGCTGATCGAGATGGACCCGGAGCGATTTTTCCGTCCCAAGTATTTCGGCCCGGCCGGCTGGGTAGGCGTCGTGCTGACCGATGGGCCGGACTGGGCGATGATCGATGCGATGTTAAGCGCGGCGTGGCGGCAGTGTGCGCCGAAGCGATTGGCGATGCCGCCGATTTGAATAGCTAGGCGTTCACATGGGCCAAGCTCTTGCCAAACCGGCCTTGATGAAACGGAATTAGTTGATCCCCTAACTAGTAAGTCGGGGCTTAAAGTTTAAATATTTCAGGCGGGGGAGTCGCAATTGGCTTCGGTGCGAACAGTCCGAACTCGCCAGTCATCGGTTTTGTTACGAATATCTGCGACTGTAGGTCACCCACCTTGACAATAAATTCGGCACCTCTGACTGCCCCAACCGCCAAGCTATTGTTTCTGATTGGATAGGTGAACTCGTCGCGAACGTACGTTCCGGTCTCATCTCGCTGTTCAAAGCGGATACGAACGTTCGCATTTTGCACCCCAAGGAACACCAACCTAAAGAGTGGCAAACCAACGGTTTCAGACGATTGCGTAGATATCAGTTTCGGCTGCGGGTCTTTGGGGTTCAATTTGCGCGACCAAATAGTGTTCGTATTGTTGCGTATCGAGTTGTCAACGAACCATTGCATTTCGCCAGTTTTTGAAACCAAAAGTCCTACCGTGTCACCGGGAGATAGAACATTTCCAAGCAGTCCATGTGAGGCCGAGAATTTTTCTGGCACGTAGATGCTCCAGATCCCATCTCTTGAGACCCCTTTTTTTAACAGTGTAATCGAGTCGATCGAGAAGGAGAAACGAAATCCCATCGATCCGGCCATACTGCTCTTGAACGGCCTATCGATCTCATAGGCTTCCACTGATCGAATATACGTGTCCGAGTAAAACACCTGACCAGGCGTTACGTCTATAATTGTGCCGATTTCAGGAGAAATGCTTCGAGTTATGGGTTGTGCGAAAATCGGCGTCGAAATCGTTATAAAAAACGCTAGTGTCGCGGCCTTCAACCTCATAACTATTCTGCCCCTTACCAGTCATCGTGCCGGCTATAAATACAACTAGCAACTCTACCTCAGCTATGGCTTGATTGGAAGGTGTCAAGCGAACCGCCAAGTCTCCAGAAGGTGCTTAAGGCAGTTTCCTGCAGGAAACTGGGCACAAGTTAGAGTTTACGCTTAGACAACAAAAAAGGGCCGCAGCAACGCTGCGGCCCTTCGAAACGCGAGACTGATCAGTTCAGCCAACAATCTCAGTCTGCGCGAAGAAGTACGCAATTTCGATGGCCGCGTTCTCGTCGCTGTCCGAGCCGTGGACGGTGTTGGCTTCGATCGATTCGGCCAGTTCCTTGCGGATGGTGCCGGCGTCGGCATTGGCGGGGTTGGTGGCGCCCATGATGGCGCGATAGGCCGGGACGGCGTCTTCGCCTTCCAGAACCTGCACCACGACGGGGCCGGAGATCATGAAGGCGACCAGTTCACCGAAGAAGCCACGCTCGGAGTGGACGGCATAAAAGCCTTCGGCCTGGGCGCGTGTCAGGTGCAGGCGCTTTTGCGCCACGATGCGCAGGCCGGCGGCCTCGATCATGGTGTTGACGGCGCCGGTCAGGTTGCGGCGCGTGGCGTCGGGCTTGATGATCGAAAAGGTGCGCGTGATGGCCATGGGAACTTCCATTTCTTGAAAAACAGCTTCGGGGGATGCGCGGGCCTTTATGGGCCGCGCGCATCAAATGCAAGCGCAGGCTGACCGAAATCAGCCTTCGAAATTGTCCGCGATGAACCGGTCGAGCAGCCGCACGCCGAAACCGGTGGCGCCCTTTTCATGCAAGGCGCCGGGCTTGGAGGCCCAGACCGTGCCGGCAATATCGAGATGCGCCCATTTCACGTCCGGCTTGATGAACCGGTGGATGAACTGCGCCGCCGTGATCGAGCCGCCTTCGCGCGGGCCGACGTTCTTGATGTCGGCGATGTCGCTGTCGATCAGCTTGTCATAGGCATCGCCGATCGGCATCCGCCACAGTTTCTCGCCGACCGCCGCGCCGGCTGCCGACAGCTTTGCAGACAGGCTGTCATCGTTGCTGAACATGCCGGCGTGTTCGTTGCCAAGGCTGATGATGATGGCGCCGGTCAACGTCGCGAGATCGACGACGACTTCGGGATTGAATGTCTCCTGCGCCCACCAGATGGCATCGCACAGCACCAGCCGGCCTTCGGCGTCGGTGTTGATGACTTCGATGGTCTGGCCGTTCATCGATGTGACGACATCGCCGGGGCGCTGCGCATTGCCATCTGGCATGTTTTCCACAAGGCCGACGACGCCGACGACATGGGCAGGCGCCTTGCGCGCGGCCAGCGCATGCATCGCACCGACCACGGCGCCGGCGCCGCCCATGTCCCATTTCATGTCCTCCATGCCGGCTGGCGGCTTGAGGCTGATGCCGCCGGTATCGAACGTCACACCCTTGCCGACGAACACCACGGGGCGGCTGTCGGGCGCGTTGGTGCCGTTCCAGCGCATCGCCAATATGCGCGGTGCCCGCACCGAACCCTGCGCCACACCCAGCAACGCACCCATGCCCAGCGCGCGCATCGCCGGCTCGTCCAATATGGTCATTTCGATGCCCAGCGCCGCCAGGTCGGCCGCGCTGGCGACAAAGCTTTCGGGATAGATCACATTGGCCGGCTCGCTGACCAGCGCGCGGGTGCGCATGACACCGCCGGCGATGGCATCCAGCCGTGCATGCAACGCCTCGGCCCCGGCTGCGCCCAGCACATCAAGATGGGTCAGTGTCGGCTTGGCCTTGGCCTTCATGGTGGTGCGATAATTGTCGAATCGCCACGCCCGCAGCGCCGCACCGTGCGCCAGATGCGCAGCCGCATCAGCCGCCGGGATGGCCAGCGCCGCGCCGGCCAGGTCAACGCTGACCCGCGTTTCCCCGCTGGTCAGCAGGCGGGCGGCGATAGCGCCGCCGACACGTTCCAGCACGCTGGCATCGGCGTCCTTGGCCGGGCCGGTGCCGACCAGCGGCAGACGGGTCGCCGCCATGCCGGCAGGCGCCATCACTTCGACAATGGCGCCAACCTCGCCCTCGAACCGCGCAGTGGCAGCAGCGCGCAGCAACTGCCCCGATGTGGCGGTGTCGGCAGCAGCGGCGGCTGCGCCCAGCACGAGGCCAGGCCCGGCGAGCACGACAAGCGCATGGCTGGCGGTTTCGGCAACAGCGGGAAAGGCGATCTGCATGGCGTAATGTCCTTCGGAAATGGGGGCCGGGCAAGCGGCTTCGCGCCGTGCTTAGGACGCTGCCTGCGGCCCGTAAAGCTCGCCGTGCCTCGCGCTGACGGTGGACGGGTGCCGGCTGGACCGCTAAGCGCATGAGCGTGTTGTTTCGCCGCAGATCGTCCATGCCCGCCGCCCGCCATTTCTGGCTGGCCGCGTCGGCATTTTGTGCATTTGCGCCGATGGCCCCTGCGCATGCGCAGTTGATGACTCCGGCCGTGCCGGGCAATGGCCCGCCGGGCGACAATGGCCCCGCCGAAGTCGAACCGGCCGGACCGATTGCCGGCCCCGGCGATGCCATTGATTTTGAAGCCGACGAGCTGCGCTATGACGAGCGCGCCAATGTCGTCACGGCATTCGGCAAGGTGTCGCTTGTCCGGGCTGGCTATAGCCTGAAGGCCGACCGCATCGAATATGATCGCACGTCGGGGCGCATCACCGCCATTGGCGATGTCAACATGATCGACCCCGCCGGCAACCAGGCGCTGGGCGACCGGATCGAACTGACCGATTCGCTGCGCGATGGCGCCATTGCCAATTTGTTGCTGGTCCTGAACGATGGTGGCAGGCTGGCGGCGGCGCAGGGCCAGCGCACCGATTCCATCTATACGTTGAACCGGGCGGTCTACAGCCCGTGCGCGGTGGTGGACCCGTCCGGGTGCCCCAAGGACCCGGTGTGGCGCATCAAGGCGGTGCGCGTCAGCTACAACCGACTCAAGCACCGCATATCGTATCGCAATGCCAGCCTGGAAATGTTCGGCATCCCGATCCTGTACCTGCCGAGTTTTTCGCATCCCGACGGTGAAGCCAAGCAGGTCAACGGGTTGCTGGTGCCGGGCATCGAAATCCAGCGTCAGCTCGGCCTGGGTGTCAGCCTGCCGTTTCACCTCGCGATTGCGCCCGACCGTGATGTGACCCTGACGCCGTGGGTGTATACCGCCACCAACCCCGCGCTGGCCTTTCAGGCGCGGCGGCTGCTGCGTGATGGCCCGATCCAGGTCGATGGCATGTTCACTTATGCCCAGCGCGTCGATTTCAGCGCCGATGGCCTGACCGAAATCAACCAGGGCGACCGGTTTCGCGGCTATATCGGCATCAAGGGCCGGCTCCAGCATACGCCTGAATGGCGGTCCAGCTTTTCGCTGCGGCTGACAACCGACGATACCTTCAACCGCCGCTATGGTCTTGGTTTCGATGACGTGCTGCGTTCGACCTATGCGCTGGAACGCATCGGCCCCGAAAGCTGGCTGTCGATTTCGGCCTGGGCCTTTCAGGGCCTGCGTTCGGTGGACCGGGGCGGCGAAATTCCGTTCGTGCTGCCGCTGTTCGACTGGGACTGGCGGCCGCAGAATGACATTATCGGCGGTCGCGTGCGCTTTGGTGCCAGTTCGATGAACCTGCTGCGCACCGGCGGCCAGGACGTCGTGCGCCTGTCGAGCTTTGGTCGCTGGGACCGCCGGGTCATCACCCCCATGGGGCAGCGCCTGACTGCGACGGCGCTGGTACGCGCCGACGGTTACAATGTCGCCAACTCCGCGCTGGCGACATTGCCCGAATATGCCGGCCGCGATGGCTTGCATGCGCGCGCGATTGCAGTGGCGGCATTCGAAGCGGACTGGGCCTTTTCCGGCCCGGCGCTGGGCGGACAGCAGACCATCACGCCGCGCGCCCAGTTGGTGCTGTCACCCAGCATTCGCAATGGCGGCTTTCCCAACGAGGACAGCCGCGCCATCGAACTCGAAGACATCAGCCTGTTCGATCTCAACCGTTTTCCGGGGCAAGACCGGTTCGAAAGCGGCTCACGGCTGACCTATGGCCTGGAATACGCTTTGGACCGGCCCGGTTGGCAGGTGCACGCGGAAATCGGGCAATCGGTGCGCCTGTCGGGCAATGGCAATGAGTTCCCGGCGGGTACAGGACTGAATGGGCGGTTGTCGGATATTGTCGGGCGCACGACCCTGAAAATCGGCAGCCTGTTCGAGTTCACGCACCGCTTCCGCCTGGACAAGGACAATTTTGCCGTTCGGCGCAACGAAATCGACATCGCGATTGGCGGCCGCCGCACCTATGCAACGATCGGCTATGTCCGCCTCAACCGCAATGTGACGCTGGAGGACCTTGAAGACCGGCAGGAGCTGCGGGTTGGCGGCCGCATCGCCTTTGCCCGCTATTGGTCGGCATCCGGCACGGCGATTTTCGACCTGACCACGACACAGGACAATCCGCTGTCCACCGCTAATGGCTTTGCTTCGATCCGTCACCGTATCGGGATCGAATATGAGGACGAATGCTTTCGCATCGGGGCTGGTTGGCGCCGCGATTATGTCGGTGACCGCGATTTCCGGCCCGGCAACAATTTCCAGATCACGCTGACCTTCAAGACCCTTGGCCGATAAAGAGATGTTTCAGCCTTTGTTCAGCCCTGAGCGTTTAACCATTGCTTTGCCGTCGGCAGGGCCATGCGCTATC
>NZ_JANPCD010000202.1:0-7493 GCF_031430775.1 Sandarakinorhabdus sp. | reverse complement strand
ATTTTCTGTTCCGCCATGCCGAAATCGACGCAGTTATGTTCGACATACATGTCGAGTTCTTCGAACGAGCCGGGATCGAGCAGGATGTCGAGCCGTTCGCGGGCGCTGAGTCGTCCCTTGGCGTGCTGCGCGGCGATGCGTTTTTCACCACCTCCGGCACGGGCGGCGGCGCGGCGGCGTTCCAGTTCCTCAAGCGTCTTCAACATGGCGTTTCCCGGCAAATATCCCTCTCCGTCTAGCAGCGGGGAAGGGCTTTGCAACACTGGCAAATCGCTTATGCTGCGCATGCAGGGGGAACACGCCATGGCACTACAGGTCATCGGCGCCGGATATGGGCGCACCGGCACCATGAGCACGTTTACGGCGCTGAACCAGTTGGGCTTCCCCTGTTATCACATGGTCGAAGTCATCCGGAACCCGGCCAACAAGGGCCACCTTGAGTTCTGGGGGCGTGTCGCGGACAGTCCTGCGGGCGCCGCGCATGACTGGGAACAGGTGTTCGCCAACTACACTGCCATGGTCGATTTTCCGGGCAGTTGTGTCTGGCACGAACTGCTGGTCGCCTACCCGGACGCAAAAGTGTTGATGACCCTGCACCCGGGAGGCAGCAGCGCCTGGTATGACAGCGCCATCGAGACGATTTACTTCACCGAGAACCGCTGGTTCTGGAAGGTGCTGGAAGTGCTGACGCCGTTTGGCCGCAAGATGGGACCGATGTGCCGCAAGCTGATCTGGCAGCGAACCTTGCAGGGCGCCATGGTCAACCGCGCAGCGGCCATGGCCCAATATGACCGGCAGTTGGCCGAAGTGGTCGCTGCCGTGCCGCCTGACAGGCTTCTGGTATTCACCGCCAATCAGGGCTGGGCGCCGCTGTGCACCTTTCTGGGGGTGCCGGTGCCTGACACGCCCTTTCCCAATGTCAACGACCGCGCCCAGTTCCAGATGATGTTCAAGAGCATGAAACGGGCAGCGATCGCCATGGTCTTCATTGGCGCGGCGGTCGCGGCGGCCATCGGCTGGTGGCTCGCGGCCTTGACAGCCTGACGTCAGAGCAGCCGCAGGAACCGCACGGCTGCCGCCAAATCGGCGCGCCGTTCTGCCTCGGCGGCTTCTGCGAGCGGGTCGCGGCCCCAATATTCCTCCTGCCAGATGGCATCGAGATGGCCCAGCGCATAGGCGGTGTCCGCATCCATCTCGCCGGCAGCCACGGCAAGCCCGAGCACGGCTGACCCCGTGATGGTCACCACCGGATCAAGCGCCGCCAGTTGCAGTGGGCAAAACGCACCATAAGCGGCCGTGATGCGCGCCAGGCTTTCTGGCGCCTGCGGCTTGTGCAGGATGCCGACCACGAGTGAGAAATGTGCGTCGTCGCGCTGCGCCGCCCATGCCAGCCAAGGGTCCCATTGGTCGGTCTGGCGCGCGACAAGGCTGGCCGGGCCATCGGCGCGATAGGCCAGCAGTTCGGACCCGGCAAAGGCCGCCAGCCGCACGGCAAATGCCGATGGATCGGGTGCGACCCGGTCGATGGCCGCATTGGCGAGGCCGGTCAGCGGCATCGATCGCGGCAGGATCGTCTCGCCCTGCGCCGCCCATTCGCCGGCAATCGCCTCTGCCAGGTTCCGGCTGTCCAGGGCCAGCGGCAGCCGCGCAGGCGTGCGCACCGGCTTGCCGTCGAGCAATATGCCATGGGGGGGCGCATCGCTGATGGCCGCGTGGGTGTAGAAGCGCTTCACCGTGTCAGCCCGAGATGGCGGGGGCGCAGGAACAGGCTGACCAGGCCCGGCGCCATGACGGCAAAGGCCGCCACCGAAGGCCCGTCGCGCCCCAGCCATATCCCGGCAAACAGGCAGCCCAGCCCGGCAAAACGCACCGCGACAAAGATCAGAAACCGCTTGCGCGCCAATGCGGGCGGCAATGGCTCAGGCTTCAGGCTCTCGGTCATGTCGTCCTCAGGTGTGCCAGCAAATCGGCCATATCGGCCGCGACATGTTCGGCGCCGTGCGCGACGAGTTCATCGGCGTCGTGATAGCCCCAATCGACGCCGATGGCGCGCACGCCGGCGGCAACGCCCATGCCCATGTCGAACGCGGTATCGCCGATGATGACGCTGCCGCCGGCCTGCGCGCCGGCTTCGGCAATTGCGGCTTGCAGCATGGAAGGGTGGGGTTTCGATGGGTGGCGATCGGCCGTCTGCAACGTCACGAAATGGCCGGTGATGCCATGATGCGACAGCGCCAGCGCCAGGCCGCGATCCGACTTGCCGGTGGCCACGCCCAGCAGCCAACCGGTATCGAGCAGCTCGGCCAGCCCATCCGCCACGCCGGGATACAACGGTTCGGGATCAAGCGCCTTGTCGGCCCGCAGCCGCTGGAAGGCGTGCTTGTAATCCTGCGCCATGCTTTCGTGCAGGGCCGGCTCGGCATCCGGCAGCAACACCTGCATGGCCTCGACAAGGCTCAGGCCGACGATGCGCCGCGTGGCGTGGCTGTCGGGCGGTGCCAGGCCATGGCGCTGGAACGAGGATTCCATCGCCCGGATGATATTGACCTGACTGTCGATCAGCGTCCCATCACAATCAAAGACTGCCAGTTTTACCATCCACGTGCCCTTCGGATTGCCGCCGCGCCGGCCAGTTCGCCGCGCTCTTCAAGTGCTGCGATGACGGCGCGCGCATCATCCTCGCTACGGTTCTGGCTGGCCTTTTGCGTGGTCCGGACCGTATCGGGCACCATGGCAAAGCCGGTGATGGCACGCATCATCGCTTCGGCGCGAGGCCGCGCCATCTTGGCCATGGTCCAGTCTTCGCCGACGCGCGGCTCGAATGTCGCAGAGGACAGCTTCAGCAGCGCTTCAAGCCCTTGGGCGTCCAACTGCGTGACCGGCCCTTCGATCTCGACGGTCTGGTAATTCCATGTCGGTACATTGGCAGCCGGGTCGTCATACCAGTTCGGGCTAATGTAATGACCGGGACCGCCGACGCTGACGAGCAACCGCCCGCCGTTCAGATGCGGCACCAGCGCATTGCCGTTGGCGAGATGAAATCGCAGTTCGCCGCCGGCCACCAGCAGAGGTGCATGGGCGACGCGTGGGCCATCCGGTGTCATGGCAAACAGATGCGCAAAGCCATGCGCCGCGACAAAGGCCAGCGGATCGTCTTTCAGGCGAAAGGCGGGGTTGGGATGCATGAATTGGGCAGATAGCCTATCGGCAAGAAGAGTCGACCCCGCCCGGCCGCCAATCTAAAGCTCGTGCATGTCCGATGTCAGTCTTGCGCAAGATGTTCCCCCGCCCGCCGAGCGCCAGCGCATTGCCGCCAGCCCCCAGGAGGCGCGCAGCCCGCAGGACCTGCGCGGGCTGCACTATCCCTTAGGCCGCTGGGTTCCCACCCCCGGTACGCAGGTCGAGGTCGCGCCCGGCATCCACTGGCTGCGCATGCCGCTGCCGTTCGGGCTGGACCACATCAACCTGTGGGCGCTGGATGCCGGCGATGGACCGAATGGGGGCTGGGCGCTGGTCGATACCGGCGTCAACATGGGCATTACCAAGAAATACTGGGAAATGCTGTTCGCCGGGCCTTTGGCGGGCAAGCCCGTCACCCGCATCATTGTTACCCATTATCATCCCGATCATCTGGGGCTGGCAGGCTGGCTGTGCCGGCGCTGGAACGTGCCGCTGGAAATTGCCCGCACCGAATATCTGCTGGCGCGCACGCTGACGCTCGATGTCCGCGATGCGCCGCCGCCCGAGGCCGTGGATTTCTCCATCCGCGCCGGCTGGCCGGACGAGGCGGTCGAGGGCCTGCGGCAAAAGCCCTGGGGCAATTTCTCCAAGATCGTCAGCCCGTTGCCTGCCGGGTTCAAGCGTATCCGCGACAAGGACGTGCTGACCATCGGGTCAAGGCGCTGGACCGTGGTGACCGGCCGCGGCCATGCGCCCGAACACAGCTGCCTTGTCAGCGACGATGGCATCATGATCTCGGGCGATCAGGTGCTGCCGCGCATCACCAGCAATGTCTCGGTCTATCCCACCGAGCCCTATGCAGACCCGCTGGGTGACTGGCTCGAATCCATCGACAGGTTGCGCCGGATCGACGCCGGCGTGCTCGTGCTGCCCGCCCATAACGAACCGTTCACCGGCCTGCACATCCGGCTCGACCAGCTGGCCGAGGATCATCAGGACAAGCTGGAAAAACTCCAGGCCTTTTGCGCCGAGCCGCGCACTGCGTTCGAAAGCTTTGCGACGCTGTTCCGCAAGCCGGTGGGCGAAAGCGATTACGGCATCGCAACCGGCGAGGCCGTGGCGCACCTGCATTGGCTGGAGGAACGCGGCAAGGTCCGCCGCATCCTCGGCAGCGACGGCGTCGACCGGTTTGTCGCTATTGCCTGAGGCTTCGCGCCTCACGCCTCGCGGCGCGAAAACCCCAGCATCGTGCGCATCCGTTCCACCATCCGGGGGTCGGGCGTGCTGTTGTCATCCTTGATCGCCGATTTTTCCGGCACGCCAAGCCCGCGCACCACTGCTGGCCGCGCGGCAATCGCCGCGCTCCAGCGGGCCAGATGCGGCAGGCCGCTGGTGTCGATACCGCTCCATTTCGCAGTGCGTACCCAGCACCAGTTGGCGATATCGGCTATACCATAGTCGCCGGCCAGAAACTCCGCTTCGCCCAGCCGGTGGTCGAGCGCCGCAAACAACCGCCGACCTTCGGCCTGATAACGGGTCACGACTGCCGGCAGTTTTTCGGGCCAATACCGGTGAAAGACATTGGCCTGGCCCATCATCGGGCCGATGCCGCCGACCTGGAACATCAGCCATTGCAGCGCCAAGCTACGCGCCTGCGGCTCGGTTGGCAGCAGCATCCCGGATTTTTCCGCCAGCCACAACAGGATGGCACCCGATTCCATGATGGCAAAGCCGTCATCGACCAACACCGGCACCTTGCCATTGGGGTTGATCGCGAGGAAATCCGCCTGCTTCTGCTCGCCCTTGGCCAGATCGACGGCCACGACAGCATAGGACAGGCCCATCTCCTCAAGCGCGATGGAGACCTTGTACCCATCGGGTGTCGGCGCGGTGTAAAGCTTGAGGGTCATGACTACAGGCTATACCCTCAATTGCCGGCGTGAAAGTGCTGCCAGATGGCCAGTGCCATGGCCTTTGAAATGCCGGGTGCTTTTTCCAGATCTTCCAGCGTCGCGCCTTTGACTGAACGGCTGGTGCCGAAATGCAGCAGCAACGCCTTTTTGCGGGCAGGGCCGATGCCCGGCACATCATCCAGCAGGCTGGTGACCAGCGCCTTTGCCCGCTTGGCGCGGTGGGCGCCGATGGCAAAACGATGCGCCTCGTCGCGCAGGCGTTGCAGATAGAACAGTGCCGGCGACCCCGGCGGCAGTGTCATTTCGCGGCCCGAAGGCAGATGGAAAATCTCGCGCCCGGCGTGCCTGTCCGGCCCCTTGGCAACGCCGATGATCGGCACGCCCTCGACGCCCAGTTCCTCCAGCGCGGCGCGCACCGCCGACAATTGCCCCTTGCCGCCATCGATGAGGCACAGGTCGGGCCATGTTTCGCCCTCCCGGTCCGGGTCGTCACGGTCCAGCCGGGCAAAGCGCCGGAACAGCATCGCCTTCATCATGGCAAAATCATCGCCCGGTGTGATGGATTCGTCCTTCATGTTGAACTTGCGATACTGATTCTTCTGGAATCCCTCCGGCCCGGCCACGACCATGGCACCCAGCGCGTTGGTCCCCATGATATGGCTGTTGTCATAGATTTCGATGCGTTTTGGCGGGCCTTCCAATTCGAACAGATCGGCCAACTCCGCCAGCAGGCGCCCCTGTGTGGTGGCTTCGGCGCGGCGCCGTGCGATGGCTTCGCTGGCATTGCGCGCTGCCTGTTCGATCATGCGGCGACCACTGCCGCGCTGCGGCACGCGGATGGTGACCCGGCGGCCGGCCTTGCCCGACAGCGCCTCGGCCAGCAGATCGGCTTCGGGCAGCGCGCGGTCGAGCAGCAATTCGCGCGGCGGTGGCAGATCCTCGTACAATTGCGCCAGAAAGCTTTGCAGCACTTCGGCTTCATCGACGCCTTCGGTATGGGCCGGAAAAAACGCTCGGTGCCCCCAGTTCTGGCCGCTGCGGATAAAGAACAGCTGGATGCACATGGCGCCGCCGTCGCTGGCCATGGCGATGACATCGGCGTCCTGGTCCGCATCGGTGGCATTGATCGCCTGGCTGCCCTGGATGAAGGTCAGCGCCTTCAGCCGGTCACGCAGCACGGCGGCGATCTCGAAATCCTGCCGGGCGGCTGCGGCCTGCATGGCATCGGCGAGCTTTTTTTGTGCCTCCTGCGTGCGGCCCGACAAAAAGCCTTTGGCGTCGGCGACCAGCTCGGCATAGCTGGCGGCGTCGATACGCCCGGTGCACGGCGCCGAACAGCGTTTGATCTGGTGCAGCAGGCATGGCCGGTCGCGTGCCGCCATGAAACTGTCGGTGCAACTGCGCAGCAGGAACACCTTCTGCAGGGCGTTGAGCGTCGCGTTGACGGCGCCGGCGCTGGCAAACGGCCCATAATAGCTGCCCTTGGCGACGCGCGCACCGCGATGTTTGGAAATGCGGGCAAATTCATGGTCATCGCGCAGCAGGATGAACGGAAAGCTTTTGTCGTCGCGCAGCAGCACATTGTATGGCGGGCGATAGCGCTTGATCATCTGCGCTTCGAGCAGCAGCGCCTCGGCTTCCGAATTGGTGGTGATGATCTCCATGGACCGCGTCTGCGACACCATGCGTTGCAGCCGGCGTGGCAGGCGGGTCACCTGCGTGTAATTGGTGACGCGCTGCTTGAGCGCCCGCGCCTTGCCGACATACAGCACGTTGGCGCCGGCATCGATCATCCGGTACACGCCCGGCCGCGCCGGCAGTGTCTTGACGACATTGCGGATCGCCGCCACGCCGCGATCGAGGTCGGGCACATCGCTGCCCTTGAGCGCAAATGTGGCGCTTTCCTCGGAAAATCGATCGGGGGGCAGTTCGGCCATGTTGTCCCTGTAGTAAAAGCCGGCCAGAACGCCAAATGATGCAACCTGTTCAGGGGCCTTGATGACGATTTTTGCACGATTCTGCGTGCCGCTGCTGCTGGTGCTCGCTGCCTGTTCCGGCCGCACGCCGCCGGTCCCATCGGCGGCAATGCCTGCTGCTGTTTCTGCTGCTGCGCCCCAGCGTCCGCTGGTCATCCTGATATCGGTCGATGGCCTGCGCGCCGATTATCTGCGGCGCGGGATCACGCCCAACATCGCGGCACTGGCGGCTCGCGGCGTGACCACACCTGCCATGCGGCCCAGCTTTCCCTCGCTGACCTTCCCCAACCACTACACGCTGGTGACCGGCCTGCGCCCCGACCGTCACGGCATCGTCAGCAACACCATGGAAGATGCGGCGCTCGGCAAGTTCAGTCTGTCGAATCGGGCGGCGGTCGAGGACCGGCGCTGGTGGGACGGCGCC
>NZ_JANPCD010000201.1:0-13403 GCF_031430775.1 Sandarakinorhabdus sp. | reverse complement strand
CGGCAGGGTGCCTCCGATACTGCGGCTGAGCGTGACATCGATGCCGCCGCGCCCCGGCAGCGCATCGGCGGGCCGCGCCACCGGGAATGGCGGCGCGCCGGCGGCAAGGAAACTGCCCATCAGCATCTGGTCCGGCACGGCAGGCAGCACCGTCTGGCTGATCTGGACGCGGTCATTCTGGCCGGTCACTGCCCGCGCCGTCACGTCCCAGGCGACCGGGCCGGTGTCCGGCGCCGTGATCGTCCAGGCGGCGTTGCGGGCGCCGCCGGCCGGGATCGTGACCTTCAGCGGCGGCAAAGTGATTACCCCTGCCCGGCCCGTCAGCCCAACGGTCATCGCCGCCACTGTCGTGTTGCGCACCAATATCGTGGCCGCGTAATTGTCGCCGCTGCGCACCATCTGCGGAATGCCGGCCAGCAATTGCAGGTCCTGCGTGGTGCGAACCGTTGCCGATCCGGTGCCGAACAGGTCGCCCCCCGCCGTCGCCACTGCCACCATCCGGAACGCCGACAAGCTGTCGTTCGTGCGCAGCGGCACCACCGCCTCGCCGCGCCCATCCAACTTGACCCTGCCGACCCATGCCAGCAGCGGGTTGAAATCGCTGCGCACCGCGCCTGACAAAGCGCCGCCGCTCCCGCCGGCTGCTACCGCCTTGCGCCCATAATGGCGCTTGCCGACCACCTGCGTCTGCGCCGTGGCGTTGACGACGCCCAGCCCGCGCTCGGCCATCATGGCATCCAGCAGCTTCCAGCTTTCGTTGGGTTTGAGTTGCAGCAGCGCCTCGTCCACTGCGGCAAAGGCAATTTCGGCATCGGCAGGCAGCGTACGCCCCGCTGGCGCCGTGACCTTGATGCGCGCCAGCGCCGCCGCTTTGACCGGGTAGCTGGCGCGGTCGGGCGTCACCTTGACGGTCAGGCTGTGCGCGTCCCAGCCGACCTTCAACTTGGCCATGCCGAGGCGGAAGCTGGGCTTGGCGAGATCGACGAGCGCGGTCGGGCTGGCGGCCTCGCGGCTGAACCAAGGCAGGTTCCAGCGCCGGGCAAAGTCCGCCAGCCACAACCGCCAGCCGGCAACGCGCCCGCGCACCGCCAGCACCGAGACAGTGACATTGGGCGCATAATGGCCCTTCATCTGCACTTCGACGATCGGATCCTTGCCCGAAAGCGTAGTGACATAGCTGTCCATCACCCCGCCCTGCAGCACGCTGACCAGCGCCGTGGCCTCGCGGAACGGCATGCGCACTTGCAGGCGGGCGACGCCATTTGCTGCCACCATCGGCGCTTCGGGCACCAGGTCCATGCGGTCGCCATTGTCGCCGCCGAACCACCAGTCCTCATCACCGGCCAACCAGACGCTTTTGCTGGCCCGCGCGATGCGGGCGCCCTGGTCTGCGACTTCGGCCAGCGCGATGACTTCGCCGGCCACGCCAACATCGATCCGGCATGTCGCCAGGCCTTTGTTGTCGGTCAGAGCGCCGCAGTTTGCGCCAAGCTCTTTCGTCTCGCGGCTGTTGTCATAGGCGTAGAAACCGCCCACCAACCGCTTGCGATAGCTATAGGTCTCGCGGCTGAACAACCGCACCTTGACGCGCGCACCGCTGACGGGCTTGCCTGCCAAATCGAGCACCAGCAGCTTGAGCCGCAGGTCATCGCTTTTGGCCATCCAGCCATCGGTACGGATGCCGACCCTGAGCGCCGATGGCTCAAGCGCGATGCGGGCCGTCCGCGTCGCCACCTCGCCATTGGCATCGTCATAATCCATTTCCGCGATCAGTTCCGATGGCCGCGTCACCGCCGCGCCCAGCGCCACCATGATGCGCGCGGTGCCGCCCGCACCCAGCGTCACCGGCTCCAGCCGGGCGCGGGTGGGCGTTGTCGGCGCGGCGTCGGCCGCTTCGCCGTCGCCATCAAGCGCCGCGATGCCCGGCGTCACCGGCTCGCCGCCGAAACTCCAGTCGGGATAATCCGGCAGCGTCACGTCCCGCGGATTGACCTGCGTGCGCAGTTTCACAGGTGCGCCGGCAACCGCGCCGCCCGACAGATAGGACAGCGCCAGATCGATGGGCACGCTGGTCGGCGCCACGGCCACGGTTTTGGGGCCGGTCACGCCTGCGCGAATGGCCGGCAGGCGAAAGGCATCGACCTGCACCGTTCCGGCCTCGACCTGATCAAAACCTTCGCCCGACAATTGCACGGCATATGCGCCCAGCGGCGCCGATGCCGGCACGGCCCAGCTTGCCGTGCCGCTCTGCGCCGATGCCGCCAGCGGCACGTCGAACCCGGTGTCGGATGGCCAGTGATACAGCCGCAGTTTCGGCGCCTTGATCGCTGCACCCGGCCCGAAACCGCCATCCCGGCGCTGCCGCCACACCAGCTTCATGTTGACGGTGTCGCCCGGCCGCACCAGCGTGCGGTCGATAATGGCATGGACGGCCGCCGCGTCCGACAGGCTCGCCTGGCGCAAGCCGAAATCATAGGCCTGAATGCCCTCGCCCCAGCTTGTCAGAACAAAGGACATGTCGTCCGCCGTCCGCGCACTGATCATCAAGGGCTTGTTGTCGCCATAGCTGCAATCGCCATAGCTGGAGGGGCGCGGCAGACCGGCCGGGACCCGCGCCTGGCCGCTGGCATCGGTGCGGCCTTGCCAATATTGCCGGCCATCGCAGCTGTTGGTGACCGTCACCAACGCGCCGGCAACCGGCTTTGCATCGGACAGGCGGGTCACGAATGCCAGGCTGGCGCCGTCGCCCCATTGGAAATGCACCGCCATGTCGGTGACCAATGCGCCGGTCGCCACATAGCGCGTGCGGCCCGGCCCGAGCAGCGCCGCGCCCAAGGCCGGCGAGGCAAGTTCCACGACATGAAAGCCCTTGGTGCGCAGCGGGATGCCCACCACCTCGAACTGGCGTGGGTCCTTGGCGCGCGGCACCGTGAAACGCCGCGCCGGGCTTGCAGCGCCCAGCAGCGGCGTGGACCGGGTCGTTTCGATCTGGCGCGATTCCGCTGCGCCACTGCCGCGCACGTCATCGAACTTGCGGTCCTCCGCGCCCGCCAGCGTTCGGAGCCAGCCGGCAATCGCGGCGTCGCTGCGGACCGGCAAGGCGCGAGCGTTGAGGCTGTCGGCGCGGGCCGCCACCGGGCTTTCGACACCGCGCAGCGTCACCGGCAGCACGCCGCCCTCGGCTGCCTCGATGATGCCGAAACTGCCGGCGAATTTGGCCAAGGGCGGGAAATCGCCGGTCGTCACCGCCAGCGGAAACCGCGCGGCATTCACCAGCGGGCGACCGCCGTCATCGACCAGCCCCGGCGGCAGCATGATGCGATAATCGGTGCGCTCGGCAAACGGCCCGGCAAAGCGCACTTCGCCGACCGTGCTGGTCTTTTCGGTTGGCACCACCGGCGCACGCTGCACGCCATCAGGCCCGATGATGCGCGCCGACAGCGCCGCTGCGCGCGGCACATCGCCGGAAAATGTGACGCGCATCGCCTCAAGCGGCGAACAGCGCGCACCGGCATTGACCCGCGAACATTCCAGCCGGGCGGCAAAGGCCGGGCGGATGCGATAGGCCCGCCGCTCGGTCTCGCCCGCCGTCAGGCCATTGGCAGTGGTGACGGCGCCGTCCCACAACAGCGTCACCTTGCCGCCGGCTGGCAGTGGCCGGTGGCAGCGCACCGCGACGATATGGGCGCGCGGCACCGGTGCGGCGTCCCCCCAGCGCGGCGTTTCATGGCCGGCGGCCACCAGGAAATTCGACAGGCGCCAGTCGCCGCGTGCGCCTTTCACAATCGTATCGCGCACCCGATCAGGCAGGATATCGAGCGGCAGTCGCTCGCCAAGCCCTTCGACAAGGCACGCGCCGCCGGCCGCCACACTGGCGGGCGACGGCGCGGCATTCAGCGCCAGCAGAAAGACCTGATCCTCGGCAATCTGGTCATATTCCGGCAGCACGGCCCTGAGCGCCGGGCCGCCGGTATCGAACGCGAACTGCCGGGTGCCGGTCAACGCGCGGCCATCAGCATCCTTGAGGTTTTGTACAAGTGTATAATAGCAGCGCTGCCCGCCGGGCATCACGCCAGCAATATCAATGACATAATTTTGCGGATCGGCCCATCTTCCGGTGGAACCTGCCGAACAATTGCCCGAAACCGGTGCGGTCAGGCGCGGGTCGCCAAGCGCTGCCATGGGCGTGGCAAAGCGAATCGCGATTTGCTGCACACCCTGTACGCTGCCGGACGGCGAAAAACCGGTGACCTGCGGGGTCGGCGCACTCCAGGCGGCCGCGACAAGCGCGAACAGGCCGAACCCCAGCCCTCCGGACACCAGCCCCAATGCGCCCGCAATCTTCACACCGCGGCGCACGCGCATTCCTCGTTATGGGCAACACCGTGATGATGCCCCGATGGGCCTACGCAAACAAGCCGAAAACCAGCCATTGACTTGCAAAAGCCGATACAGTGCCATGCGCGAAGCACTGTCCGGAGCGTGTTCATGCGTTGTTTTCCCATTGCCTTGGCGGCCGCCTGCCTCGCCGGGCTATCCGCGTTTGCAACACCCGCGATTGCAGCGCCTGCGCTGCCGCCGCTGGTGCTGGATGCCGATGCCCCCGTCATGCTGGGTATCGCCGGGCAGCAGATCGGCCTGCGGCTGTTCACCGGCAGCATCGACCGCGTGACGCTCAGTGCCGCCAGCGCGGCGCGTCTCGGCATCAAGCCGCAGGGCCTGATGGGCAAGGCGACGCTCAAGATCGGCAATGCGCCGGCGCTGACAGGCCGCAACGCTGTCCAGTCCTTCACGCTTGCAGGCCAGCCGATCAAGCAGCGGGTGTTCTGGTTCCAGGGCGCGGTGATGAAGGGCGATGGCAGCGTCGGGCCATGGGCGTTCCCGCAGCAGCAGATCAGGATCAGTCTCGGCAATGCCGGCGCCGGCGATACGCCCCATGACTTCCCGCTCTATGGCGATATCAATTCCGGGACCTATGCCGGGGTGCGCGGCCGCCCCGATATCGGTCCCGGATTTGGCGTGTCCATCGCCATCGAGGCCGATTACCGCCTGACCATGGTCACCGCCGCGACCGGCGCAGACCTGGCCGGCGCGCTGGGCGGCACCATGACCGGCGATGTCTGGGAGGAGGAAATCCTGCTCGGCATCGTGCGGCCGGTGCGGCGCATGGTGCTGGCCCGGCCGCTGGTGGTGGGGCCGTTTCGAATCACGGAAGTAGCCGTGCGCGTCCGCGATCTGCGGGACGGCACCGGCGTGCTGGGCAACGAACAGCAGATCATCTCGGATGATGACGACCCGTCCGAAATCGTCGTCACCGGCAGCAGCGACCGCAACCGGCCCGTGGTGCGGCTGTTGACCCTCAGCCGGCGCCAGCTTGGTGAATGCAGCGCCATCGTCCTCGACAAGGCAGCGGCACGCTACACGCTGGAATGCAGTTAACCCGCGATGGTCTCACGCGGATATGTGCCCCACATCTGGCCGCGCAGGATATAGCCTGACTTGCCGTCCTTGCTGACGCGGCACCACAGGTCCTCGCACAAGGTGATAGTAACCACGGCGCCGGGCGCAATCCGCCAGGCGATGCGCGCCTTGACGTCGGGCGCGGTATACAGGACGCGCACGCCGCCGGTGATGACGCCGGTGCGGTCACCCTGCAACAGCGACTTGTTCATCCAGCCGACGGTGCCATCGGGATCGCGCAGCTGGCGCCAGATTTCATATTCCTTGAGCACTTCGACGGGCAGGCCGCGCCGCTTGTATTCCCAGACGATCGGGAAACGTTCGCCGGGACCGGTGCGCAGCATCGCACTGTTGGACTTGAGCGACACAAAGCGTGGCACCTTCAGGTCGGTGGTGCCATCGGCGCGTTCGGCTGCCATGACGGGCGATGCCAGCATCAGGCCAGCCGCAACGCCGAGGCGGGGGCAGAGACGAAGGAGTTTCAAGCTAAAGTTCATGGCGCCAAGTCTTGACCGCGCCCGCGCCAGAGCGCAACCCTTCGCACCATGCCTGCTTCCGCTTCTCGCCCCCGGCCCCGCGTCATTGTCACCCGGCGCCTGCCCCATGCCGTTGAAACCCGCATGGCCGAACTGTTCGATGTCGAGCTGAACCTGACCGACACGCCGTTCACGGCCCAGCAGCTGGCGCAAGCGGCGCGTGACTGCGATGTGCTGGTGCCGACCGTGACCGACCATGTCGATGCAGCCGTGTTTGCTGCCGCTGCCGAAGGGGGGCGGCTGAAGCTGTGTGCCAATTTCGGCGTCGGTGTCGATCATATCGATATGCACGCCGCCCGCGCCGCCAAGGTAGCGATCACCAATACGCCGGGCGTATTGACCGACGACACTGCCGACATGGTGATGGCGCTGATCCTGTCGGTGCCGCGCCGGCTTGCGGAGGGCGAAAAGCTGGTGCGCGCCGGCGAATGGCAGGGCTGGTCGCCCACCGGCATGCTTGGCCACCGCATTACCGGCAAGCGCCTGGGCATCATCGGCATGGGGCGCATCGGCCGCGCCGTGGCGACCCGCGCCCGCGCCTTTGGCCTGACCGTGCATTATCACAACCGCCACCGCCTGCCGCCCGAAGTGGAAGGCGAGTTGGAAGCGACTTTCTGGGCCGATCTCGATGCCATGCTGGCGCGGGTGGATTTCATCTCGATCAACTGCCCGCACACCCCCGAAACGCACCATCTCATCGACGCGCGCCGCTTTGGCCTGATGCAGCGCAATGCCTATGTCATCAACGCGGCGCGCGGCGAGATTCTCGACGAAAACGCGCTGTGCGAGGCGCTGGCGGCGGGGCGGATTGCAGGAGCAGGCCTGGACGTGTTCGAACGCGAACCGTTCATCGATCCGCGTCTGCTCGACCTGCCCGGCGTCGTGCTGCTGCCGCATATGGGCAGCGCGACATTCGAGGGCCGGCAGGCCATGGGCGAAAAGGTCATCGCCAATATCCGGGTGTGGGTGGACGGGCACCGGCCACCGGACATCGTGCTGGATGGGTGGGCGTAGCGCCGCGAGCGCGCAGGCCGCGCGCCCCTAGCCTTTCCCCAAGGTGACGCACCGCCTGCATTGGCCCATGTTCGGTGCGGATCATCACAGGAAGCCCCGCCATGAAAGCCATCCGTCTCCGCCATCCCGCCAGCCCCGACAATCTGCGTTATGAGGACATGGATGCGGCCGCCGCCCCCGGCCCGCACGAAATCAGCGTGCGCATCCGCGCCTCCAGCCTGAATTACCATGATTATATCGTCGTCATGGGCGGCATCCCTACCCCTGATGGCCGCATCCCGATGTCGGATGGCGCCGGCGATGTGCTGGCCGTTGGCGAGGGCGTCACCGAGTTCAAGGCCGGCGACCGCGTTGTCTCCACCTTCTTCCCGGCCTGGCCCGATGGCCTGCCCAGTATGGCCGGCTTTGCCAGCGTGCCGGGCGACGGCGCCGATGGGTTTGCGCGGGAAGAAGTGACGATGCCCGCCACCAGCTTCACCCATGCGCCGGCCGGTTACAGCCATGCCGAGGCGGCGACGCTGACCTGTGCCGGGCTGACGGCGTGGCGCGCGCTGGTCACCGAGGGGCAACTGAAGGCCGGCGAGACCGTGCTGGTGCAGGGCACCGGCGGCGTGTCGATATTCGCGCTGCAATTTGCCAAGGCGATGGGCGCCAATGTCATCGCGACATCATCGAGCGATGAAAAACTGGACCGGCTGAAGGCCCTGGGGGCCGACCATCTCATCAACTACAAGACAACGCCGGGCTGGGGCACCGAGGCGATGCGGCTGACCGGCGGGCGCGGGGTGGATCATATCGTCGAAATCGGCGGCGCCGGCACCTTGCCCGAATCCATCATCGCCTGCACCATCGGCGGCCATATCAGCCTGATCGGCGTGCTGGCGGGCTTTGCCGGGCCGGTTCCGACGGTGCAACTGATGGCCAAACAGATCCGCCTGATCGGCATCACGGTCGGAACGCGTCGCCAGCAGCAGGACATGATCCGCGCCATCGATGCGACCGGCATCAAGCCGGTGATCGACAAGCATTTCCCGCTGGAGAGGCTGGGCGATGCCTTCCGCCATCAGGCGTCAGGGGCGCATTTCGGCAAGATCTGCGTGGATATCTGAAGGGGCGCAGTTCGCTTTTTTAGCAACGGGCAGTCACCCCCGCAAAGGCGGGGGTGACGCGTCATTTGGGCGGGGTGGGAATTGGGCGGTCGCTCTCACGCGCCCGTCAGGATGCGGTCCACAAGCTGCTTGACGGTCGGCACGAAGCCATTGGAATAAAACGGGTCCGTCGCGAACCGATAGGCGCTGTGGCCACCGAACATCAGATTGGCTTCGGTGTCGCCGCCGTGCGCAATGTCCTGCAAGGTCTTTTGAATGCAGAAGCTGCGCGGATCGGCTAGGCGCCCTGTCGTGTTGGTTTCGTTGTCGGCCCAGCTTGAAAAGCCGCATTGCGACAGGCAGCCCATGCAATCGGCCTGGTCCTTGCGGATGACGCCGCGTTCTTCGGGCGTGACAAATACCAACGTGTTGTCGGGCGTTTTCAAAGCCTCGGTAAAGCCGGCGCCGTGCCATTCGCGCGCGCGCAGCAGATCATCGCGAGTGACGAAAAAGCTCTTGCGGCCAACGCCGACATCAAGCTGGAACTGGTGGTCGCCGGTCGCGGTAGTCGAGAACGCGACCTGTCGCTCGGAGCGCCCCTCCAACGACATCAGGAACGGGTTGCGCACGGCAGAGGAATAAAAACCCGTCGGCGAGAATTTGTGCAGCGAGATATCACCCTTCTTCAGGGTCATCAGCCGCTGTTTCCAGCCTTCCGGAATCGGGCTTTCCTGTGTCAGCAGCGGCCGCGTGCCGAACTGGAACACAATCTGGCCAAGCTCGGGATTGTCGATCCAGTCGGTCCATTCGTCCAGCCGCCAGACGCCGCCGGCCATGATGATCGGCACCGATTCGCACACACCCAGTTCGCGCATGGTGGCGCGCAGTTCCTTGACGCGCGGATACGGGTCCTGCGGCACGCGCGGGTCCTCGGCGTTGGACAGGCCGTTGTGCCCGCCGGCCAGCCACGGGTCTTCGTAGACAACGGCGCCGAGCCATTCAGCGGCCTTGCTGTAGGCGCGTTTCCACAAGGCCCGAAAGGCGCGGGCCGAGCTGATGATCGGGTAATAATGCACGCCGTAATGGGCGGCGATTTCCGACAGTTTGTACGGCATGCCGGCGCCGCAGGTCACGCCATTGACGAGGCCCTTGGTGCGTTCCAGCACGCCGTGCAGCACGCGGCTGGCGCCGCCCATTTCCCACAGCACATTGATATTGATGGCGCCAAAGCCGCGCTGCAATTCGGTCGCCGCCATGTCATAGGCGCGCGTCACCTGCTGCACGGCGCCCTCGATGGCATATTCGACCAGTTCTTCATGACGGTCACGCCGCGACAGGGCACGATATATCTGCGGGATGATGCGGCCCGTCGGGTCATAGCTGTCGGCATTGACAGCGCTGATGGTGCCGGTGCCGCCGGCTGCCGCCCAGGCGCCGGACGACAGATGGTTGGTGGCAGCGACTCCCTTGCCGCCTTCGACAAGCGGCCACATTTCACGGCCGCCCATGACCACCGATTTCAGCCCGCTCAGCATCAATGCGTCCGATCCATACCAACTCCGCGCCCCTGCGGTTGGCCCCTCGCGGTCACTTGCGACATCTTGGCCTGCGGGCGCAAGGAAATGATGCGTGGGCGGCTATTCTGCCGCAACAGCCGGAGTGGCCCGGTGCCCATATTGGAACTCCGGTCCGTCCAGCGCAACATTCGGCAACTCGTCGCGTTCGCGCCAGTAATCCTGGGTATGGCGCCATTCCGGCTTGGGGCCGCTTTTGGGCAAGGCGTGTTGGCCGCGCACGATGTAATGCGGGTTGAAATCCTCAAGGTCGAAAAACGGTGACAGCGGCATGCCGGCGTCCTCGGGACGCAGCACCGGCACGATGCTGGTGGCGCCGCGCGCCTTCATATGGGGCAGCAGCCGGCAGACGAACTGGCTTATCAGGTCGGACCGCAACGTCCAGCTGGCGCGGAAATAGCCGAACACCCAGATCATGTTGGGCACGCCGGTGAACATCATGCCGCGATAAGTAACGGTATCGGCCAGATTGATCGGCGCGCCGGCGATGCTGAAGAGGATATCGCCCAGCACGCACAGGTTGAAGCCGGTGGCCAGCACGATGATATCGGCAGGCACCTGCGTGCCATCGGCCATCGCCAGCCCTTCAGGCGTGAAGCGCGCGATCTCGCCGGTCACCACATCGGCCTTGCCGGCGCGGATACCGGCAAACAGGTCGCCATCGGGCACAAAGGCAAGCCGCTGTTTCCAGGGCGGATAGGCGGGCGTGAAATGCCGCATGTCATAGCCTTCGGGCAGCAGCGCCTGCACTGCGCCCAGAAGCTCGGCCTTGACTGTGTCCGGTTCCTCGATGCAGCGGCGGGTCAGCAGCGCCTGATCGTAGTTTTTCTTACGGCGCACGATTTCATGGGTCCAGGCCGGATCGATATCGAGCGGCCTGAGCAGTTCGGCGGTCTCATCGACATTGCTGGCCGGGAAGAAATAGGTGGGGGAACGCTGCACCATGGTGACATGGGCCGCGGTCTTGGCCATTTCAGGTATCACGGTCGCTGCCGTGGCGCCCGAGCCGATGACCGCCACATTTTTGCCGGCATAATCGGTGGCCGGGTCCCATTCCTCGGTGTGCAGCAGCTTGCCGGCAAAATCCGCCATGCCCGGCCATGACGGCCAATGGCCTTGACGGTGCCGGTAATAGCCCTGGCACATCCACAGGAAATTGGCGGTGTATTGGCGCTGCGAGCCATCGGCCAGCCGGGCAACCAGCGTCCAGACCTGCCGTGCCGGGTCCCAGTCTGCGGTTTCGATGGCATGGCCAAAGCGGATATGGCCGGCGAGATCATTCTCGTCGATCATCTCGCCCAGATAGGCCTGAATCTCGGCTGCGGTGGCAATCGGCGGCCCCACCCATGGCTTGAAGTGGAAACCAAAGGTGTAAAGGTCGCTGTCGGAACGGATGCCCGGAAAGCTGTGGGTCAGCCAGGTGCCACCGAAACTGGCCTCGCGCTCCAGAACGGCAAAGCGCGTGTCCGGCAGGCGATGGCGCAGATGCCACGCCGCCGACAGGCCGGAAATGCCGGCGCCGACGACGATGACATCGAAATCTGTGCCAGTTGCCTGTGCCTGTTCCTTTGTCGTGGCTTGGGCGCCTTGCATGATCTTTCTCCCCGGACTCGGCCTCGTAGATACTGCCGAATGCTGATGTGCGCCTTGATCAAGGTCAAGCTTCACAAATGACGGGGCTTGCGGCATGGCGCAGGTGATGAACGACATGCCCCCCAACCTCGCCAGCATCGACCCCGCCAGCATCCGGCGCCTGTACGGCCGGCGCCAGGGCCACAAGCTGCGTGTCGGCCAGGCCAGCCTTTATGACACGCTGCTGCCGCAAGTGGCGCTGCACCGCGATGGGCCGGTGACGGCGGCGGGCGTGTTCGGCGATGACCGGCCGCTGTGGCTCGAAATCGGCTTTGGCCGGGGCGAGCATATGGCGGCGCAGGCGCTGGCCAATCCGCATGTCGGTATCATCGGTGCCGAGCCGTTTGTCGACGGCGTGGTCGGCGCGCTGATCGAAGTGCAGGCGCATGGCCTGGGCAATGTGCGAATCTATCAGGGCGATGCGCTGGATGTGCTCGACCGGGTGGCGCCGGCCAGCCTTGATAGGGTGTTCCTGCTGCACCCCGACCCGTGGCCCAAGGCCCGCCATGCCAAGCGCCGCTTTGCCAACCCCGAGCCGCTGGATGCCGTGGCCCGCGCCCTGAAGCCCGGCGGGGAATTTCGCATCGGCACCGACCACCCGATCTATTGCCGCTGGGCGTTGATGCAGATGGGCAAGCGGGCCGATTTCGAATGGCTGGCGCAGTCGCCGCAGGATTTCCTGGTGCGGCCGGACGATTGGCCGCAGACCCGATATGAAGCCAAGGCACGACGGCTGGGGCATGAGGTGTGGTATCTGCGGTATCGCAGGACAGGCAGCACCGGGACATCATCATGACCAATCGCGATTTTCCAGCCACGCGTGCCGCCGGCCTGGAACGGCTGGCGGCGTTCGTGCCGATGGCCGGCCATGCCTATTCCACCGGGCGCAACACCGATCCGGGGCCGGACGCGCTGGCCAGCGTGTCCTTGCTGTCGCCCTATGTGCGCCACCGGCTGGTCTCCGAGCGGGACGTGGCCGCAGCCGTGCTGGCCCATTCCAGCCTGGGTTCGGCGGAAAAATTCCTGCAGGAAGTGCTTTGGCGCACCTATTGGAAGGGCTGGCTGGAAATGCGCCCCGCCGTCTGGACGCAGTTTGTCGCCGAGCGTGACCGGATGCGCGATGCGTTCCCCAATGCGCGCGCGCTGGCTGCGGCGGAGGCCGGCATGACCGGCATCGAGGGCTTTGACGACTGGGCGCGCGAACTGGTGGCAACCGGCTATCTCCATAATCATGCACGCATGTGGTTTGCATCGATCTGGATTTTCACACTGCGCCTGCCATGGGCATTGGGGGCGGATTTCTTTCTGCGCCATCTGATCGATGCCGATGCCGCCAGCAACACCCTGTCGTGGCGCTGGGTCGCGGGGCTGCAAACGCCGGGCAAGATCTATCTGGCCGGCGCCGACAATATCGCGCGCTATTCCGGTGGCCGCTTTGCCCCGGCGGGACTGGCGAAGACGGCACAAGCCCTCACCGAAGAATCGCCGCCGGCGCCCCGGCCCTTGCCGGCGGCCGCGCCGCATGATGACGACACGCCGGCGCTGCTGCTGGTGACGCATGAGGACATGAGCCCGGAAACGCTGTTTTCGCGGATGACACGGCTTCGCGGCGCCATTGTGCTGGCCGATGCCGGACTGGCCTTTGGCGACCCATCAGCGCGTTTTGCGGCAGCGGCCGCAACCGACACGGCGCAGCGCATCGCCGCGATGTGGTCGTGCCCGGTGACCGTCATGGACCGGCTGGACACCGGCGCGCTGGCTGCGGCGGCGCAGGCAGCCGACGTGCGCCGCATCGTGACGCCTTATGCGCCGGTCGGTCCGGTGGCGGATGCCTTGCGCGATGCGACTTCGGCACTGGCCGGCAACGGCATCACGCTGTCGCAGGCGCGGCGGTCATGGGACGCGCGCTTCTGGCCACATGCCACCAAGGGGTTTTTTCCGTTCAAGGCGCAAATGGCTGCCGGCTTGATGGCCGAAGGGGTCATGCGCGCATGATCGGCCTTTGGCGCGGGCGCCGGGGCAGCGGCTTTGTTGACCAGCCGCGCGAACGGTAATAGGCGAAAAGACGTGAACAGCTTCCTCGACTTTGAAAAGCCCGT
>NZ_JANPCD010000200.1:0-32526 GCF_031430775.1 Sandarakinorhabdus sp. | reverse complement strand
CATAGGGCAATTCCATCAGCGCCGCTGCCTAGATGCAGGCCTGTGCGAACACCGGCGCGCGGCGGGCGGTGACATGATGCGTTGGCGCCGCCCCCGGATCGCCAAGGGCCGCCAGGGGCACCCAGCCGATATAACGGTCGGCCATTCGGCGGCCAAACGCCCAATCGCCGACGACATCGGCCAATGCAAAGCCTTCGCCAAACAGCAGCTCGCTCACGGCCTCGGCAGTCTCGCCGGGGCCGACGCGTATCATCACGCGCGGCGCAGTGCACACCAGCGGCAGCGGCTCGATATAGCGCATGGCGCCGACATCGCCGGCCAGCGCCACTTCGACCACATCCGGCCCGGCGAACCATTCGCGTTTGTCAAAGGCCGCGCTCGGCCCCTTCAGCACCCAGCTCATGCCCAACGGTCCCGGATCATCGCCCATGCAGCGCGCAGGCCCAGCGCCTCGCCGCCCTTGGGCCGGCCAGGGCGCGGCGCCGGGTTCCAGGCAAAGGTGTCGACATGGCCCCAGGGCACACCGGCTACAACAAAGCGTTCGAGGAACAGCCCGGCGGTGATGGCGCCGGCAAAGCCGCCATCAGGAGAATTGACCATGTCGGCCACCGAAGATTTCAGCATGTCGTTATAGGGCGCCCAAAGCGGCAGCCGCCACAGCGGATCGCCGACGCGCAACCCGGCGGCCAGCCAGTCTGCGGCCAGCGCGTCGTCATTGGCCATCATCGCCGGCAGCTGCGGCCCGAGCGCGACCCGGGCAGCGCCGGTCAGCGTGGCGAAATCCAGCAGCATCGCCGGCGCGTCCTCGCACGCCAGCGCCAGCGCATCGGCGAGCACCAGCCGGCCTTCGGCATCGGTGTTGGTGACCTCGACCGTTTTGCCGGCACGGGTCGCCAATATGTCGCCGGGGCGCATCGCATCGCCCGAAATGCTGTTTTCCACTGCCGGGATGATGAGCCGCAGCCGCACCGGCAGGTTGGCTTGCATGACCAGCCGCGCCAGCGCCAGCGCATGGGCCGCGCCGCCCATGTCCTTCTTCATCGCCGCCATGGCGCCGCCCGGCTTGATGTTCAACCCGCCAGTGTCGAAGGTGACACCCTTGCCCACCAAAGTCAGCCGGGGATGCGCTGCGTCACCCCATGTCATGTCGATCAGGCGCGGGCTGCGCGAGGCCGCCCGGCCCACGGCATGGACGGCGGGAAAGTTCTGCGTCAGCAGCGCCTCGCCCTTGACGATGTTGACGATGCCGCCAAATCGTTTCGCTTCGGCGCTGACGGCCTCGGCCAGTTCGCCCGGACCCATGTCGGATGCAGGCGTATCGACAAGATCGCGCACCAGCGCCACCGCTTCGGCCTCGGCCACGGCAGGTGAAATCGCACCGAGGCTGCCAGTGAGCAGCACGCGCGCGCCAGGGTCGCCATCAGGTTTCTTGTAGCGCGTGAACCGGTGCTGCGCGAGCAGCCAGCCAAGGCCGGCGGCGCCCAGATCCGCCATCAGCCGATAGCGTCCTGCGGGCAATTTCGTCGCCGCCGCTGCCAGCGCGAAGGGCGCGATCGCACCTTCGGAAACGCCGGCCAGTGCCGACCATTCGCCGGGCGCGTCGCCGGGAATCAGCGCCACTTCATCGGGCTTGGCCTTGAAGCCCTGTGCCGCAACAAAGGCGCGCGCGCGTTCGGATGCTGCTCGCAGCCAGTCGTCAAGGCCAGCGGCAGTGACCAGCACCAGCGGCGTAGCCGGACCCGCATCGCTGGCAATGAGCAGCGCGGCAAAATCGGTCACGCCGGCACCCCGAACAGATCGGCCTCGTCGCTGTCCTCGATCAGGACTGTGATGATGTCGCCGACATTGACGCCGCCGGCATCGCGCAGGAGCACCTGTCCATCAATTTCGGGGGCGTCGTACTTGCTGCGACCGGTGGCGCCGCCCTCGTCATCCACATCGTCGATCAGCACATCCAGGGTGCGGCCGACCTTGGCGGCAAGCCGGGCCTCCGAGATCGCCGATTGCCGCGCCATGAAACGGTGCCAGCGTTCTTCCTTGATGTCCTCGGGCACGGCGCCGGGCAAGGCGTTGGCGGCGGCCCCTTCGACCGCCTCGTATCTGAAGCAGCCGGCACGGTCGATCTGCGCCTCGCCGAGCCAGTCCAGCAGATACTGGAAATCGGCTTCGGTCTCGCCGGGAAAGCCGACAACGAATGTGGAACGCAGCGCCAGATCGGGCACCATAGTGCGCCAGCGCGCAATGCGCTCCAGCACCTTGGCGTCATTGGCCGGGCGCCGCATGGCACGCAGCACGCTGGGGCTGGCATGCTGGAAGGGAATATCGAGATAGGGCAGCAACAGCCCATCGGCCATCAGCGGGAACAGGGCGTCCACATGCGGATAGGGGTAGATATAATGCAGCCGCACCCAGGCGCCGAGCTGGCCCAGTTCACGCGACAGGTCGGTGATATGGGCGCGCAAGTTCCGGCCACCCAGTGATGATGTGGCATGGCGCAGATCGACACCGTACGCCGATGTGTCCTGCGCGATGATGAGCAGCTCCTTGGCGCCGCCCTTCACCAATGCTTCGGCCTCCCGCAGGATCGCTGCCGGTGGCCGGCTGGCAAGGTCGCCGCGCAAGGACGGGATGATGCAAAAGGCGCAGCGATGGTCGCAGCCTTCGGAAATTTTCACATAGGCGTAATGGCGCGGCGTCAGCTTCAGGCCGGCGTCGGGAATCAGGTCGAGATAGGCGGACTTCACCGGCGGCGCCGCATCACGCACCGCCGACACCACCGCTTCATATTGCTGCGGGCCGGTGACGGCGAGCACGCCCGGAAAGCGCGCACGGATGACGTCGGCTTCATGCCCCATGCAGCCGGTGACGATGACCTTGCCGTTTTCGGCCATGGCCTCGCCGATGGCGTCGAGGCTTTCGGCCTTGGCGCTGTCGAGAAAGCCGCAGGTGTTGACGATGACGACATCGGCGCCGGCATAGTCGCCCGACAGCGCATAGCCATCGGCACGAAGCTGGGTAAGGATGCGTTCGGAATCGACCAGCGCCTTGGGACAGCCAAGCGACACCATGCCCACACGGGGTGCGTCGGCAAGGGAGAGGGGAGCGTCGGCAAAGGACAGGGGGAGCGTGGTTGTCATGGGGCGCCCTTAACCGAGCGCGCCGGCAATGTCACCGCCCGCCGATGACGCGCTGCGGGTCGATGGGCGTGCGGCCGCGCCGCAATTCGAAATGCACCTGTGGCTCGGCGACGGCGCCGGTCTGGCCGGCGCGGGCAATGACTTCGCCGGCCGCGACGCGCCTGCCGCGCGCCACCAGCACAGCCTCGTTATGGCCATAAGCGGACACCCAGCCGCCAGCGTGCTTGACGAGCACGAGATTGCCAAAGCCGGGAATGGCATCGCCGGCATAGGCGACAACGCCGTCGCCGGCGGCGCGCACGGCCTGGCCGGCGCTGGCCTTGAGGTTGACGCCGTCGTTAAAGCGGCCGCCGGGCTTGGCGCCAAAGCTGGAAATCACGCGGCCCTCGACCGGCCAGCGGAAGGTTGGCGCATCGCCGACGAGTGCTGGCAATGGGGCCGGCTGTGGTACTGGCGCTGTCGGCGGCGTGCGGCGAGGCGAGGCCATGGCCGGGCCGCCGCGCGCCGGTTCGCCGCCAGTCACGATCGTGTCGATATCAAGGGCAAAGGCGCGCGCCCTTTGCTCCATGCTCATCGACGCGACGCGCGCGGCGGCCTGGGCCGCGCCCGGCAAGCGCAGACGCTGCCCGACTTCGATCGCATAGGGCGGCGACAAGCCGTTCAGTGCGACAAGATCGGACCACGGCAGGCCATAGGCGCGGGCAATGGCAATACCCGTTTCGCCGGACTTTACCGTGTGAATGCGACCTGCCGGCGTCGTCACGGCATCGGGCACGACGCGCCGCGCCGTCCACGCCGGCCTGGCTGGGGCCAATTTGCCGGACGAGGCGGCGCCGACTGGCGGCACAGCAGCCGGGCGGGGCGGCGGAGCAGCGCGCCTAGCCGGCAGGCCGCCATATGACCCGCATCCGACCAGCAGCAACGCTGCCATGGCCGGCCAGGCGCCAGACCGAAACGGGTTGCTGCGAGACATGACTCGCTGTGTAGCGGCGACGCCTGCGGAGGGAAAGCACGACAAAATGAATGAAAAGTGTCGGAATAGTTTACAACTGTGGAATCCTGCCGACTTGGCCTGCCGGGCAAGTGGCTAGAATCGCGACCGGTTCAAATGGCGTCGATGGTTGGCACGGGCTTTGCATGGTTAATCGCGACCCGATCTCCGGGGGAGGATCATGCCATGAAGACACTTGCCAGTCTGACCGTCATTGCAGCCGCCTTGATGACCGCCGCGCCCGCCCAGGCGGTTGTGGGCTATGCCGATAGCGTTCTCGCATATTTCAACTCCGGCGCGGGCCCGTTCCCCGGTCCGTATGGCGGGACGTTCCCGGGCAGTTTCCCGGTGCCTGTGTCAACATCGGTCGTCCTGGGACCGGACGGTGCGGTGTCGGATTTCCTGTCCTTGCCGACGGGCAGCTTTGTCACCGTTGGTTTTACCGATGAAACCGTGATCGACGGCATCGGCAACGACATTTTCATCGGTGAGGTCGGTGCGGCGGGGGAACGCGCCAATGTGTTCGTTTCGTCCGATTTCATCAATTTCGTGTTTCTCGGCGTGGCGCTGGACAGTGCATCGACCGCCTTTGACCTTGCCAGCATCGGCTTTGCCAGCCCGGTGCGCGCCATCAAGATCGTAGGGCTGGACAATTTCGGTGGATCGCCGGGTTTTGATGTCGCCTTTATCCAGGTGTTGCCGGGCTCGATCGGTGCTGCCGTGCCGGAACCGGCCAGTTGGGCGATGCTGATCGCCGGCTTTGGCCTAGTCGGCGCGTCGATGCGGCGCCGCAAGGCTGTGACAGCGTGAGGGAATGCGGCGGCGGGACACTCCCGCCGCCGTATCACTCGGCCAGCGGCGTCAGTGCGCCGCGAAGCGCCCCCATGGTCTGGTAATGCGTCATGTCGAGGTGCAGCGGTGTCACCGAAATGCACGCCTCGTGCATGGCCTTGAGGTCCGTCTCATGGCCTGGCACCAGCTTTTCCTTGCCGAAACCATGCCAGTAATAGGGAAAGCCGCGCGGATCGATGCGCTTGACGAGGTGGATGTTGCCATAGTCGCGAAAGCCCTGCTCGGTAACGCGCACGCCCTTCACGTCGCCGGGTTTCACGGGCGGGAAATTGATGTTGATGAGCACGCCGTCCGGCCAGTCGATCGTCAGCACACGGCGGATGATATCGGGACCATGGCGCAGCGCGGTCGAAAAATCCTCCATGCCGGCGGTATAATCGGCCATCACCTGAGACAGCGCGATCGAACGGATGCCGGCCAGGCAGCCTTCCATCGCTGCCGATACGGTGCCGGAATAGGTGACATCCTCAGCCAGATTGCCGCCGCGATTAACGCCTGACAGGATCAGGTCGGGCTTGAACCCCTCCATGACCGCGCCCAATGCCAACATGACGCAATCGGTCGGGGTGCCCTTGACGGCATGGCGGCGCGGGCCAACCTCGCGCACGCGCACCGGCTGCGACAATGTCAGGCTGTGGCCGGCGCCGGACTGTTCCTCAGCGGGCGCAACGACCCAGACATCGTCGGACAATTGTGCCGCAATGGCCTCAAGCGTGACGAGGCCGGGCGCGTTGATGCCGTCATCGTTGGTGACCAATATGCGCATGATGGTTCCTTTATTCCGGTCGCAGGACGGTGATGCCGCCCATGTAGGGCAACAGCACATCGGGCACGATGACGCTGCCATCGGCCTGTTGGTAGTTTTCGATGACCGCGACCAGCGTGCGGCCCACGGCCAGGCCGGAACCGTTGAGCGTGTGGACAAAGCCGCGCGTGCCCTTTTCGCCCGCGCCCTTGATGCGCGCGTCCATGCGCCGCCCCTGGAAATCGCCGCAATCCGAGATCGAGCTGATTTCGCGATAGGCGTTCTGGCCGGGCAGCCAGACTTCGAGGTCGAAGGTCTTGCGTGCGCTGAAGCCCATGTCGCCGGTGCACAGCATGATGCGCCGGAACGGCAGGTCGAGCGCCTTGAGAATCGCTTCGGCGCTGGTCACCATATGGGCGTGTTCCGCCTCTGCCTGTTCCGGACCGCAGATGGTCACCAGTTCGCACTTTTCGAACTGGTGCTGGCGGATCAGGCCGCGCGTATCACGGCCCGCGCTGCCGGCTTCGGAACGGAAACACGGTGTCAGCGCCGTCATGCGCAATGGCAGGCTGGCGGCATCGACGATCTCGCCCATCACCAGCGTCGTCAGCGACATTTCCGCCGTCGGAATCAGATAGCGTCCGTCGGTTGTCTTGAAGAGGTCTTCCTCGAATTTGGGCAATTGCCCCGCGCCATAGGCGGCGGCCTGCCCGACCAGCAACGGACCCCATGTTTCGGCAAAGCCATGGTTGCCGGTGTGCGTGTCGATCATGAACTGTCCAAGCGCCCGGTGCAGCCGCGCCAGCGGCCCGCGCAGCACGGCAAAACGTGCGCCGGAGATGCGGGCTGCAGCTTCGGGGTCATATCCCAGCCTTGCAGCGACGACGTCATGTTCCAGCGGTGCAAAATCGAACGGCCGCAGCCGGCCCCAACGATGAATTTCGACGTTGCCGGTCTCGTCGGGGCCGTCGGGCACATCAACGGCTGGCGCATTGGGAATGGTGGCCGTGGCCGCCTCGACCGCGGCCGCCGCCTCGCGCTCCTCGGCCTCAAGCGCCGGCAGCTGTTCCTTGAGAGCGGCGACTTGCGCCATCAGCGGCGCAGCGGCCGCTTCGTCCCGCCGCGCCTTGGCCTGGCCGATGTCGCGGCTGAGTTCGTTGCGGCGGGCGAGCGCCGCCTGCATCTGCGTTTGCACGGCGCGCAGCCGGGCATCGGCGGCGAGGATCGGCGCCGAGGCACCAAAAATGCCCCGCCGCGCCATTTGCGCATCAAAATCTGCCGGTGCCGAGCGGATGGATTTGAGATCGTGCATGTCCGGGCTTTGCCGGAGCATGACGGTTGAGGCAAGCCGTGCCGCGTTCAGGGCGATCAGCAGCCGCAAGGGGGCTTCACGCCGGCGCGGAAAATCCCCTAAGGTGTGCGGGTGATAGTGACCTGCCCCAATTGCGGCGCCCGTTATCGGCTGGATGTGGCCGTGGTGGCACGCCGTGCCCGGCTGAAATGCGCCGGGTGCGCCCATCGCTTTGTTCCCGAAGAAGAAATCGACGAAGATGAAGCCGTGGCCGAAGTGCAGGAGGAACTGCGCATCGCCGCCGCCCCGGCTCCGGAGGCCCCGGCTTCAGCCGAGCAGCCGCCAGAGCCCGCGCGGGAACAAGCCGCGGCCGCCGACGCGGCCGCATACGGCTTTGCCTGGGGCAAGACGCTTGCGGCCCTTGTGGTCGGCGCGGCGCTGACCGTGGCCGCAGCCGGGCTTTGGGTCGGCCGCGTCGATCCGGCCGGCATCCCTTGGCTTGGGCCGATGCTGGAACGGCTGGCCCCGACGCCGCCAGGCCTGAAAGTCACCGTCAGCGGCAAGGTCCGCACACTTGCGTCCGGACAGACCATCCTCGAAGTGAGTGGCAGCATCATCAACCCGGCCAGCGAATCGCAGGCGGTGCCGGAACTCGAAGCCCGGTTGCTGGGTGCCGATGGCAGCGAGCGACGCTGGACGATTTCGCCGGCAGCCGTGCGGCTGGCGCCCGGGGCAATGACAGGGTTTTCCGGCACGATTACCGATGTGCCGGGCACTGCGAGCCGCATCCAGATAAGGTTTGCGTCCTGACCAGCCGCATGGCGCTTTGCGTCCTATCCCTATTTGCCGGTGGATTTGCAGCCCCGGGCATGACACGAAGCCTGTAACCATTATGAGGGAGAGCACGCGTGATCTTTGAATACAGCGACAAGACCAAGTCCTACATCGAGCGCGTGCGCGCCTTCATGGACGAGCACATCTATCCCAACGAAGAGCGTTACCACCACGAGGTTGCGACCGGCGAGCGCTGGAAGGTGCTGCCGCTCATCGAAGAGCTCAAGCCCAAGGCCCGCGAAGCCGGATTGTGGAACATGTTCCTCAACATTTGCGCCCATGACGAAGGTGAATGGAAAGGCCCCGGCCTGACCAACCTCGAATATGCGCCGCTCGCCGAGGAAATGGGCCGCGCCGGTTGGTCGTCCGAGGTTTTCAACTGCTCCGCGCCCGACACCGGCAACATGGAAGTGCTGCGCACCTACGGCACCGAAGCGCAGAAGCAGCGCTGGCTCAAGCCACTGATGAACGGCGAGATTCGCTCTGCCTTCCTGATGACCGAGCCAGCGGTTGCTTCGTCGGATGCCACCAACATCGAAACCTCGATCACGCGCGACGGCGATGAATATGTCGTCAACGGCCGCAAATGGTGGTCGTCGGGTGTCGGCGACCCGCGCTGCGCCATTGCCATCGTGATGGGCAAGACCGATCCGTCAGCGCCCCGCCACAGCCAGCAGAGCCAGATCCTGGTGCCGCTCGACTCGCCGGGCATCACCAAGCTGCGCCCGCTCAGCGTGTTCGGTTATGACGACGCCCCGCACGGCCATTTCGAGGTCATCCTCGACAATGTTCGCGTGCCTGCCGACCATATCATCCTTGGCGAAGGCAAGGGCTTCGAGATCGCGCAGGGCCGCCTGGGTCCGGGCCGCATCCACCATTGCATGCGCTCCATCGGCGCCGCCGAACGCGCGCTCGAAAAGATGGTCAAGCGCCTGAAATCCCGAGTCGCCTTCGGCAAGCCGATTTCGGAACACAGCCTGTGGCACGAGCGCATCGCCGATTCGCGCATCGCCATCGAACAGGCGCGGCTGCTGACGCTCAAGGCCGCCTATATGATGGACACGGTCGGCAACAAGGGCGCGGCCAATGAAATCGCCATGATCAAGGTGGTGGCACCCAACATGAGCTGCCTCATCCATGATCACGCCATCCAGGCGCATGGCGGCGGCGGCGTCTGCCAGGACTATGGCCTCGCCAGTGGCTATGCCGGCCAGCGCACGCTGCGCCTCGCCGATGGTCCGGACGAAGTGCACCGCCAGGCAATCGCCAAGAACGAACTGCGCCGTTACAACTGACCGCCAAAGGGACTGGGCCGGGACGGCGCTGAAATCGCGCCGTCCCGGCAAATCGCCGCCGGTCAGTGCAGCAATTGCGCAAATCGGCTTGCGCCGTCATCGGCCCCCTGCTAACCGCGCCTTTCTATCGGACGGGGCCAGCCCCCGTATCCTTGGTCGTGCGGCCATGGCGGAACTGGTAGACGCGCAACGTTGAGGTCGTTGTGGCCGAAAGGCCGTGGAAGTTCGAGTCTTCTTGGCCGCACCAACCAACCCCGTGTACCCGCGCAAACCGGCACGCCGGGGGCAAGCCCCCACGGAAATTGCCCGAACCCGCGAAGTGCCATGGCCCCGCCAGTCAGCAGCCGGCTCTAGCCGCAGCGGATCAGCTTCACCCGGCGGCCGCGCTCCAGCGTATAGTTTTCAGCCGCTTTTTCGCCGTGCCGATGGACCGAAAGATGCATCGTATCGCCTTCGACATGGCCGTCGAAATGCGCCTTTGCCATTGCGGGCGCAGCGTCGGCTGGCGTCGGCCCGCCGGTGAAGCTGTCATAGCGGCCGAGGACAACGAACTTGCCGGCGGCATCGGGACGAACTGGCATGTCGATGATCGCCGAGGCGCAGGCCAAATCCAGCTTGCCGCCGGTTTCAGTGAGTTGCAGCCGCACTTGCGGCCCGCCCCAGTCGCCCGTCAACGGCGGCACTGATGGCACAGAGGGCGGCGCGGCATGTGCTGACGATATCATCAAGGCGACCCCTGCAAAGACTATCAACAATCCAACCGATCCCGGCGTGCGACGTTCCATCGATTGGTGCCTTTGCAATTGCCAAACTCCAGCACGTCAGACGAAAGGCGCCTGTTCCGGCTTCGGAACCCTGGACGCTATCTTCTGCCCGCCACCGATCACAATCAACTGCAGTCCGGAAATTTGATCGCGGCGCCGCGCTTGAGAACATAGCGTGTCTCGCCCGGACGATCGGCAAGGCGCACGATCAGCACCAGTGTATTGCCGCTGATCTTGCCCTTGAATGACGCCAGTTGATCACGGGGCGCAATATCCGAAAGCCGGTAGCCGGAGGTTTGGCGATTGAAATATCCTGTCGCAGCGAAGGTGCCGGACCTGTCCGGAAATACCGGCCCGGTGATCTTGCCGGCGGCGCACTTGCCCTGAACGACATAGCCGATCCGTGCCGGCCGCAATCCAAAGCCATCCCCCGCCCAGATACCAGCCAGTTGTTGCGGCGACGACGGAGCGGCTGAAGCGATCAGCAGGGCGAACAGGGCAATCACGGTGTTGGATACATCACTGGTCTGGCTCGCATTTTGGGCTGCGGGAATGTGCGATGAAACGGCAATGGATGGAGCCTTGCGGCACCGCCCATCGCCTTCCATCGAAATCGCATGCAAGCATCCTGTTGGATCAAGTGCCTGCAGTTGCCAAGCGGCGTTGGCGGCGGCTTACCGCACCGACAAGCCCAAAGCCGGCGATGAGCAGAGCCCAGCTTTGCGGCTCGGGCACGCCGCCAAGAGTCAGTTGGGCGATATAGGTGCCCCAGCGTGAACCGCCGGTGCCGCCCGGATGACCGAAAATGCCCAGATTATATTCGCGCGCAAAGGTACCCGTGATCCAGAAGCCGTGGGAAGACCCCGGATCAAGCGTTACCGAGGAGTAATCGGCCCAGCGCTGACGGCCGGCGGCCACCCCGCCATAGAGCGCGCCATTGTGGTAATCATCGGTGTCGCTGATGCGCAGGATGATCTCGTCGCCCGTCGAAACGAGCTGGCCGGCTGCATTGGTGTGGAAAGTCCGCGCCGCAAGCGTGATCTTGCCATCGGCACCAAGGCCCGAGCGGTTGTAGCTGATGACCACCTGGCCGAGCCTGTTGACCGCCAGCGAGCCCTGATAGAAGTCATGGGACCCGTCGCCAAGGCTGCCTTCGTCGAGCACGGCGTTGGTTGCGGAATCGAGGATGGTGTAGCGCACAGATGTGAAATCGCTGCCATTTTCAGTGACGGTATGGACACTGTAGATCTTGCCGTCGTTTTCAAAGGCGCTGCTGCTGATCTGATCGCCGAACGTGTCGATGATGCGGCGGTTGGCGGCAATGCCGTTCGGCAACGCCGGATTGCCGATGATGGCGTCGGCCCCCGGCTGGCGCCCGAAGTCGTTGAAGGTATAATCGGTGCCGATGGTCGTGCTGCTGGTCGCGGTCCGCACCGCGCCGGCAGTGCCGGCACCGATGATGTCATAACGCGTCAGACCGAAATCGTTGATCGAAGCGGCGATGATATGGCCAACGCCATCGGTGCTTTCGCTGCTGTTGACACCCTGGATAGCGAAACCGCGGGTAAAATCGTCAGTAGCGAAATTGCCGGTAAAAGCTGTGCGGAACTGGACATTGTTGACGACGTTGGGACCGCCCGCAGAAAGAATGTCCGATAGCGGGATGACGTTGAGCGTCGTGCCGCGAAAGTTGACCGGGCCGCCCACGGTCGAGGCGGCAAAATCGTTGGTGCCGATGTAGACGGCATTGTTGTCAACTGCCAGGGTCGGATAGTCGGCAAGTGTCCGTCCGCCGGGGACCAGTTCCGCAAAGCCTTCGAACTTTGTCGACTTCCAGGTGCCAAGCGCGTCACCGGTGTCGGAAACCGCCACCAGAATGTCCTTGGTGTTCGGGCCGAACGAAATTGCGATGAACTTGTTGGCCTGGGCGTTGTAGATGACGCGCTGGTCGCCATTGGGCACGCCGGCCTGGCCGGCAGCCTGCCAGAATGCGGTATCGGAACTGAACAGCGAACGCGTCCCCGTCGCTTTGTTATAGACCGCAAAGCCACCGTTGGTGAACTGGACATACTGGCTGCGCCCAGCGGCACCGATCGTGTCTGGCGGTATGAAATTGCGGGCAACCGCTGCGACATCATACTGGCTGATGCCTTCAAAGCCGATGGTCAACGTTCCCTGATTGAAGACCGTGTTGCCAACGCCATTGGGGTCGAGCCCGAAAACCTGCCCGGCATCGGTGTTGATCGCCGCCGGCCGCCTGGTGAGGAAGTATTTCTGTTCGATCAGCTGGGCACTGGCCACTGATGGCAACACCGCCGCCGTTGCCAAAGCCGCGAGCATGACGCCGCGGAAAACCGTTACGTTCATGGTCAAATCCCCCTTGCCGACTCGACACCTACGTCAAGTGTTAAGGAAGTGTTTACCTTGATGACCGTTGCGACAAGTTGCCATTTTGCAATATCTGTCGGTTCGGTCTTGCGAGTTGAGAGAAATCTGAGCCGATTCAAGTCGGTGGCACTGTTTGTGAAAAGCTGCTTCCCGAAGACGCAATCCGAGTGCGGACTTCGCAGCATGAGCCATTGATTTAATGGTGCACCCGACAGGATTCGAACCTGTGACCCCTGCCTTCGGAGGGCAGTACTCTATCCAGCTGAGCTACGGGTGCGAGCCGAACGGGTGTTAGCAGCGGTTCGGGGCTTGCGCCACAAGAGATTGGGGTCAGTCGCCCTTGGCGCTCTTGCGGGTGCGATCGCGGTTTGCAGGCGTGTCCGGCCCGATATTGACGAATTTGCCAAGGCCGCAACTGGCGCCCTGGCGCACGCCGAAGGATTGCTGGAACACGGTGATGATATCGACGCTGCACAGCTGCGGTATCGATGTGGCGTAGCTGAAGGCGCGTTCAAAGCCGAGCATGGGGCAGGCGTTGGGCAGGGTGTTGCGCCAGACAGTGCCATCGCGCGTGATGAAATCGACCGTTTTGTCGTCTACCACACGGGTCTGGCGAATGGTCTGGATGGGCAGGCACGAGCGGGTGATGGCAGCGGTCTGCACGGATGTTTGCTGTTCAGGTTCTGCGCTGTACGGCGCCGCAGCAAGTATGGCGCTGGCAAATGCCAACACAAGTCCAGTCATCGGACTCTCCCGCCAATCATTCAAACACTACGCAACTGATACTGAAAGGCTGGGTACGCATGGCGCCTTGAACGCAATGTGAACGCGGCAGCATGTTCGGCGCACTGTTCATCATGTCGCGGCGTCGGGAACCTTTTGGTCGAACCGGCACAGATCCGCGACCGAACATGCGCTGCATTTGGGGCTGCGCGCCGTGCAGACATAGCGGCCATGCAGGATAAGCCAGTTATGGGCGCCGCGTCGCCATGGGGCTGGCACACGCTTTTCCAGCCCGGCTTCGACAGCAGCCGGGGTCTTGCCTGGCGCCAGCCCTGTGCGGTTCGACACCCGAAAGACATGGGTGTCCACCGCGAAGGTTTCCTCCCCGAACAGCACATTGACGACGACATTGGCGGTTTTTCGACCAACACCCGGCAGGCTTTCCAGGGCATCGCGACAGCGCGGCACCTGGCCTTCATGGTCGCGCTCAAGGATCTGCGACAGGGCGATGACGTTCCTGGCCTTGGTATTGAACAGTCCGATAGTGCGAATGTGCGCCTTGAGGCCGTCCTCGCCCAGCGCCAGCATCTGCGCCGGCGTCGTCACTGCTTCGAACAGGCGACGCGTCGCCTTGTTGACACCCACGTCGGTCGCTTGCGCCGACAGCACGACGGCGACCAGCAGCTGATAGTCGTTGGTATAGGCAAGCTCGGTCACGGGATCAGGCGCGGACGCAGCCAGGCGGGCGAACAGCTCGGCAACATCGGCGCGGGTCATGTGTCGGGCACGGGTTCGGACGGGAGTTTGGGGCATGGCCAGCATGTGACGCTTTGGGGGGTGCCAAGTCCAGCGCGTGCCGCGTAAAAAGTTGCTGCTATGCTTCTGGACCTCACCCTGCGCCCCAACCGGTCGTTCGATCGCCGTCATGCCCGGTGGCTGATCGCTGCGGTTGGCGGCTTGTTTTTCCTGGGCGGCCTGCGATTCCTCGCGCTCGGGGCCTGGCCGATCCTGCCGTTCATGTTGGCTGATGTGCTGTTGCTGCTCTGGGCGTTTCACAGCAATTATCTGTCAGGCGGCGGGCATGAGCATCTGGCGCTGGGCGGCGATGACCTGACGTTGACCCAGGTGTCACCGCTAGGAGCAGTGCGCGTTACCCGGCTGGAGCCTTATTTCACCCGGGTTGCCGTTGAGGAAACGCCGCTGGGCGACGCCCACCTGTTTCTGGAATCGCGTGGGCGGCGCCTGGCAGTGGGATATTTCCTGTCGGCACCTGAACGCCGCGATGTGGGCGCGGTCATTGCAGCCGCGCTCAGTCGTTACCGCGCAGGCGGGGCTTTGCCGGCAAGCGTCTGACATCAGATCCCCAGAACGTCGCGCATCGCATATCTACCCGCAGGCTTGCCCGCGAGCCATGCGGCAGCCTTGAGCGCGCCGCGCGCGAAGATGTCGCGATTTTCGGCGCGGTGGATGATCTCGATTCGCTCGCCTTCGCCGGCCAGCAGGACCATGTGATCGCCCGCCGCGCTGCCGCCGCGCAGGCTGGCAAAGCCGATCTCGCCGGTTTTGCGGGCGGCGTCCATGCCGTGCCGGCCAGATACATGGTTGCCGGCCAAAGTGATACCGCGCCCGCGCGCCGCCGCTTCGCCAAGCATCAATGCGGTGCCTGACGGCGCATCCAGCTTCATGCGGTGGTGGAGTTCGGCAATTTCGAGGTCCCAATCCGGGCCGAGCGCGCGTGCAGCTTGCTCGACAAGCTTTGCCAACAGGGTGACACCAAGGCTGGTGTTGGCGGATTGCAGGACGGGGATACTGCGCGCGGCGGCGTCGATCAGGGCGTGATGGCGTGTTTCCAGACCGGTCGTGCCCACGACCAGCGCCTTGCCGGCATCGCAAGCGGCCGTAATCGCAGCATCAAGCGCGGCCGGGCTGGTGAAGTCGATCAGCACATCGGCTTGATGCGCCAACGGCCCGATATTGGAGCAGACAGTGATTTCCGGCGCGAATGGCGGCCCGACGGGCAAGCCTACTGCGGGATGACCGGCGCGCTCGGTGGCGCCGGCCAACACCAGCCCCGGCGCATTGCCAAGCTGATGGATGATGGCCTGGCCCATGCGGCCGCCAGCGCCCAGCACGCCGATCCTGATGTCTTTGGTCATGTGGCTGTTGTGCTCCCTCCGGCGGTTTGGTGCAACACAGCGGCGTTGGCACAGCACCGCGCAATGACTTGGGATTCGCGGCAGCCCTGCCTAGAAAGGCAGCCATGATCCGCAACATCGTCATCCTGACCGGAGCCGGCATTTCAGCCGAAAGCGGCGTGCCGACGTTTCGCGCTGCCGACGGCCTGTGGGAAAACCACCGGATCGAGGATGTGGCGACGCCGCAGGCCTTCCGCCGCAACCCTGCCCTGGTGCAGCGTTTCTATGACGAGCGCCGTGCCAATCTGGCCGGCGTCGCCCCCAACCCGGCCCATCACGCGCTGGCGCGGTTGGATGCGGCCTGGGACGGCGAATTGCTGCTGGTCACGCAGAATGTCGACGATCTGCACGACCGGGCGGGTTCGCGCCGCATGTTGCACATGCACGGCGAACTGAAATCGGCGCTGTGCACCGGTTGCGGCGCGGCACGGGCCTGTAGTGGTGCGCTGTCGGGCGATCCCGCCTGCCCGGCCTGCGGGCGCAGCGGCACTTTGCGCCCTGACATCGTGTGGTTCGGTGAAATGCCCTATCACATGGACCGGATCGAGGCCGCGATAGACGCCTGCGACCTGTTTGTATCCATCGGCACGTCGGGCGCCGTGTATCCGGCGGCGGGCTTTGTCGGCTGGGCGCGGGCCGCAGGCGCGCGGACGCTGGAAATCAATCTGGACCCCTCGGCGGGCACGCCGATGTTCGACACGGCCCGCCACGGCCCAGCCGGCATATTGGTGCCGCGCTGGGTGGATGAAATTCTCGGCTAAAGTTGTGTGGCCTCGATATTGGGCTGCATCACCTGCACGAATGCCGTGGCGATCAGATAGGCACAGGCGCTCCAGGCGAACATCGGCCAATAACCGACACCGTTGGTCAGGCACCATCCCGCCAATTCGATGATCCCCAACCCCGTCAGGTTGCCGGCGACTGCGCCGGCAGCCATGACGCTGCCGACCCGCGCGGCCGGCACAGTATCGGCGGCAAGGCCAAAGACATTGGTCGAAAAACCCTGATGGGCAAACAGCGCCATGCCGATGAGCAGCGCCGCCGTCCACGGGCTATCTGCGCCGATAGCGAGCGGGATCGGCACGATCAGCGCGGAATAGAGCAACATCGAGGTCTTGCGCGCGCGGTTGACGCTCCAGCCCAGACCGATCAGCTTGCCGAACAGCCAGCCGCAGGACAGGGCGCCCGCTGCCGCCATTGTGTATACCAGTGCAATCGGCCCACCGAGATCGGCCTGGCTCATCTTGAACACGCGCGCGAAGAAATCCGGCGTCCAGAACAGCATGAACCACCAGACGCAATCGGTCAGGCCCTTGGCGCCCACGATGGTCCAGGTACGGTGGTCAGAAAGCAGCTCCGACCAGTTGGTGCGGCTGCCCGAAGCGCCAGCAGCTGCAGCGACGGGTACCAGCCGCCGCGTGCCCCACACCCAAAAGGCCAGCCAGACAAAGCCCAAGCCACCCGTTACCAGAAACGCCGCCTGCCAGCCGAATGCCAGTGCGAACGGCGGGATCAACAACGGCGTGATGATGGCGCCGATGTTGGGGGCGGTATTGACCAACCCAAGGCCCAATGACCGTTGTTTCAGCGGCAGATAGGTTGCCGCCGCCTTGACCGCAGCCGGCGTATTGACGCTTTCGGCGACCGCGAGAACAGAGCGTGCAATGACGAATTGCGAGACAGACTGTGCGGCGGCATGGCCCATGCCAGCCATGCTCCAGATCGCAACGGCAACGCCATAAGCCAGCCGCACCCCGAACCGGTCGACGAACCAGCCAACAGCAAGCAGCGCGCCGGCGGCCGACAATTGGAACACCGATCCCAAATGGGCGAAATCCTGGTCTGTCCACTGGAACGTGGCTTCCAGGGTCGGCTTCAGCAGGCTGAGCACCTGGCGGTCGACATAGTTGAGCGCGGTGCCAGTGAACAGCAAGGCGATCAGAGCCCAACGCGAAGCGTCAGACATGGACGACGAAGCGTCAGACATGTTCTGCACCGCACCGGTCTTGTTGCCCGCGCTATCGTTGTGCGCCATCGGATCCCCCCGTTTTTTCCATCCCTTGGGGAGGCCCGCCGTGAAGTCAACCGCGCGCCTTTCAGCGCGGTGCCGGTGCCAGCAACGCGGCAACGTCGGGCCGGTCCTCGATGCTTTGGACAAGCTGCGGCACGAGTTTCATGTTCGCTGCTTTTTCAAAGGCGTAACCGAAGCCAAGCAGCCGCGCCTCGCTCCAGGCTGGGCCGATGAACGACAGGCCGACCGGCAACCCGCGCACGCCGCCCATCGGCACGGTGAGGTGCGGATAGCCCGAGACCGCCGCCAGACCGCCGGCACCACCGCCAGGCGACTGGTCGCCGATGACCGTATCGATGAGCCAGGCAGGCGACGCGGTTGGTGACACAAGCGCAGCGACATTGTTGTCGGCGAGCATCTTGTCGATGCCGTCCTTGCCAGCGAGGCGCAAGGAGGTCGCACGCGCCTTGAGATAGTCAGGATCAGCCAGCCCCTTTGTGGCATCTGCCTTTTCAAAGGTGTCCTGACCGAACAACGCCATTTCGGCGGCGGCGTTCGCCTTGTTGAAGGCGATGAGATCGGCAAGGCTGCGCGGCTTCACATTGGCCGGCAGTGTCGCCAGATAGGTTGCCATATCAGCCTTGAGTTCGGTCAACAGCACCTGAAATTCATTGCTGCCGATCTCGCGGCGGCTGTCGAATTTGGTGATGTCGACCAGCACGGCGCCTTGCGCCCGCAGCACAGCGAGTGCCGCCTCGAAGCGGGCATCGACTCCGGCATGCCATCCGGTGGCAAAGCGCAACACGCCGATGCGCTGGCCCCTCAGTGCATCGGGGCGCAAGGCTGCCATGTAATCGCCGCGCCGGGCGTCGGCGTCTTTGGTGGCGCCATCGGCCGGGTCACTGCCGGCAATGGCCGTCAGCACGCGCGCCGCCATGGTCACGTCGCGCGTCATCGGCCCGGCGGTGTCCTGGCTGTGACTGATCGGCACGACATGGGTGCGGCTGACGAGACCGACAGTGGGCTTCAGCCCGACGATGCCGTTCATTGCCGCCGGGCACGTTATCGAGCCATCGGTTTCGGTGCCGATGGCAGCATCGACCATGCCAGACGCCACGGCAGCGCCCGAACCGGACGAGGAGCCGCAGGTGTTACGGTTGAGCGCGTGTGGGTTGCGGGTCTGGCCGCCGACCGCGCTCCAGCCCGAAATCGAGGCATCCGCGCGGATGTTTGCCCATTCCGACAAATTGGTCTTGCCCAGCATGACTGCGCCCGCCCGCCGCAGCCGCGCCACCAGCGGCGCGTCGCGGCCAGTGACATTGTCCTTCAAGGCGAGGCTGCCGGCAGTGGTCGGCAACGGTCCGGCGGTTTCGACATTGTCCTTGATCAGCATCGGCACGCCGTGCAGCACGCCGCGCGGCCCCTTGGACGCATCCAATACCCGGGCCTGATCGGCAGCGGTGGGATCAAGCGCGATCACGGCATTCAACCTGGGATTGAGCGCCCCGACGCGGGCGATGGCGGCCAATGTGTTGGCCTGCGCCGCACCCACCGCATTATCCGCTGCCAAAGCAGGCCCCGCCAGAACTGCCGCAAATCCAGCGCTCAAAAGTGTAATCCGCATCATTTTCCCCGCTTTCGTATCTGCCCGGCAATTGCCGCAGGCCCCTGCCGTGGATAGGGTTATGCCTTGGGAGCTCCAGAGTGGCGACAGCAAATTGACGGATGTGACACCCGATGCGGGCGGCGCGGCGCTGGCGGCCATGGCGCAGGCGCGCGATGCGGCCGAGGCGGCGAATCTGGCCAAGACGCGCTTCCTGATCGGGCTCAGTCACGAAATCCGCTCGCCCTTGAATGCCATCCACGGCTATGCACAGCTGCTCGAACGCGGCGCTGCCATTTCGCCGAGCGATGCCGGGCGCATCATCCGCCGGTCATCGGAGCATCTGTCCAACCTGATCGACGGCCTGCTCGACATCAGCCGCATCGAAGGCGGCGTGCTGAAACTGTCGCAGGACATTGTTCCTCTGCACCTGTTTCTCGATCAACTTGCCGCGATGTTCAGCCTGCAGGCAGCCGAAAAGGGGCTGGCCTTTCACTATCGGCCCGCCGCCAATCTGCCGGCACATGTCCGCGCCGATGAAAAGCGACTGCGCCAGGTGCTGATCAACCTGCTGTCCAACGCCATCAAATATACGCCCGGCGGCGAAGTCAGCATGACGGTGCGCTATCGCGGCCTGGTGGCGGAATTCGAGATCGCCGACACCGGCATCGGAATTGCGCCTGATGACCTTGCTCGCATTTTCGAGCCGTTCGACCGTGGTTCGGCCAAGGCTGCAAAGACCGCGCCCGGCACCGGGCTTGGGCTGGCGCTTTCGCGCATGCTCGCGCACGTCATGGGCGGCGAGATCATGGTCACCAGCACGCCGGGCACCGGCAGCCGTTTTTCTCTCAAGCTGATGTTGAGCGAGCCGGCGCAATTGCCCGCCGAAACCAGCCGCGCCGACATCGTCAGCTATGATGGACCGCGCCGCACGCTGTTGGCCATAGATGATGATCCGGCCCAGTTGGCGGTGCTTCAGGGTCTGCTCCGGCCGTTGGGGTTTTCGGTATTTGCAGCCGGCAGCGGCTCGGCCGGGCTTAATCTCGCGCAGCATTGTCGGCCGGATCTCGTGCTGCTGGATGTCGAAATGCCGGGCCTGTCGGGTTGGGAGGTGGCGCGGCAGTTGCGGGCGGATTTCGGTGATGCGCTGGGCATACTGATGGTGTCGGGCAACGCCCATGAATTCATCGGTAGCGAGCTTGATGACCGTCATGGCGCACGCATGCCGCACGACGGCTTTGTGTTGAAGCCGGTCGATCAGAACGCCTTGCTGGAGGCTCTGGCGCGTCATTTGGACCTCAGCTGGAACCGGGTGGCTATTGGCGACGCGCCCGTGGTCGGCCCGCGTCCGGTCGACCCCGGGCTTCCAGTTGCAGCCGCCGCGCATCGCGATACATTGTCCAGACTGGTGCGTACCGGCAATATCAAGGCCTTGGCGGCGGCACTGGATTCGCTCGACACCGAGATCCCCGGGGCCGCCGCCTTGACAGGACGGCTGCGTGCGGCCCTTGATGACTTCGACTTGGCCCGCTTTGCCAAACTGCTTGACCAACCGCCTGGTGGACCCGCCTGACCCGACCATGACCGACGCTGAACGCCCCATCATACTTGTCGTTGACGATGCACCCGATGCGTTGCGGTTCCTGACCGATACGCTGGAGGGACAGGGCTATGGCTGGCGTATCGCGCGCGACGGCGAAGCGGCGCTGGCATCTGCACAGGCCGAATTGCCCGACCTCATCCTGATGGACGCCGTGATGCCGGGCATGGGCGGCTTTGAAGCCACGCGCAGGTTGAAGGCCGATCCCGCCACACGGGCCGTGCCGGTCATCTTCATGACGGGCCTGACCGATACCGACAATGTGGTCGAGGGGCTGGCAGCCGGCGGCGTCGATTATGTCACCAAGCCCATTGCCGTCGCCGAACTGCTGGCCCGGCTGCGCGTCCATCTGGGCAATGCCCGCATCCAGCGCGGCGCCCATGCTGCGCTCGACGCCAGCAATCGCAGCCTCGTGGCGCTGGACGCCGGTGGCCGCATCTTGTGGACAACGCCGCGCAGTGCCGAAATCCTGGTCCGCCACTTTGCGGCAGGGCCAGGCGACGCGCTGCCGCCTGCCCTGGCCGGGCAACTGTCACGGCTGGCCGAAGGCGAGGCGCGGGTCCGCCATGAATTCGACGATGGCCGGGTTGAGTTCGCTGCGGTGGCCGGCCAGGTTGGCGAGCGGCATTTCCGGGTGACGGAACTGCGCGAAGGCGCCGAGCAGCGCCTACTCGCCAGCCGCCATGGCCTTACCGAACGCGAAGCCGAAGTGCTGCTGTGGATCAGCCGGGGCAAGGCCAATCGCGAGATTTCCGAGATCCTGGGGATTTCCCCGCGCACGGTGAACAAGCACCTGGAACAGATTTTCGAGAAGATGGGGATCGAGAATCGCGCATCTGCCGCGGCGGCAGCCGTCAAGACATTGTCGCACTGATCGCGAACCGCACAGTTCTTGGGCTTGGGACAGCGGTGTCTGCGGATTGCGCAAGTCCGGGGTAGCCCTCCTATCGGGCCAAGACCTGAGTGGGCGCGGCACACAAGACCGTCACATGCCGGCTATTGCGTCAGAGCTGACTGGCGACTGAATTCGGCCGTCTTCAGCAGGCAGTTGGTTGCGGCAGAATGACGCAGGCGTATCAACATGAATGGAATTTCGGCGATTCTACCGGGTTTGGCGCGGGGAAGAGGCAGCCCCGCCCGATGATCGCGCGCTTCATCGACACATTCGTTCGGTTCACCGCAGTTCTTGATCAGACCTATTGATTCGGCTTTCTGGTCCAAAGTGAACATTAAATCTTCGTAATAGTTGTGACAATCCGGAAATTTCTTGGGGGTGTCGAGTCGCTTTTGCAATCTTGCGCTGTGGAATCGGATTCTTTCGTTTCGACATCTAAACATTAATTATCAACGACTTGCATAACTTTCCTCAACCACAATTAACACTTCCTCATGGGTCTTAACATGAGGTAAAATATGAGCAGATGCTCGTAAGTGATTTTTAATATTGTCCAATTGCATGCCGTTATGTATCTATCTCGTGGGGATACGAACGGCGGGGGCAATCAAACCGCTTCAAGCAGCCGACGTAAACGGCGATCCCGTCCTGTCGTCATTACGGCGATGGGTGAGCAGAGCGGCTTCGGCCGGAACAGAGGGAAACAGGGTTATGATGAAATTTCTGAAGAGCCTTAAGGGCGACAAGTCCGGCGCCTCGGCTGCCGAATACGCGCTCATTGTTGCCGTGCTTGGCGGCTTTGTCGTTGCCGGCGCCACCCTGTTCGGTGGCAGCCTGTCGGGCGCGCTGGACACGACCGGCAAGGATCTGGCTGCCGAAGCAACCGCCGGCGCCGCAGCCAAATAAGAAATTCTGACCCGTCGGTTTTGTTGCTCATGGGCAACAAGATCGGCGGCCAGAATTGCCTTGCCCCCCGGAGCGGAACTTCCCGGAGCGAGGCTATTCCCAACCATCAGTAAAGGTGATTTCCAATGCGTAACTTCTTCATGAATCTCAAGGGTGACAAGTCCGGCGCCTCGGCCGCCGAATACGCGCTGATCGTTGCCGTGCTCGGCGGTTTCGTCGTCGCCGGTGCCACCCTGTTCGGCGGCAGCCTCAAGGGCGCGCTGGACACCACCGGCAAGGATCTGACGGCCGAAGCAACCGCCGGCGCCGCAGCCAAGTAAGCTGACGTCTCGTATCCCGGCCGGGACCACCTTGGTGGCCCGACCGGGATACAACACCCCGGACCAAGGTGGCCCAGGCATGCAATCAGCGGTTACCATGTTGGTACGACGACTTTGCGGCCTGGTTGCACGATTTCGGACGCGCGATAGCGGGCTTGGGCAATGCCGGTCTGGTGCATCTGCCGCTGAATATGCGTTGATTGTCGCGGTGATGGGCGGTTTCGTGGTTGGTGCGACGACCTTGTTCGGCGGATCCATGCAGGCGGCGCTCAAGACCGCGGGTGACGCCACGCTGGACAGGGCCAAGGAAGGCGCCAAAGCCGGCAACGTTGGTTGACGGTTCAGGGGTTTTGCCAGGGCCAGCGAGAATACGGACAGGCGCATTGGTGCGCCGTCATTGAGTTTTCATAGTCTGTCAGGCGGACATCGTCCGGACAGACATTTCACGGGACGGAGGGGGTCGCTTGTGATGCACAGGAACGAATCCGCGCCGGCAGCCAGGAGCCGCTGATGCGCCGATCCTCCATCATCATGCTTGTCGCAGCAGTAATGCTCGGTCTTTTGGCCGTACTTTTCGCGCGCAGCTTTGTCTCCAAGAGCAGCGATCCTGCCGTCGCCGCCTTGCGCACCGTGCCGGTTGTGGTCGCTCAGACAGATATTCCATTCGGCGAGAAGCTTGCCGTCGAAAAGCTCAAGGTTGTCGACTGGCCGGCCGATACAGTGCCGCAGGGCAGCTTCCAGCGTGTGGCCGATCTCGTCACCGACGAAGGGCGCATTTCGATGCGCGCCATCGGTGCCAACGAAATCGTGCTGATGTCCGCCGTGTCGGACCAGTCCAACCGGCTTTCGACGACGAAATTGCTGGCCCCGAACATGCGCGCCGTATCGGTGCCGCTCAACGAAGTCACCGGGGTGGCCGGCATGGTCTATCCGGGTGACCGGGTGGATGTGTATTTCACCCGCCAGCCCGAAGAAGCGCAGCCCTATGGCGAGTTGTTGGCGCAGGGTGCGCGCGTGCTGGCGGTGGGCCAGGACATGAACGTCGGCAAGGACAAGCCCGAGCTGGTCAAGGCCGCCACCATCGAGGTGACCCCGCTGCAGGCGCAGAAGATCGCTCTGGCCCAGACAGTTGGCAACCTCGTGCTGGCGCTGCGCCAATTCACCGACGAGAGCCGCATCCGACTGGAAACGCTGCAAGTTACCGATCTGAACGATGGCACCATAACCCGCCTCATCCGCCGCCAGAATTCTGGTGGTGGCCAGGCGGCACCAGCGGCGGCGGCCGGCCCGAGCGGCCCGGCGACACCGCGCGGTCCCACAGTCCAGGTCATTCGCGGCAGCGAAGGCAGCACCATGCCGATCCTGGGTGAATGAAAATGACCATGACACACCCCAAAACATCGCTCCGCTGCCTGGCGCTGGCGCTTGCCTTCGCCGCGCCGATAGACGCGCCTTCCACGGCGCAGGCCCAGTCCGGCGTGGCCGAGGCGCGTTCCGGTGCGCAGATGCTGCTGCCGGTCAACAAGTCACAAACTTTGCGCGTGCCCCGGCCCTATGCCCGGGTCGCAGTCGGAAATCCCAAGATTGCCGATGTTGTTCCGGTGTCGTCCACCAGCGTTTATCTGCTGGGCAAGGACATGGGATCGACCAACCTGACGCTGTATGATCGCACCGGCGGCGTGATTGCGATCATCGATGTCATCGTCACGCCCGATGCGCTCGGCCTGAAACAGAAACTGGCCGAAATCCTGCCGACCGAAGCCATCGGCGTGCAGGTTTCGAACGACAATGTCGTGCTGTCCGGCACGGTGTCGAGCGCCGCTGCCGCCGGGCGGGCGGCCATCATCGCAGAAACCTATGCACCCAAGCGCGTCATCAACATGATGGGCATCGGCACCGCCCAGCAAATCCTGCTCGAAGTGCGCTTTGCCGAAATGCAGCGCGGCACGGTCAAGCGCCTGGGGATCAACCGGTTCGATTTCACGAGCAACCGGTTCGACTATTCTCCCGACACTCCCGGTAACAATGGTCAAGTTTTTGCACCGGGCCCGGGCGGAACCGGAAATTTCACAGCTGGCGTCACGTTGCCGAACTTTCGCGTCAGCTTCTCCGCTCTGGAGCAGCAAGGCCTGATCCGCACGCTGGCACAGCCGAACATCGTGGCGCTGTCCGGCGAAACCGCGACATTCCTGGCAGGCGGCGAGTTTCCAGTGCCCGTGGGCGTGGCGCTCAATGGCCAGGTGTCGATCGAATTCAAGCAGTTCGGTGTGGGCCTCGCTTTCACGCCGACCCTGCTCGAAGACGGGCTGGTCAATCTGGTCATTTCGCCCGAAGTCAGCTCGCTTGATCCAGCGGCAGGCATCGACATTGCCGGGCTGCGCGTTCCCGGCCTGAAAGTCCGGCGGGCACGCACCACGCTGGAACTGCGCGATGGCGAAACATTCGCGCTGGCCGGTCTCATCCAGAGCGATTTCAAGGATACGGTCCGCGCCGTACCGCTGCTCGGCAAGGTGCCGATCATCGGCGCATTGTTCCGCTCCACCGATTTCGACCGCCAGGAAACCGAACTGGTCATTCTGGTGACGCCGCGCATCGTGCGCCCGGTCAAGGCCGGCACCAAGCTGGTATTGCCCACGGACCGCATATTGGAACCCGGCGAAGGCGATCTGTTCCTGCTCGGCAAGGCCGAGCGCAAGGGCGGACTGCCGACGGCTCCGACAGGTCCGCTTCCCGGCCCTGCCGGCGGTATCAACCAGCCCGGCGGCATTGCCGCCGAACACGGCCATATTGTGAGGTGATCATGCGCAAATCATTCGCGTCGCTCGCATTTCTGGCCCTTTCTCTGGCGGCCGTGCCGGCGTTCGCCGCTCCAGAGGAGCAGCTCGGCGCCACCGTGCAGGCCAATATCGCCGCCATGGTAGTGGACCTCAACCCGACCTGGGCCGGCGTGCCAATGGAAGGCACCAGTGGCATATTGGGAGAGCGCGCCTTCAGGCGATATCGCACCGACGCGACAAAGCCGCTGATACCGCTGTCCGGCAAGTCCAATGTCGGGCAGGTCAGCAATAGCGCCGCCACAGTGCCGCAGGGGAGCAACTGATATGCTCGCCCGCCTTGCCGCACTGACCGGCCAGTCGGTGCCGGAACAGCCTGAGCCGCAGGGCAAGCCGGGCGCATTGCGGGTTTCGCTGATCCTGACAGACGTCACGCTGACGCGGATGGACCCGGCTCGCATGACTCTGCCGGGTATCGATCTCCGGATCGTCGAAGGCGGGCTGGCTGCATTTGCCGCCAATGCGCCCCTGCAGCGGCGCACGGACGTGGTCGTCATCGAACTCGACCCTGACAATGCCCGCGAAGTTGCCGCACTTGAGGATTTCGCCGCTGCCAACCCGGGCCGTCTGCCCGTGATTGCCGCAGTGCGCGACCTGACCGTGCCCGTAACGCGGCGGCTGCTGCGGTCCGATATCGCCGATGTGCTGCCCATTCCCTTCAACATCGAGGAACTGTCGCAAGCGATCGAGACCGGCCGCGACCGGATATCCCAGTCGCGCTCGGCGCAAGGACCGTCGCGGCTTGGACATATCATTGCCATCCAGAGCGCCATGGGCGGAACCGGCGGTACCATGCTGGCCTCCCAGATTGCCCAGATCTGGAGCGAGAAACGCAGCGTCTGCCTGATTGACCTTGATGTGCAACAGGGCAATGCTGCGCTTTACCTCAATCTCAAGCCGCGGCTGTCGATCGCCGATCTGGTCGAGGCCGATGACCGCCTTGACGGCGAATTTCTGCGAATGGTTGCCGAACGTCACAAATCCGGCCTGTCGGTCATTGCCGCGCCCAGCGACATGACTCCAATGGATGCGCTGTCGCCGGATTTCATCGATCGCCTGCTTGATGTCGCGGCACAGCAGTTCGATCTGGTCATCGTCGATCTGCCGGGTATCTGGCTCGACTGGACTGCGGCGGCGATGCAAAAATCCGACGTCATCGCACTCGTCACCGTGATGACCGTGCCAGGCATTCACCAGGCTCGGCGGCAGCTTGATGTGATCGAAGCCAACACCCTGTCCGACCGCGTCCGTATTGTCCTCAACCGCATGCCGGTCGGCATGTTCGGCAAGATAGACGTCAGCGAAGCAGAAAGTGCTCTGCGTCACCGGGTGCATTTTGCCATCAGCAACGACTATCCAACCGTCAGTTCCGCCATTGATGAAGGCAAGCTGATCTCGCAGATCAAGATGAAATCGCGAGTGGAAAAGGATATCCGGCAAATTGCCGTGGCCGTGGCCGAGGAAATGGCCCAGATGGGTGTCCTGGCATGATTTTTCCTACACGTCGCAACCAGCCGACACCGACGGCGCCCGTAGAAAATGGTGCCGAAAAGTCGGTGGCCCCGACGCAGGTGGTCCAGCCGACGGCATCCGTCGTGTCGCTGCGCGACCGGCGGCGCGACGACTACACCGAGCTTAAGGTCGGGCTGCACCAGCAATTGATCGACCGCATCAATCTGGCCGCCCTCGACACGATGACGCGCGAACAGATGCAACGCGATATCGGCGATATCGTCCAGGAAATGCTGAAGGAAAACAACCACGCCCTGAACGCCACGGAGCGGCGCCAGCTGGTTGAGGACATTCTCGACGAATTGCTGGGCCTGGGGCCTTTGGAGCCGCTGCTCAAGGACCCGACGATTTCGGATATCATGGTCAATTCCGCGACCAAGGTCTTTGTCGAACGGCGCGGACGCATCGAGGAAGTCGGCACACGATTTGCCAATGACGCGCATCTGCTCAGGATTATCGGCAAAATCGTCTCGGCCGTCGGTCGCCGCGTCGATGAAAGCTCGCCGATGGTCGACGCGCGTTTGCCCGATGGCAGCCGCGTCAATGCCATCATTCCGCCGCTGGCCCTTGACGGGCCCTGCGTCTCGATCCGGAAATTCCCGCCCAGCCGCACCAGCCTTGATATGCTGGTCGGCTATGGCTCGATGACCGCAGATTGCGCCGAAATGCTGCGCGCTGTCGTCGCCAGCCGGCGCAACCTGATCGTGTCGGGCGGCACCGGCTCGGGCAAGACGACGATGCTCAATGCACTTTCGGCGTCGATTGGCGCAACCGAGCGCCTTGTCACGATCGAAGACTCCGCCGAACTCCAATTGCAGCAGGAACATATCGTCCGACTGGAAACCCGTCCGCCCAACATCGAAGGACGCGGGGAAGTCACGCAGCGCGATCTCGTCAAGAACGCGCTCCGCATGCGTCCCGACCGGGTCATCCTGGGGGAAATCCGCTCCGGCGAGGCGTTCGACATGCTCCAGGCCATGAACACGGGCCATGACGGGTCGATGACTACGGTCCATGCCAACACGCCGCGCGATGCACTGTCGCGTATCGAGCAAATGATCGGCATGTCGGGCATCGATATTTCGCCCAAATCGGCGCGCGCCCAAATTGCCTCGGCGATCCAGGTCGTGCTCCAGTTGGAGCGTCTTTCCGACGGCACCCGCCGCGTCACCTCGGTTGCGGAAGTGACCGGGATGGAGGGCGAGATCATCCTCATGCAGGAAATCTTCAAGTTCATCCGCGAGGGCGTGGACGAGAATGGCAAGGTCGTCGGCGAAATGCGTCCGATGGGTGTACGCCCGCGGTTCATGGAAGCACTGAAGGCCCGCGGTTTCGATCTGCCTTCGACCCTGTTCGACCCGTTCCGTCGGAAGGATATCTGATGTTTGAAGGTCTTTACGACCCCGAGGCCTTGTTCTCGGCCATCGTGTTTTTCGCCGTTGTTCTGCTCGCGGAAGGCGGCTTCCTGTGGTGGCGCGACGTCTATGGGCCGAAGACGCGGGTCGGCAAGCGCATGGCAATGATCGGTCAAGGTGCGTCGGCTGAAGAAATCATCACGGCGCTGCGCCGCCAGAGCACAGATGTGTCCAAATCGCTGCTGCCGTCGGTCATCAAATATCTGGACAGCCGAATGGACCAGGCCGGTATTCGCATGGGCGCCAGCCGGCTTCTGGCTATCATGGCAAGCGTCACCTTGGCCATCGGCCTGTTTTTCCCCATTATTGGCGGCATTACCGGGCAGATCCGGTCGGGCGGCGCCGTCGTGCTCATTTTGCTGTTTGCCGGCGGAATCGGTATCGCGTTGCCGATTCTGGCGATCAATTACATCGCGGCAAAGCGCATGAAGAAACTGGAAGCCCAGTTTCCTGTCGCGCTCGACATTCTGGTGCGCGGTCTTCGGGCCGGTTATCCGGTAACCAGTGCCATGGAGCTGGTCACCAACGAAGTTGCCGATCCACTGTCCTCCGAAATGGGTCTGGTCGTTGCGGAAATGAACTACGGCTACTCGCTGCGTGATGCGCTGCAGAACCTGGCCGGCCGCGTTCAGACGCAGGATATCCAGATGTTCGTGGTGTCGGTATCGATCCAGGCAGAGACCGGCGGCAGCCTTGCTGATATTCTCGAAGGCCTGACGTCGGTGATCCGCGACCGCGCCTCCATGGTGCTCAAGGTCCGGGCGTTGGCCTCCGAAGGCAAGATGACCGGCTCGCTGCTCACGGCCCTGCCGATCATCACTTTTGTGTCGATGTTCATGTATCAGCCGGAATTCTACCTCGATGTCGTGGACGACCCATGGTTCATGCCGGGCGTGCTGGGCGTGCTGTGCCTTTATTCGCTGGGGGTCGTCACGATGAACCGCATGATGTCCATCAAGGTTTGAGGAGGCGACCATGTTGATCGAAGACGATTTCGCATCCTGGATCATCCTTGGGATGGTGTTTGTCGCGGTTGTTCTGGTGGTGCTGGCGCTTGCACCGGCAATCCTGGGCCGTACCAACATCAAGTCGCGGCTCGCGTCGCAGGGCGGCTCGGCCGCCAGCATGGATAGCATGCCGGGCAGTATCCGCGCCGATCAGGGCAGCACGGCCTGGGCGCGCCTGATTGCCGAGATCGAAAAGCGCGGCTTGTCACTACCCGACACCAAACGCGACCAGGTGGCCGAGAAGCTCATGCTGGCTGGCTGGGACCAGCCCTACGCACCGCGCGCCTTTGTGCTGGCGCGGACGGCCATGACACTTGGTCTGCCCATCTTTCTTCTTGCTTTCATTGCGCTTTCCGGTAGCTGGCCAGCCCCCGGCAAGCTGTACATGCTGCTGACTGGCGCGGCTATCTTCGGGCTTTATCTGCCAAACCTCATTGTCCAGGGCAAGGCTGACCGGCGCAAGCAGGAGATCCTCAATGGCTTTCCGGACACGCTGGATCTGCTGCTGGTATGCATCGAGGCGGGCCTTGGCATCGACGCTGCGTTCAACCGCGTCGGCCAGGAAATCGTCAGTTCCCACCCGCTGCTGGCGCAATTGTTCGCCAACGTCAGCCTTGAACTGCGTGCCGGGCGCAGCCGGGAAGTCGCGCTCAAGACGCTGGCCAGAAAAAGCGGCCTGATCGAGATCGGGTCATTCTGCACTCTGATCATCCAGTCGGACAAGCTTGGCGCGTCCATTGCCCAGGCCCTGCGTGTCTACGCCAGCGAGATGCGCGAATCGCGTCGGATGAGGGCCGAGGAAAAAGCCCATCGCATCCCGGTGCTCCTATCGATTCCGTTGGTCTGCTTCATGCTGCCCACCATGGTGTCCGTCCTGATGTTGCCCGCTGCCATTGGCATGAAGGGCGCCATGGGCACGGCGGAGAGCAAGTGATGAAACAAGGCCAGATCCCCCCACAATCGGGTTTCGCCGGCGCAGACAGTGCAGGCGCGATCGGCGCCACGGCGCTGCTGGGGCTGTTTCTGGGCGGGGTCGTCATCGATGCCGCCCCGGTTCATGCCCGCACGGCCATGCCCGAAGGTGTGCGGGCGCGGTCCCTTGGCCTGGACATCACGTCGGGCGATCATTTCCAGACCGGCAAGGCGCTTTTGGCCGCCGGCAATGTTGCTGGCGCACTGGCAGCATTTCGCACGGCCGTGGAAACTGATCCGCGCGACATCAATGCATTGAACGGCATCGGCGTCAGCTATGACAAGCTTGGCAGGCCTGACCTGGCCCGCAACGCCTATGAAGCGGCCCTGGAAATCGATCCCCGCGCCAGTGACGTGCTGTATAACCTTGGCTATTCGCTCTATCGCTCGGGTCAGGCAAGTGCCGCGATTGCGCCGCTGCAGCTCGCCTTGCGCACGGGTGACACCGCAGTACAAGGCGCCGCCCGCCGCGTGCTGACGCTGGTCGGCGACGCCATTGCCACGGCCAATGCCCGCGCAAATATCATCGCGCCCCCGGCCGTTCTGGCGCTTGCGCCCGAAGCTGCGACCAGCCCTGCCGCCCATGCCGCGACCGCGGCGCCAGTGATGCTTGCGAAAGCCGATCGGGCAGCCGCACTGGCTTCTGCCGCGACAACCGCACCCACGCCCGCACCCCGGATTGAAGTGTCCAGCGGCGGCGAGATGCAACTGGTCATGACACCCGTTGACGCGTCACTTGAATTGGCTGCCGCCCTTGGTGAGCAGGCTGCGCTGGTGACCGTGACCACCATGAAAAGCCCGGAACAGGAGATGGAGATGGACGTAGCATTCGCCAGCAATGCGCGGGCCGATATCGACCCTGCCGGGAGCAGCGCCATCCCGTTTGAGCGGACAGCAGCAGACGCATCACCCAGTCCAGTCGATTCCACCAATTTGCCAGCCATCCGTTCCGAATGGTTGGCAGCGCCTGCCAGTGCCGCCAGCCTCCAGCAAACGGCTTACACGGTGTCCAGTGGCCCCAGCCCGCTTGTCTCGGCCTTGCTGGCAGCGATGGATCGACCGGAAAAAGGCCTGGATGCCGGCTGGCAGTTTGCTGACCGGCACGGCGCAGTGCCTGCGCCGCCTTTGGACATACCAGCAGAGCCGAACGCAAGTCAGGACGCGATGGTGACAGAACGGCCGAGGCCAGCGGACGGTGACCAGCGCGCACCGGTTGCATTGGCCGAAGCAGTCGCGCGGCTTGAAGAACTGGTGGCAGCCGCCCGGGCCGCACAGGCGTGATATTCAAGGAACGGCTGCGCTATCCCGTGCGGCTGACGATCCTTGCGGCGTCCGCAATACTGTCATGCATCACGCCAGGTGCCGCCACACCGGCATTGGCAGCAAAAAAGCCCGTTCCGGCATTGGTCGCGCTGCCAGTGGCGCCGCCCACGCCTGAAACGCTGGCAATGATCGATGCCGCCCTGCGTGAAGGCAGGCTGGACGCGGCGCGTGAAGCCATTGGCCGATCCTGGGCCAGCGGCAGCACCGAAGTACAGCTGCGCGGCGCCGAGCTAGCGCTGGCCAGCGGGTCGCTAGCCGAAGCAGCTGACGGCTTTGGCCAGTTGATCGATGACCCGTTACTCGGCGCCCGCGCCGCCCAGGGACTTGGCGTCACGCAATTGCGGCAGGGCAAGACCAGCGACGCCGTAAAGTCACTCGACGCCGCACTGGCACGGGATCCGACGCTTGTGCGGGCGTGGAATGCCCGCGGCGTGGCGGCTGACCGCTTGCAGGACTGGCCAGCCTCGGACAACGCCTATGACAAGGCATTGGCGCTGGCACCTGATGCCGCCGATATCCTGAGCAACCGCGGCTATTCGCAGATGTTGCGGCAGCATTTTTCGGCGGCGGAAACCGATTTTGCCCGCGCGGTAATGCTCGACCCGAAATTGCCGGCGGCGCGCACCAATCTGCGGATCGCCCGTGCCATGCAGGGCCGATACGAAGAGGCCTTTCAGGGCGCCACAAAATTGACCCTCGCCGATGACCTGAACACCGTCGGCTATGCGGCCATGGCGCGCGGCGATCTTGCGGTGGCCGAGGCCTATTTCAACCGCGCAATGTCACTGAACCCCAACTTCGACCGCGCGGCCTGGGCCAATTTGCAGTATCTGAAATCCCTGCAGGGCAAGCCGGCGGGGGACCCTTGATGACGCTGGCATTGGCAGCGGTGCTGGTGGCCGCGGCCGCCTTG
>NZ_JANPCD010000199.1:0-26628 GCF_031430775.1 Sandarakinorhabdus sp. | reverse complement strand
CTCCCCGTCACCCCCGCGAAGGCGGGGGTCCATCACCTGACAGGGCGGCATGCGGCGGAAAACCCAGATCGCTGACTGCAAGGTCGCGCCATTCCGGGTTCGCTGTTTCAATCAGCCGGATTTTCCAGGCCCGGTTCCAGTGTTTCAGCTGTTTTTCACGGGCGATGGCGCTGGTGATCTCGCCATGCGCTTCGTGCCAGACAAGGCGGTTGGCGCCGTAGCGGCGTGTAAAACCAGGGGTTTCACCAAGCCGATGTTCCGAAACACGGCGCATCAGATCGGCGGTGACGCCGATGTACAATGTGCCCTGGCGGCGACTGGCGAGAATATAGACATGCCCGCCTTTTTCCATGCGCCGATGGTAGCGGCGCGCGCACCAGCCGCAAGCCGCTTACCCGAACATCCCCCGCCTTGGCCCCAGATAGCCGAACAGATAGGCGCCCACCTTGCGCATCTGGATCTCCTCCGACCCTTCGGTGATGCGATAGCGGCGGTGGTGGCGGAAGATATGCTCGAACGGTTTGTGGCGGGAATATCCGATGCCGCCGTGCACCTGCATGGCGCGGTCGGCGGCTTCGCACACCAGCCGGTTGGCCCAGTAATTGCACATGGAAATCTTGTCCGAAAGCTGGCTTTCAATGGCTTCGTGCGGCAGCCGGTCCATGTCCCACGCCGTCTTGTAAATCAGCAGGCGCAGCATCTCGCACTGGGTGGCAAGCTCCACCAGCGGGAACTGGATGGCCTGGTTGCGGGCCAGCTCCTGCCCGAACGGCTTGCGTTGCCTTGCGTATTTAACGCTTTCCTCCACACAGAACGTCGCGGCGCCCAGCGACGAGGCGGCCTGGCGGATGCGGTTCTGGTGCACAAAGCTCTGCGCCAGCGACAGCCCGCGATCGACGGGGCCGAGCAGCGTGCTGTCCGGCACCCAGACGTTGGTGAAACTGACACGCGGATGATCGGTGGGCATGTTGAAGGTCCACAGATACTCCTCCACCTTCAGCCCCGGCGTGTCCGTCGGCACCAGGAAACACGAAATCCCGCGCGCCGCACCGGCGTCCCCTGAGGTGCGCGCAAATGTGGCGCAGTGGGTCGCGACATGCATGCCGGTCGTCCACATTTTCTCGCCGTTGATCAGCCAGCCCGCCACCCCGTCACGGGTTTCCGGCACCGCAGTGGTTTCCATGTGCGTCGCGTCGGAACCATGGTCAGGCTCGGTCAAGCCAAAGGCCGTGATGCGCTGCCGCGCAAAGCCGCCCAGGATGAATTCCTCCTGCTGTGCCTGGGTGCCGAAATGCTCGAACATGGCGACGAAGGGAAAATTGCCGACGATGCTGTGTTCGTTCTGCAAGTCGTTATGGAGCCCCAGCCCCATGGCGGCAAACCGATCGCGGATGACCGCCATCCACAGGTTGGACCCGTCCTTGCCGCCATATTTCTTCGGCGCCGAAAACCGCCAGTGCCCCGCCTTGTCGGCGCGCATGCTGGCCTCGCGCAGCAGCAATTCCCATTCGTGACGCGGCAGGCCGCCGTTTTCGAAATCGGTACGCGCCCATTCGCGGCGATGGTCGAAGAACCGGATATTGTCGTTTTCCTGCTCCAGCGGCTTGATCTCGGCGGCGATGAAGCCGTCAAGCTCGGCCAGATAGGCGATCAGATCAGCCGGCAGGGAAAAGTCCATGGGTCAGGCTCCTTTGCGCATCAGCATTGCCGCAATGGCTGGACTGCGTAACTGACGGATGCGCGAGGGGCATTTGAGAGCCGCGCGTTCGCAGCACCCCGGGCAGGGCAGCCGCGTTCGGGCAGTCGCCATAGGGCAAACGCCTCATTCAATCGGGGGCATGAACAAAGCCAAGGTGATACGGTGAACCGGAAAAGCCGGCAGCGGAATGGGGAGCGACCTGGAATGCAGCCCAGCGGACACGGCCATGCGCACTCACCAACCCACAGGCGCCGCGCATGGCGTTGAGGATCCGGCCGGCCTGCCTGCCGGATGTTCCGGCACTTGAACCGCTTATCGCGGCGTCGGCACGCGCGCTTGGACAGGGTTACTATTCCGCCACAGAAACAGAGGCCGCCATCGAGCATGTCTTTGGCGTCGACACAGAGCTTGTCGATGACGGCAGCTATCTGGTTGCGACGCGTGATGGCGAGATTGCCGGATGCGGCGGCTGGAGCCGGCGGACTACGTTGTTTGGCGGCGACCGATATGCCGGCCGCGCGTCCGGCCTGCTCGACCCGGCGCTGCATCCGGCCAAGATCAGGGCGTTCTTTGTGGCGCCCGGCGCCGCCCGCCAAGGGGTCGGCGCCGCCTTGCTGCTGGCCTGCGAATCGGCTGCTGCCAAGGCCGGTTTTCTGGCTACCGAATTGATGGCCACGCTGCCCGGCCAGCCCTTCTACGCAGCCCATGGATACCGTCCCGATGCTGCGGTCGTGCTTGATCTCGGCGGCATTCCGGTGCGCTTCGTACCGATGCGCAAGCAATTTTCTGTCACATTCCTGCAACAGGTTGGGTGAAAATCAGCGTTTGCGCGAAGTGCGTATGGGGGATTGTTGCGCGGCAGGGTTGAAACTGTGCCAGACAAAGGGCTGGGTGCTGTTCGATCGAACAGGGGAATCAGATCCAGTGTTATTTCGGGTCCGGCACGTTGCCGGGCCACCGCGCAAGGACCAAGGTCTGCGCCGCACCTGCGGCGGCTCACCAAGGCAATTTGGGGGACTATCATGCAATTTACCGAACTTTCGACGCGACGTGCCAACCTTCGTCTGGCTGGCTCGCTTGCCGTGCTGGCGTTTGCCGGCATGGCCGATCTGGCTCTGGCACAGACCGCAACCGACCGCGCCGCCGACCGTGCAGCATCATCGGCCAAGGAAGGCGCAGGTCCGGGCGGCCTTGAGGATACGATCGTCGTCACCGGCACCCGCCGTACCGACCGCACGGTCACCGAAAGCGCTGTGCCCGTCGACGTGTTCAGCGCCGGCGACATCAAGGTCCAGGCGTCGCCGCAGTTGCAGACGATCCTGCGCAACCTCGTTCCGTCCTTCAACCAGCAGCGCAACCTGCTCGGTGATGGTTCTGCCTTCATTCGTCCGCCCTCGTTGCGCGGCCTGCCCGCCGACCAGGTGCTGGTGCTCATCAACGGCAAGCGCATGCATCGCTCGGCGCTGGTCCAGGTCACGGGCGGCGCGCTCAATGCCGGCGCCCAGGGTCCCGACCTTTCGCAGATCTCGGCTGGCGCAGTCGGCCGCGTCGAAGTGCTGCGCGACGGCGCTGCGGCCCAGTACGGTTCCGACGCCATTGCCGGCGTCATCAACATCGGCCTGAAAACCAACGACAGCGGCTTTGAAATGCAGGGCCGGTATGGCCAGACGTACATGGGCGATGGCCAGGACACGCAGATCTGGGCCAATTGGGGTACCAAGCTGGGTGATGGCGGCTTCTTCAACGTCACCGGTGAATTCATCGACCAGAACATCTGGGACCGCGCCGTGCAGCGCCCGGAGGCTGCTGCCTTGCAGGCACTGGGCTTCCAGGTCCGCAACCCGGTCAACCGCCTTGGTCAGCCTGAAAACCGTGCCTATCGCGGCGCCGTCAACTCGATGATCCCGGTCGGCGACAAGGGCGAAGTCTATCTGTTCGGCAACTATGGCTGGCAGAAGCAGGGCAACGACTTCAACTATCGCCGCCCGGTTGGCGTCACCGTAACCCCGATCCCCGGACAGCCCGGCACGGCCACGCAGGGCAAGTCGATCAACACGACGTATCTGGACCGCCTGCCGAACGGCAACTGGGATGCCAACGGCCGCACCTTCGAAGCGAGCCAGTTTTTCCCCAACGGCTTCACGCCCTTCTTCGAAGCCACGAACGAAGACGTGGCCGGCGTCGTCGGCTACCGCAACGAAACCGAAGGCGGCCTGCGCTATGACCTGTCGGTCGGCTCGGGCATGAACCGCGTGCGCTACTTCATGAGCGAGACGCTGAACCCGTCGCTCGGCCCGCAGTCACCGCAGAGCTTCTATCTCGGCGCCCTGACCCAGCGTGAAACCAACCTCAACCTGGATGTCAGCTATCCGGTCGAAGTCGGCTTCGCCAGCCCGCTGAACATCGCCGGCGGCCTCGAATTCCGCCGTGAAAGCTATGCGGTCGGCCTTGGCCAGCGCGAGTCCTGGGTTGCCGGTCAATACGCCGCCCAGACCGTGCAACGCACGGACGGCACCACCTTCCTGTCGACCAAGCCGGTCGGCTCGAACGGCTTCCCGGGCTTCGGTCCGGATTCGGTCATCGAAGGCGGCCGCAACAGCGTTTCGGCTTACCTCGATCTCGAAGCCGACATCACCCAGGCCTTCACCCTCGGCGTTGCCACGCGCTATGACCGGTTCACCGATTTCGGCAGCACCTTCAACGGCAAGATCAGCGCTCGCTGGGCCTTGAACGAAATCATCGCCCTGCGCGCTGCCGGCAGCACCGGCTTCCGCGCCCCGACGCCGGGCCAGCAGTTGACGTCCAACGTGCAGACCGCCTTCCCGGGTGGCAGCCCGGTGCCATTGTCGGTTGCCACCGCGCGTCCGGACAGCACCGTCGGCCTGTACTATGGCTCGGGTGCGCTGCGTCCCGAAAAATCGGTCAGCTTCTCGGGCGGCATCGTGCTGACGCCGGGCGGCGGCTTCAACGTGTCGCTCGATGCCTACACGATCAATGTGCGTGACCGTATCGGCATCACCGGCCAGTTCGTCGTTACCGCGGCGGATCAGCAGGCACTGTTCGCGCTGGGCGTGCCGACTGCACTGGATCTGGGCCGCGTCAACTATTTCACCAATGGTTTCCGCACCAAGACCCAGGGCGTCGATCTCGTCATCACCCACAAGGGTGAAAGCGATGCCGGCACGTTCAACAGCAGCCTTGCCGTCAACTACAACCGCACTCGGGTCACCGAGCGCCGCACCATCAGCCTGGCCGACATCCGCCCCGGCGATACGCGGACGCTGGCGTTGATCGATGACGTCCGCAAGGGCAACATCGAGGATCAGGTGCCGCGCTGGCGCGCCATCCTGGCCACTTCCTGGAGCAAGGGCATTTTCGATGCCACGGCGCGTGTGAACTATTCCGGGTCCTTCTCGGCATGGCTCGACCCGACCACCAGCAACCCGGCACCCAACGTGCGCAGCTTTGGCGCCCGCGCCACGGTTGATCTCGAAGTCGGCATCACGCTGGAGGAAACCTATCGTCTGGCAATCGGCGGCGAAAACATCTTCAACGCCTATCCGGAACGCGAAACCCGCAACATCTTCCCGTCAACTGGCGGTGCTGCAAACGGCTCGCGCTGGCCGGATGCTTCGCCGATCGGTTACATGGGCGGCTTCTGGTACGTTCGCGCCTCGGCCAAGTTCTGAGCGCAGCAAGAACAGGCTTGTAAATCACGGGCGGCAGGACAATCCTGCCGCCCGTACTTTATCTGGAGAAGGTCATCATGAAATTGTCCGCACTGCTCGCTTGCGCCGCGCTGTCATGCGTCGTCGCCGCGCCCGCCATGGCTGCGCCCAAAGCCAATGTGCAGAAGATCACGAGCACGCCGCCCGGCCGCATCCTTGTCGGCGCCAAGGTGGCCGCAAAGGCTGAGACTTTCTATTTGTCCGGTCAACTCGCCTCCCCCGTGGATGCCAGCCAGCCCAGCGAATATGGTGACACCAAGACACAGACCATCAGCACGCTCAAGAAAATCAAGGCGGCACTGGAAGCCAATGGCTACAAGATGGCCGACATCGTGCGTATGGACGCCTATCTGACCGCGGCGCCGAACATGGCCGGGAAGATGGATTTTGCCGGCTTCAACGCGGGCTTCGCCGAGTTTTTCGGCACGGCCGAAAACCCCACGACAGTAAGCCGCACGACAATGCAGGTTGCCGCTCTGGCCGGGCCGCAGTTCCTCGTCGAGTTGACGGTCATCGCCGCCAAATAAGCGAGCCGTCGTCCATCAAAGGGGCCGCCCGGAGACGGGTGGCCCCTTTTGCGTTCAGACGAGTACACGCTCCGGGCGCGGCACTTCGGCCAGCACCGTGTCGCGGGTGACGCGCATCAGCGGCTTGATATGGCCATCGCGCAGATCATAGACCCAGCCGTGCAGCGTCAGCGGCATGTCCGCCTCAAAAGCCTTTTTAACCGGCTCGGTCTGGGCAAGATGCAACAGCTGGTCGCGGACATTGACCTCGACGAGGCGGTTCACCTTTTCCTCAGGCGTCGGCATGGCGTCGATCTCGTCCCGATGATCGTCAAGCACCTGCCGGGCATGGGCCAGCCAATCCTCGATCGGCTGGTCTGCGCCGCCATCCAGAGCGGCCTGCACGCCGCCACACCCATAATGGCCGCAGATGACGACATTCTCGACACCCAGCACGTGCACGGCATAGTGCAGAACCGCCATCAAATTGCCGTCGTCGGGATAGACCAGGTTGGCGATGTTGCGGTGGACGAATAGGCCGCCGGGCACCGCCTGCGTCATCTGATCGGGCGCCACACGGCTGTCGGAACAACCGATCCACAGAAACACCGGCTTTTGCGCGCCGACGTTGCGATTGAAATAATCGGGGTTTTCCGCGAGCATTTCTGCGGCCCAGGCCCGGTTGGCCAACATCAGCTGATCGATTTCCTTCATGTCTGGCCTTTCAGGTGGCGCGGGCGCGGGTCAGCGGCGCATTGATCTTGGCTGCCGCGCGCATCATGTGATCGGCCTTTACCACCACCCGGATGTCGCGGAACTGGGCCGCCTTGGCAAAGCTGTTGATGATGTCGATGCAATCGAGATCGACATAGCTTGTCGCCGAGAGGTCGATCAGCGCGACATAGCCCGACGGCACCCGGGCCAGCGCCTCCTGCAATGCCGGCTTGTGCATGAAATACAGGTTGCGGCGGGCGCGGATCATCGCGGAATCGCCATGCTCGACATAGGTGATGATGCCGCCAGTGCTGCGATAAATGACGAACACCATGCCGACCGCCAGACCAATGAGAATGCCGATCAATAAATCGGTGAACAAAATGGCCAGCACGGTCACCACAAAGGGCACGAATTGCGTGATGCCTTGCCGCCAGCGACTGACGAACAGCGCTGGCTTTGCCAGCTTGTAACCGGTGGCAATCAGCACGGCCGCCAGGGCCGACAAGGGAATGAGGTTCAGGACCGATGGCATCAGCGCCACTGATCCCAGTAGCCATCCGCCGTGCAACATGGTGGACAGCCGAGAATTGGCACCCGATTCGACATTGGCCGACGAGCGCACGATGACCGATGTGACCGGCAAGCCTCCGATCAGCCCTGAGGTCATGTTGCCGATGCCCTGGGCCAGCAATTCGCGATTCTTGTCGGTGATGCGCCGCTTGGGATCAAGCTCGTCCACCGCCTTGACGCTGAGCAGCGATTCGAGGCTGGCGACGATGGCCAGCGTCGCCGCTGCCTGCCAGACGGCGACATTGGTGATCATGGCGATATCCGGAAAGCGGAACAGGCCGAAAAAGCCCGATAGCGAGGCTGTCACCGGCACCTGCACGAGATGGCTGGCGCCGATGGCAAGGCCAGGCGCCCAGATGGCAAAGCCCTGATTGGCCGCAATGCCGAACGCCACCACAACCAGCGGGCCGGGCAGCAGGCGCAGCGGGCCTTGCTTTGGACGCGCCTTGTCCCACCAGAACAGGAAAACGAGGCTGAGAAGCGCGATCAGCGCCGCGCCCCACACAAAGTCGGTGCGCAGCATGTCGGCCAGCGTAGAGAATGTGTTGCTGCCGTCACGCTGGAAGAAGCTGAAATCCCCTTCGTAATCACCGTCATATCCGATGGCATGCGGCAGCTGCTTGAGGATGAGAATGAGACCGATGGCGGCCAGCATGCCGGTAATGACGGCGCCCGGCACGAATTCGGCAATGACACCGCCGCGCGTCAGGGAAAAGATGACCTGGAGCACGCCGGCCAGCACCACCGCGAGCAGAAATGCCTCGAAGCTGGGCAGGCTGGCAATCGCAGCCAGCACGATAGTGGTCAGGCCCGCAGCCGGGCCGGATACAGACAGCGGCGAGCGGCTGAATGCGCCCACGACGATGCCGCCGATGATGCCGGATATCAGCCCCGAAAAAAGCGGCGCCCCCGAAGCCAGCGCCACGCCGAGGCACAATGGCAAAGCCACCAGTGCCACCACGATCGATGCCGGCAGGTCTTGCCGCCAACTTGCCAGCAGGGCCGTCATGACGTTGCCGGCTGCGCCGCCGCTGCCCGTCCTGTCTATTCCTGTCGCCATTCAATCCTGCCTGAAACTTCCACGGTCATGTCCTTACCGGACCTGCGGCATTTGCCAATGGCTCGCCCTGCCGCACACCACACGGCTTGCAAGGCGCAAGTCAAGTCGGCAGACAGGCGCGATGAACATCAAGCCTCCCCTCCAGGCCGTCATTATCCCGGTCACGCCGCTGCAACAGAATTGCACCCTGATCTGGTGCACCAAGACCATGCGCGGCGCCTTTACCGATCCGGGCGGAGACTTGCCGCGATTGAAGGCGGTTGCAGCCCAGCACGGCGTTACCATCGAAAAGCTGCTCGTCACCCATGGCCATATCGACCATTGCGGCCTGACAGGCGTGCTGGCGCAGGATCTGGGCGTGCCCATCGAAGGGCCGCACCCCGATGACAAATTCTGGATCGACATGAACCCGGCGCAAGGTGCGCAATATGGCGTGCCGGGCGCGACGGCCTTTACCCCCGACCGCTGGCTGTTCGACGGCGATCAGGTGACTGTGGGTGAACTGGTGTTCGATGTCTATCACTGTCCCGGCCATACGCCCGGGCACGTCGTGTTCCACCACGCGCCGTCAAATCTGGCGATCGTGGGCGACGTATTGTTTCAGGGATCGATTGGCCGCACGGATTTTCCGCGCGGGAATTTCCAGGACCTGGTGACGTCGATCACTGGCAAGCTGTGGCCGCTGGGCGATGATACGGCATTCGTGCCCGGGCACGGCCCGATGAGCAGCTTTGGCCAGGAACGGCGCAGCAATGCCTATGTCGCGGATTCCGTGCTCGGATAGGCGCCCGGGTTGCTGCCGTCTCAGGCGCCGGTTTTCACCGGCATTGCCTCGGGCACAAAACGCTCAATCAAGCGATAGCTCCGTTCGTACCATTTGCTTTCGGGATAATTGCGGCTGAGCACGGCGGCAGCCTTTCTGGCTTCTTCGGGCACGCCGAGCGACAGATAGCATTCGACCAGCCGATGCAGTGCCTCGGGCGTGTGGGTGGTCGTATCATAACGGTCGATTTCGTTGCGGAAACGGATGATCGCCGCCAGATACAAGCCTTGGCCCTGATAGAACCGCCCGACTTCCATTTCCTTGCCGGCGAGATGGTCTCGCGCCAGATCGATCTTCAGCCGCGCATCGCTGGCATAGTCGGTGTTGGGATAGCGGCGGATCAGTTCACCCAATGCGTCAAGCGCCTGCTGGGTGATCTTCTGGTCCTTCTGCACACCGCTGATCTGCTCGTAATAGCTGACGGCAACCATGTAATACGCATATGCCGCCTCGCGGCTGCCCGGATGCAGCGACAGGAACCGCTGCGACGAGGAAATCGATTCGTTATATTCGCCAGCAACATAATAGGCATAGCTGGACATCAGCTGGGCGCGGCGGGCCCATACCGAATAGGGGTGCTGGCGCTCCACTTCGTCGAACTGGGCGGCCGCAAGCTTGTACTGGCGCTTGTCCAGCGTCGTGCGCGCGGCCGAATAGAGCGTCTCTACATCCTGTGCGAGATAGCTCTGGTCCTTCTTGCCCTTTTTCCCGGACGCGCACGCGCCAAGCGCAAGGAGCACCGACACTGCGGCAAGGGGGGCGAAAAGCGGGCGCGAAAACTGCATGGCCATCCCTGTAACCGATAGCCGGGAGCGGGGGAAGCCGGGTGATGCGCGCGATGCGGCGACCGGTTCAGCTGCCGCGAAAGCCGACCCGGGCCACGGGCTGCCACGGCCCGCCACAGTAGCGCCAGAGCGCCAAGGCGCAAAACTGAGTCGTGATGGGCTGGAATGTCGCCGACAGCCGCTCGAATGTCGCCCTGGCCTGCGCACCGGTCACCTTGTTCTGGATGGTGACATGCGGCCGCCAGCCCTGCGCGTCCTGCAGAGTCAACAGCCCGTGCCAGCCATGCGCCAGCTCGTCGCGAATGGCGCTGAGCTCGGGACTGTGCACCGCCATGGCAACGCCGCGGCCCATGAACCGCAGGTGGGGCATTTCGGCCCGGGGCGGCGGCAGCGGGCCGCACACGGCCTTGAGCCGGCGCAGCACATCATCGGCCATACTGCCCGGCAATGCGTGGAACAGCGTGACATGTGCCGGCACCTGGTTGCGTTCGGCGGGAAAATGCGTCTGCCGCAAGGCTTCGAGCCGGCCTTGCACCGATGCCTGCGCCAGCGCCGTGACGATCAGCGGGCGGTGATCGAGCGTCACTTCCCCTGCGGGCTGTTTCACATGTCCTGCGGGCAGTGTCACATGTCCTGCGGACGGCGGCGAATGACCAGATTGCGAATTTCGGTCATGTCCTCCATCGCAAAACGCACGCCCTCGCGGCCCAGCCCGCTGTCCTTGACGCCGCCATAGGGCATGTTGTCGACACGGTAGCTGGGCACGTCATTGATGACCACGCCGCCGACATCGAGATGATCCCAGGCCTTCAGCATCTGGAACAGGTCGCGAGTGAAGATGCCGGCCTGAAGCCCGAATTTGCTGTCGTTGACGATATGCAACGCTTGCGCAAAATCGCTGAACCGGATCAGGAACGCCGCCGGCCCAAAGGCTTCCTCGGTGTTCAGCCGACAATGCGGCGGCACATTTTCGAGCAGCGTCGCGTCCAGCATGGCGCCGTCGCGCCCGCCGCCACACAGCAATGTGGCGCCGGCATCCACCGCTTCGCGTATCCAGCCATCTAGCCGCGCGGCTTCCTTCACATCGATCATCGGGCCGATGAAAGTCGCCTCGTCCGCCGGGTTGCCGGCAATCAACGCGCGTGTCCGGTTGAGCAATTTCTTGGCGAACGCATCATAGACCGCGTCATGGACAAGGATGCGCTGCACCCCGATGCAGGACTGGCCGGACTGGTAGAAGGCGCCGAACACGGTGCGGTCGGCGGCATCATCGAGATCGGCGTCGGGCATGATGACCACCGCTGCATTGCCGCCCAGTTCCAGCACGACCTTTTTCTTGCCGGCGCGGGCCTTTAGATCCCAGCCGACATCGGGCGAGCCGGTAAACGACAGCAGCTTGAGACGCGGGTCGGTGGTGAACAGGTCGGCGCCTTCGCGGTGCGCCGGCAGGATCGAAAAAGCGCCGGACGGCAGCGCGGTTTCGGCCAGCACTTCGCCAATGATGATGGCTCCCAGCGGCGTGCGGCTGGCCGGTTTCATCACGAACGGGCAGCCCACGGCAATTGCCGGCGCAATCTTGTGGGCGGCGAGGTTGAGCGGAAAGTTGAACGGCGAGATGAAGCTGCACGGGCCAATGGGGACGCGTTTCCACATGCCCTGATAACCGCGCGCCCGCGCCGAAATATCGAGCGGTTGCACTTCGCCCGTCATCCGCACGCTTTCTTCGGCCGCGATACGAAACGTGTCGATCAGCCGCGTGACCTCGCCGCGCGCATCGCGGATCGGTTTGCCGGCCTCGATGCACAAGGCCTGCGCCAGCTCATCCGCCCGCTCGGTGAAGCGCGTCACACAGTGCGCCAGCACTGCCTGGCGTTCATAGCTGGCCATGGCCGCCATCGCCGGCGCCGCCGCCGCCGCCGCCGCAATGCCGGCATCTATGGTGGCGGCATCGGCCATGGCCACCCGCGTCGCCGCTACGCCAGTGAACTTGTCAGTGACGACAAGATCGGCGTTTGGCGCATGCGCCTTGCCGGCCAGATACAGCGGATAGGTTTCGCGCAGCGCCACAGGTCAATCCGCGACCGACAGCACGATCTTGCCCTGCGCCTTGCGGTCCATCATCCAGCGAATGGCCTGCGGGCCTTCCTCCAGGGTGAAATGCCGCGAGACGTGCGGCTTCAGCCGGCCTGTTGCATACCAGGTCAGCAACTCGGCCATATTCTCCTGATGCAGTTTGGGCTCGGCCTGGGTGAAGGCGCCCCAGAACACGCCGACGATGCTGGCACCCTTGATGAGCGGCAGGTTCAGCGGCAGCGCCGGAATGGAGCCAGCGGCAAAGCCGACGACGAGATAGCGGCCATTCCACGCAATGCTGCGGAACGCCGGTTCCGCAAATCGGTCACCGACCGGATCATAGATGACATCGACGCCGCGGCCCTTGGTCAGCGCCTTGACGCTGTCCTTAAGATCGGAAGTGGCATAGTTGATGACGTCGTCGGCGCCATATTGGCGGCACAGCTCAAGCTTTTCATCGGTCGAGGCGGCCGCGATGACACGGGCGCCCATCGCCTTGCCAAGCTCCACGGCCGTCAGGCCGACACCGCCGGCCGCGCCCAGCACCAGCAACGTCTCGCCGGGTTGAAGGCCCGCACGCTGTTTCAGGGCGTGGTGGCTGGTGCCATAGGTCATGGTGAAACCGGCGGCGACATCGAATGGCATGCCGTCCGGCATCCGCACGACCTGCGCCCGGTTCGCGATCACCTGCTCGGCCATGCAGCCATGGCCGGTCATGGCAACGACGCGGTCGCCCACGGCCAGATCGGTGATGCCTTCGCCCAAGGCATCGATAACACCGGCAGCTTCACCGCCCGGCGAGAACGGCAGCGCGGGTTTGAACTGATAAAGGTTCTGGATGATCAGTGTGTCGGGGAAATTCACGCCCGAGGCATGGACCTTGACCCGGACCTGGCCCTTGCCCGGTTCAGGCAGCGCGACGTCCCCGATCACCAGTCTTTCGGGCGGACCATGTTCCACGCACAAGACGGCCTTCATCATGTTTTCCCCTTGGGCTTTGGCGGGCCTTGCTGCCCCCCCAGAATTCAACCGGCAATCAACCGGTCGGCACAATAGCGGCGCTGGCCGCGCTGTCCACCGCGTCCGCCTCGGCGCGCTTCATCGTTTCGCCGAGCAGCCGGAATTCGCTGTCGCGCAGCGACCCCTGGCGCCAGACCAGCGCGATGGTGCGCGCGGCGCCGCCCGACAGCGGCCGTGCAATCAGGCCGCTGCCAGCTATGATGCCGGCATCCAGCGCCATGCCCGGCACGAGCGTCTGGCCAAGCCTGCCGGCGACCATTTCCACCAAAGTCACCAGCGACGTGCCGCGCGCCTGCGAATCCGCCCTCAGTTCAGGTCGTCCGCAGACGCTGAGCGCCTGGTCCTTCAGACAATGGCCATCCTCCAGCAGCAGCAGATGATGCGCGTCGATGGAATCGGGCGCCACTGCCGGCGGCGGATCGATGAGGTCGCCGGGATGGAACACCAGGAAAAACGGATCGTCGAACAGCGGCATGGCGGTGATGGCGCCGCAGTCCCACGGCAGCGCCAGCAGAACGGCATCGAGCGTGCCCCGGTTCAGCGCCTCGCAGGCGGGGCCGCTCATGTCCTCGCGCAGGTACAGCTTGAGGTCGGGCCAGTTGGCACGCACCGTCGGCAATACGCGCGGCAACAGATATGGCGCGATGGTCGGGATGACGCCCAGCCTGAGCGGCCCGGCCAGCGGCCGGTCGGCACCAACGGTCAGCGCCGCCAGCGCGCCGGCTTCGCGCAGCACATCATAGGCCTTGGCCACGACGCGCTCGCCCATCGGCGAGAAGCGCACGACCCGGCGGTTGCGCTCCACCAGGCGCACCCCCAGCAGCGATTCGAGCTCGGCCAGGCCAGCGGATAGCGTGGACTGGGTCACGAAACAGGCTTCGGCGGCTCGGCCGAAATGGCCATGAATGTGCAGCGCGGTCAGATACTGCAATTGCTTGAGCGTCGGCAGGAAGGTCATCGATAAACTCGATTTATAATGCTCAGATAATCGATTGGATTTCTATAACGCTGCGGGCCATTGAGCAATCCGCGAAGCCCGCACACCCGAATTATTCCCTGAAAGGACATCCCATGGCCCTTACCGTTGGCGATACCATCCCCTCCTTCACCCTGCCCGTGCAGCAGGGCGTTGCCGCCCTGCCCGCCGGCGAAACGCTGGACATCACCACCGCCTATCCCGGCAAGTGGAAGATCCTGTTTTATTGGCCCAAGGATTTCACCTTTGTCTGCCCGACCGAAATCATCGGCTATGGCGACCTGCTTGGTGATTTCGCCGACCGCGACGCCGTGTTGATCGGCGCATCGACCGACACCGATTTCGTGCACTTTGCCTGGCGCCAGTCGGACGAGCGCCTGGCCGCCTGCAATTTCCCCTGGCTGGCCGACAATTCCAAGCTGCTTGCCGATGCACTGGGCATCGTCGTGGCCGGTGCCGGTGTTGCGCTGCGCGCCACTTTCATCATCGACCCCGAAAATGTCATCCAGCACATCACGGTCAATGGCCTGAACGTCGGCCGCAACCCGGCCGAAACGCTGCGCGTGCTTGACGCCCTGCAGACGGACGAGCTGTGCCCCTGCAACTGGACCGAAGGCCAGGACGTCCTCAAGCCCGCAGCATGATGCGCAGCCCTCTCCCGCTTCGGGAGAGGGCGGTGACGCGAAGCCTCGCGGGGTGGGGGATGCATGTCTCCCGCCCCGCCGCTCTCACCCTCCCGCGCCGCCCCCGCGCGGGGAAAGGCACTCCCATGATCTTCTCCGAACTCGCCAAGACCTTGCCCGATTATGCCAAGGACCTGCGCCTGAATGTTTCCAGCCTGTTGACCGAGCAATTGCTGAGCGACCAGCAGAAATGGGGCACGATCGTTGCCGTTGCCCATGCCTGCGCCTTCAAGCCGCTCATCGACGCCGCCGAGGCCGAAGCCGCGACCAAGCTGACGCCCGAAGCCATGAACGCCGCCAAGGCTGCCGCCAGCATCATGGCGATGAACAACATCTATTATCGCTTCACCTACATGGCGTCGCGGCCCGACTACAAGACGATGCCGGCCAAGCTGCGCATGAACGTCATTGGCTCGCCCGGTATCGAAAAGGCGGATTTCGAGCTTTTCAGCCTGGCTGTGTCGGCCGTCAATGGCTGCGGCATGTGCGTTGATTCGCATGACAAGGTGCTGGCCCAGCACGGTGTCGGTGCCGACAAGATCCAGGCTGCGGTGCGCATCGCCGCCGTGGTCCATGCCGTGGCCCGCACGTTGCAGGCCATCTAAGCGTTTGGCGCGGGCCGCACGGTCCGCGCCCCCGCGCCTGTACAAAAGCGCGGGCCAAGCTGGCCATGGGGTGCACAATCAGTTAAGCTACGCTCAAATGTCGGCATACCACCTGCCGACTGGAGCGAGTGTCATGGGCCTGATTGCCTATCTTGATTCGGTGAAATCCCGCGATCCGGCGCCGAGGTCGCGCTGGGAAGTCTTGACCTATCCCGGCGTGCTGGCGCTTGGCATGCACCGGCTGGCGCACGGCCTGTTCCGGGCCGAGCTCTTTCTGCTGGCGCGTATCGTCAACCATCTGTCGCGCTTTCTGACGGCTATCGACATCCATCCCGGCGCCCGCATCGGCCGCAATTTTTTCATCGATCATGGATTTGTCGTCATCGGCGAAACGGCGCAGATCGGCGATGACGTGACCATTTATCAGTGCGTGACGCTGGGCGGCACCGACCCGGCCGGCGGCATTGCCGGCAAGCGCCATCCGACGCTGGCCGACGGCGTCATCGTCGGCTCGGGCGCGCAGGTGCTGGGGCCGATCACGGTCGGTACACGGGCGCGTATCGGTGCAAATGCCGTAGTCACCCGCGATGTTGCCGAAGGGGCCACCATGGTCGGAATTCCGGCAAGGCCGGTGCCGGTGGATGCCGGCGAATACGCCAAGGCCTTCATGCCCTATGGTACGCCGTGTGCCCAAAAATTCGACCCCGAGACGCAAAAGCTGGAACTGCTGCGCTGCGAGATCGAGACGCTGAAAAGCCGTCTGGACGCGTTGACCGAGGAAGAGCGCCGAAAGGCCGGTTGACCCTGGGCGCGGCGGCGTACAGACTTTCGCTTGATGAACAATGTCACTCCGTTGCCGGCGAGCCCTCCCGCACAGGTCACCTTTACCCGGCAGGAACTCGATCGCATCATGTCGATCTATGGCCGCATGGTCGCGGCAGGCACCTGGCGTGACTATGCTCTGGCCTTCGGGGCAAGACAGGCGTGTTTCTCGGCCTTTCGCCGCGCCGCCGAACATCCCGAAGTGCAGATCATCAAGGACCCTGCGCTGCGCCTGCGTCAGGGCGAATGGCTGCTGCTCGGCGAAGGCGGCGCAATCCTGAAGCGCGGGCATGAACTGGCCGGCGTACTGGCAGTACTGGAACGCCGGCTGGTCAAGCTGGTCGAGGCTTAGCCCGGCCCAGCAAGCACGGGTTTTACCGGCCGCCCAGCGCCATCGCGCCCTGCGCCGCGCCGGTGTCGGGCACGAGTTCGCCGGTACGATCGCTGATTTCCTCAAAGCGAGCGGCCACGGTTTCGGCGGTCATGTCATCGGCGCCGACATGGATGCCGCGCGTGAGCGTGACATAGCTGCGTTCAAAACCGCCGCCGCCGGCGTTGATGACGGCGTTGCTCGGCGCGTCCTCGCTGACCAGATAGACTGCCGCCGGCACCACGGTTTCCGGACCCATCCGGGCCAGAAGCTCAGGCGGCATGAGGTCTTCGGTCATGCGGGTGGCGGCCAGCGGCGCCACGGTGTTGCACTTGACGTTGTATTTGGCGCCTTCGAGGCTCAGCGTCTTCATCAGGCCGACCAGGCCCAGCTTGGCGGCGCCATAATTGGCCTGACCGAAATTGCCATACAGTCCGGTCGATGAAGTCGTCATCAGGATGCGGCCATAGGCCTGTTCGCGCATGATTTCCCACACCGCCTTGGTGCAGATGACGCTGCCGATCAGATGCACGTCGAGCACCTGGCGGAAATCATCCAGGCTCATCTTGACGAACGTCTTGTCGCGCAGGATGCCGGCGTTGTTGATGAGAATATCGATGCGGCCCCAGCGTTCCTTGACGTTGGCGACCATGCGCTCGATCGCCGGCGCATCGGTGACGCTGGCGCTGTTGGCCATCGCTTCGCCGCCGGCAGCGGTGATTTCATCGACCACCGCCTGCGCCGCCGACAAAGACGAGCCGGAGCCGTCGCGGGCGCCGCCCAAATCGTTGACCACCACCTTGGCCCCGCGCCGTGCCAGTTCCAGCGCATAGGCCCGGCCGAGGCCGCCGCCAGCACCGGTGACAATGGCAACGCGATTGGCAAAAGAAATGGTCATGTGTGAATCAGCCCTGATGTGGATGCGGGCGGACATTTAGCCGACAGGCCGCCGGCAGGGAAGCCGGTTTGCTTGTCGTGCAGTGACGCAGGCACTAGGCAGCCTGCGAAACCGACACCGAATCAAGTGCATAACCCGCAGAACGCACGGTACGAATAAGGTCGGGCAGCTCTTCTCGGCCCGATGTGCTGTTCACGGCCTTGCGCAAGCGGCGAATATGCACATCGACCGTGCGCTGTTCGACATAGACATCGCGGCCCCAGACGGCATCGAGCAGTTGTTCGCGGCTGAACACGCGGCCGGGATGTTCGAGGAAATGGCGCAACAGGCGAAACTCCGTCGGCCCCAGCTGGATGGTATGGCCATCGCGTGTCACACGGTGCGCCGTGGTGTCCATTGAAATGCCGGCATAGTCAAGCGCGCCGCCTGACAATGCGGGACGCAGACGGCGCAGCACGGCGCGGATACGGGCGATGAGTTCGCGGGGGCTGAACGGCTTGGTCATGTAATCATCGGCGCCGGTTTCCAGCCCGCGAATGCGGTCGGCCTCGTCGCCGCGTGCCGTCAGCATGACGATCGGCAGGTTGGCGGTGGCCGGCGCGCGGCGCAGGCGGCGGCAAACCTCGATGCCCGACAGGTTGGCGATCATCCAATCGAGGATCACGAGATCTGGTTTCTCTTCCTCGGCCAACGTCAGCGCTTCCTCGCCGTCGCCGGTGCGGACGACATCAAAGCCTTCCTTTTCGAGATTATAGGTCACGAGTTCGACCAGGCTGGCATCGTCTTCGACAAGCAGGATCTTGGCGCGCATGGCTTGGGACTCCCTTTTGGGCTGGATCACGACGGATCGGCAATGGAGGATGTGTTGTCGGTCTTGGTGCGGTCGGTGATGCGCTGGCCAGTCACGGCAAAATACACCATCTCGGCCACCGATGTGGCATGGTCGCCCATCCGCTCGAGGTTCTTGGCGACAAACAGCAAGTGCGTCGAAGGCGTGATGTGATGCGGATTTTCCATCATGAACGTCAGCAGGGACCGGAACAGGCTGTTGTAGAATTCATCGACATGATGGTCACGCTCGCACACCGCCAGCGCCAGTTCGGGATCACGGTCGACAAAGGCATCAAGCGCATCGCGGATCATTTCGGCGACGGTGCGGGCCATTTCCGGCACGATCACTGCCGGCGCAATTGGCTGCACCTGGGCAAGCGCCGATGCGCGCTTGGCGATGTTCTTGGCATAGTCACCGACCCGTTCGAGGACGCCGGCAATCTTCAGGGCGGCGACAATCTCGCGAAGGTCATCGGCCAAAGGTGCGCGCAGCGCGATGATGCGCACAGCCAGCGCCTCGGCTTCGGCCTCCAGCACGTCGATGCGGGCATCATCGGCGATGACCTGCTGTGCGGCGTCAACGTTGCGCTGGGTCAACGCTTCGACGGCAGCGGTGATCTGCAATTCGCACAGCCCGCCCATGCGCGTGATGATGCCGCGCAGCTGTGCAATATCTTCGTCGAACGACTTGACGGTATGGGCAGTGGGCAGGGCGTGGTCTGACATATGTGCTCCTCACTCAGCCGTAGCGGCCGGTGATGTAATCCTTGGTGCGGGTTTCGCGCGGATTGGTGAAGATCGTCGAAGTGTCACCATATTCCACCATGCTGCCAAGGTGGAAAAATGCCGTCTTCTGGCTGACACGCGCGGCCTGCTGCATGTTGTGGGTGACGATGACGATGGCATAGCGGCCGCGCAGATCGTCGATCAGTTCCTCGATCTTGGCCGTCGCGATAGGGTCGAGCGCCGAGCACGGTTCGTCCATGAGGATGACCTCGGGGTCCACTGCAATGGCGCGGGCGATGCACAGGCGTTGCTGCTGCCCGCCCGACATGGCCGTGCCGCTTTCGCCGAGCCGGTCCTTGACCTCATCCCAAAGTCCGGCGCGGCGCAGCGCGTTTTCGACGATGATGTCGAAATCCGCCTTGGCGCGAGCCAGGCCATGGATGCACGGGCCATAGGCAATATTTTCATAGATGGATTTTGGAAACGGGTTGGGTTTCTGGAACACCATGCCGACCCGGGCGCGCAGCTGCACCACGTCCATCTGCGGGGAATACACGTCCTTGCCGTCCAGCGCGATGGCGCCTTCGACACGGGCGCCATCAACGGTGTCGTTCATGCGATTGAAGCAGCGCAGGAATGTCGACTTGCCGCAGCCCGACGGGCCGATGAAGGCCGTGACATTTTCCTGGCTGACATCAATGGACACGTTCTTAAGGGCCTGTTTGGCCCCATAGAAGACGCTGACATCGCGCGCCGTCATCTTGATGGGACTGTTATGTCCCACGGATGCGATTTGGGCCTTGCTGTCGTTCACCAGCGCCTCTCGAACTTGTTGCGAAGATAGATGGCCAGGCTGTTCATCATGAGCAGCACGACAAGCAGCACGATGATGGCAGCAGACGTTTTTTCGACAAAGCCGCGCTGCACATCGTCCGACCACAGGAACACCTGCACCGGCAGCACCGTGGCCGGCTGGTCAAAACCGGCCGGAATGTCGGTCACGAACGCCCGCATGCCGATCAGCAGCAGCGGCGCGGTTTCGCCCAACGCCCGCGCCATACCGATGATCGTGCCGGTAAGAATGCCCGGCAGCGCCAACGGCAGCACATGCTGGAACACGACCTGAATCGGCGAGGAACCGACGCCCAGCGCTGCATCACGAATCGATGGCGGCACCGCCTTGATGGCAACGCGGGCAGCGATGACGATGACCGGCAGCGTCATCAGCGCCAGCGTCAGGCCGCCGACGATTGGCGCCGAGCGCGGCATGTTGAAGAAGTTGAGGAAAACGGCGAGGCCCAGCAACCCGAAGATGATCGACGGCACCGCGGCAAGGTTATTGATCGACACTTCGACAAGGTCGGTCCAGCGGTTGCGCGGCGCAAACTCCTCAAGATAGATCGCCGAAAGCACGCCGATGGGAAAGGCGATCCCGATAGTGACCACAAGCGTCAGCAGCGAGCCCAGCGCGGCCCCCAGTATGCCGGCGATTTCCGGGTCGGTGGAATCCGCGCCCGACAGGAATTCGGTGTTAAGACCGGTGCGGACCAGGCCCTTGGCGGACAGATAATTCCAGTCGGCGACTTCGCGGTCGGACACGCCGCGGCTGTCCGAAGGCGCACCCAGATCGAACTTGCCTTTGGCAAGCAGGTCGATGTTGCTCTTGACCGGCACCCAGTAAGTGCGCGTCTGCCCGACAAGACCGGGGTCGGCCTCCACGGCCTGACGCAGGCGCACCCAGGCCGCTTCGCTTATGGTGTCGCTTGCCGGACCAAGTTGCCTTGCCGACTGCTGCATCAGCGCGACGAAATCGCCGCGCCGGATCAGTCGCTGGCCATCGGCGCCGCGCAGGGCCGCCGGATCGAGCCCGATGATGGTCGGATCAAAGCGGACTTCGACGCGCACTTCGGTGCTCTGGAAACCGCTCCAGCCATCACGAACGATAGTGAACAACAGGAATACCAGGAAGGTCGCCGCCAGCATCAGCGCGCCCAGGCCCAGCCAGCGAAAATTGCGCTCGGCACGGTAACGGGCGGCGATGCGCCGCTGCATGTCCGGCGAGGACCAGTCGGTCGGCGGCCGCGCTGTTGCAAGTGGAGCCATGCCCATCACTCATAGGCCTCGCGATAACGTTTCACCACGGCAAGCGCATAGATGTTGAGCACCAGCGTGATGACGAACAGCACCAGCCCCAGCGCAAAGGCCGACAGGGTCTTGGCCGAATCAAACTCCTGGTCGCCTGTCAGCAACGCAACGATCTGGGTGGTGACGGTGGTGACACTGGCGAAGGGGTTGGCCGTGAGATTGGCGGCGAGGCCGGCGGCCATGACAACAATCATGGTCTCGCCGATGGCCCGGCTGACGGCAAGCAGCACGCCGCCGACGATGCCGGGCAAGGCCGCCGGCACCAGCACGCGCTTGACGGTCTCCGACCGAGTCGCGCCCATCGCCAGGCTGCCGTCACGCATGGCGCCGGGCACCGCGGTCAACGCGTCGTCCGCCATGGACGAGACGAAGGGAATGATCATGATGCCCATCACCAGCCCGGCGGCGAGTGCGCTTTCGGCCGACGCATCGACCATGCCCAGCGCCACCGCAAAATCGCGGACGGCCGGCGCCACCGTCAGCGCCGCGAAAAAGCCGTAAACGACCGTGGGAACACCGGCGAGCAGTTCGAGCATAGGCTTGAGCCAGCGGCGCACGTCGGGCCGCGCATATTGCGTGAGATACACCGCCGACATCAGTCCCAGCGGGATGGCAACGATCATGGCAATGATTGCGCCGATGAAGATGGTGCCCCAGAACAGCGGCACGGCACCAAAGGCGCCCGACGAGCCGACCTGGTCAGCCCGGATCGCTGTTTGCGGCGACCATTTGGTGCCAAACAGAAACTCGGTAGGCGACACGAGATTGAAGAACCGCACCGATTCGAAAATGAGCGAGAGCACGATGCCGAACGTGGTGATGATCGCCACCGCCGAAGCCAGCACGAGCGTCACGCGCACCAGTGTCTCGACCCGGTTGCGAGCACGAAAATCCGGCCGCAACCGCGAATAGGCAAACAACCCGCCCATCAGCAGCAACGCCAGCGAAGCGCCGCCTGCCGCCAGGCCAAGCGACGTGCGGTTCTGCACATAGACCGGCACCAATCCGGGCGCAGCCGGGTTGAACGACGTGTCCATCGCGCCCGAGGCAAGCCCGCGCACTTCATTCATCAGCGCGGCGCGGTCAACGGCGGTGGCCGGGCGCGAGGCCGGCGCAATGCTTTCGATAACGCGCTGTTCGGTCCAGCCTGCACCTAGCGCGGCAAAACCGGCGAGTATGAGGAGCGCAGGGGCCAGCGCCACCATCGCCACAAAGGCACCGTGATAGACTGGCCGCGAATGGACAGCGCCAATGACCGGGCCGGCAGCGGCAACCATCGCATTGGCGCGGGCGCGACCGAACAGGAACGCCATGGCCGCCAGCGCCAGCACCAGCATGAGCAGGACCGGCAACGTCATTTCACGGTGCTTTCATCAAGCACGCCAAGGTCGCGGGCGATGACAGCATTGCGGGCACGCACTTCGTCGGCCGATGCCACCAGGCCCTTTCGGGCCAGATAGCCGGTGCGGCCCCAGGTCGATTCACGGGCATATTCGCCCAGGAACTCGCGCATGCCGCGCACCGCAGGCACATGTTGCGACTTAATGTAGAGGTATAGCGGCCGCGAGGCCGGAAACACACCCGATGCGATATTGGCATAGGTGGCCGGCACGCCGTTCAGCGGCACATCCTTCACCCGGTCGAGGTTTTCTTCCATGAAGCTGTAGCCGAACACGCCAAGGGCATTGGGGTTGGCACTGATCTTCTGGACGATGAGATTGTCGTTCTCGCCGCCCTCGACAAAGGCGCCGTCCTCTCGAACCTTTTCGCAGATCGCCTTGTAACGCGGCTCGTCGGACTTTTTCAGGGCCTTCATCGCCGGCTCGGTCTCGCAGCCGCGTGCCATGTACAATTCGTTGAAGCTGTCGCGCGTGCCAGATGTGGGCGGCGGACCAATGAGTTCGATACGAATATCGGGCAACGCCGGATTGACGTCGCGCCAGCGCCTGGCCGTGTTGGGGCCGCGTCCAAAGGGATTGGCGGCCATCGCCAGATAAATGTCACGCTCGGACAGGTTCTGGAACTGCCCGCTGCGCGCCTGTGCCACCACAAGACCATCCACCCCGACCTGCAATTCGATGACGCCCTGGACGCCGTGTGCGGCGCAGTCCTTGATTTCGCTGGGCTTGATCCGCCGCGATGCATTGGCGCCATCGGGATATTGTTGGCCCACGCCCGAGCACATCAGCTTGATGCCGCCGCCAGTGCCGGTCGATTCGACGATGGGGGCCGGATATTCCGGCCACGCGCGCTTGAACTGTTCGGCAACGGCAGTCGTGAAAGGATAGACCGTGGACGAGCCGACGATTCGGATCTGACTGCGACCATCGCCGCCGCAAGCCGTTGTCAGGCCGAAGAGCCCTAGCATCATCGCTGCCGCCACTGGTCGTCTCTTGTGCAACGATGGCCCCTGAAACAATGTCTGGGCGCGAAACCCGAAAACCCGGCGCCCTTCAAGCGCCCCCGCAGCGCCCTGATATGACATTGCGATGTGGGGATTATGACGGTTATGTTGCCGTTATATGACGATGTTCGGAGCGCGAATCGGGTTTTGTCGCGGCGCCTGCGGCAGTGTGAAGCTGACCTTGGTGCCAACGCCCTGCCGGCTTTCGATTTCCAGCCTGCCACGGTGCCGCTCGACGATATGCTTGACGATGGCAAGACCCAGCCCTGTACCACCCATCGTGCGACTGCGCTGCGAATCGACTCGGTAAAATCGCTCGGTCAGGCGCGGCAGATGCTCGGCCGGGATGCCTTCGCCTTGATCGCTGACACTGATCCGTACCAGCTGCGGCTGGCCAGGCGGTGCCGGCTCGGGGTGGATCGCGACATGGATGGGTGATCCGGACTGTCCATATTTCAGGGCGTTGGAGACAAGATTGTGCAGCACTTGCAGGATCTGGTCACGGTCCGCGATGACATCGGGCAGGTCAGGCGCCTCCTCGACGATCAACTTGCGGTCATCGGCCGCCAGCCTGACATGCAGTGCGCTGCCGACCTCACCAAAGATTCCCGACAGGCTGATCGTAGAAACGGGCCTTACATATTTGTCGATCTCGATCCGGGAAAGCGACAGCAGGTCGTCGATCAAGCGGCTCATGCGTTCGGCCTCGAGCGCCATGATTCCCAGGAAACGCGCCCGCGCCGGCTCATCCTCGGCTGCCGGGCCTTGCAGCGTTTCGATGAAGCCCGACAACGTTGCCAACGGCGTGCGCAGTTCGTGGCTCGCATTGGCAACGAAATCGACACGCATCCGCTCGGTCAGCCGTGTCTGGGTAATATCGTCGAACAGGATCAGCGTCAGGTTGTCGCCCGCCGCCGCCATCTGCACGCGCCAGACGCTGTTGCTGGCGCCGCTGCCCAGCCCGGTGATTTCGCGCGGCGCAGCAAAGCCGGTGCGCCGCGCTTCATCCAGTGCATCGAGAAGAATGGGATGGCGCACCGTCAGCGTCAGATCGCGGCCTTCGAAGCGTTCGCCGAACAATTGCCGCGCCGCTGCATTGGCGGCACGCACGACCGAGCCTTGGGCGATGATGGCTGGATCGTTGAGCGCGTCTATGCTGACAAGGTTCGCCGGCGCGGGTGCGGGTGCAGGCGGGTCGGCCAGCTTCAAAGCCGGCGGGTCATCAGGCCGTGTCAGCCGGCCAATGACAATGCCGAACAGCAGCGCCGCCAGCAGCAGGACGGCAATTTCGGAGGCAAGAACCGTGGTCATCGCGCTGGGTCTCGCCCGGACAGCCGCGCCAAAACGCCAAGCAGCGCGTCATAGTGATCGATGACGGCATCGGCGCCCAGATCCGCGACCGGCCGGTCGGAAAAACCGAAGCTGACGGCGATGACCGGCACGCCCGCCGCGCGTGCCGCCGTCGTATCCGTTATCGAATCGCCGACAAAGGCGGCATCGCCGGAATCACCCCCGGCAGCGGCAATGGCGGCATGGACATGGCCAGGGTCAGGTTTGGGCGCCGGCACCGAATCAAAGCCGATATTCGCTGCAAATCGCCCCTCCCATCCCAGCGCGGCAATGAGCGACCGGCTGAGCGCAACCGGCTTGTTGGTGCAAATCGCCAGCCGGCAGTCGGCGGCCGCCAGCGCATCAAGCGCGCGCTCCACCCCGTCATAGGGCCGCGATCCCACCGCGATATTGGCGCTGTAGTGTGCAAGAAAATGCGGCACGCCTTCTTCGACCAAAGCGGACGTCATGACGCCCGTGGCTGCAAGGCCCTTTTCCAGGAGCCGGCGGGCACCGTGCCCGACCATATGGCGCACGCTCTCGGGCGGCACCGCTGCGCGGCCCATCAGCCCAAGGGCATGGTTGAGCGCCGCCGTCAGATCGGGCGCCGTATCGACGAGGGTGCCGTCAAGGTCGAAAACGATGGTGCCGGGGTAAATGCTCACCACTTCCAGATGCGCCGCTTGTGTTTCAAAAACAATGCAGCCGCCCGCGCTTTTCAATTGGCGGGGGTTATGGCAGGGCGCATGAGGTGACCATGACGCCCGAAACCGCACCGATCGCCGCCATCATCCTGGCTGCTGGCCAGGGCACGCGTATGAAGTCCAGGCTGCACAAGGTGCTGCACCCCATCGCCGGCAAACCGATGCTGCTGCATCTGATGGACAGCCTGTCGGAACTGGCGCCGGCACGGACGGTCGTGGTGGTCGGCGCGGGCCGCGAACAGGTCGAATCCGTGGCGGTGCCGCGCGGGGCCAATATTGCAGTGCAGTCGCCGCAGCTTGGCACCGGCCATGCCGTCGCGCAGGCCGAGCCGGCACTTGGTGATTTTGATGGCAAGGTACTGATCCTGTACGGCGATGCGCCGCTTGTGACAGCGGCGACCATGGCGCGGCTGCTGGCGGCGTTGAATGATGATGTCGGCGTTGCCGTGCTGGGGTTCCGCCCGGCGGATGCTGCCGCCTATGGGCGCATCATCGCGGACGGCGATTCGATACGCAAAATGGTCGAATTCAAGGACGCCAGCCCTGCCGAACGCGCCGAAAACCTGTGCAATTCCGGCTTGATGGCGGTGCGCGCGCACGAACTGTTCGCGCTGTTGGCCCGCATCACCAACAACAATGCCGCCGGCGAATATTATCTGCCCGATGTCGTGACGCTGGTTCTGGCCGATGGCGGCCGCGCCCGCGTCATCGAAACCATCGCCGATGAAGTGGCCGGCGCCAACAGCCGCGGCGAACTGGCCCTGCTCGAAGGCTTGTTCCAGGCCCGCAAACGCAGCGAAATGATGGCAGCCGGCGTGACGCTCATCGATCCGGCCACAGTCCGTTTCGCCGCCGACACGGTTATCGAAAATGATGTCACCGTCGAGCCTTTCGTCGTGTTCGGCTCCGGCGTGCGAATCGCCAGCGGCTCGGTCATCCGCGCGCACAGCCATGTCGAAGGTGCCGATATCGGCGAAGGATGCGAGGTCGGCCCGTTTGCGCGGTTGCGGTTAGGCACCGTGCTGCATGCGCGGGCCAAGATCGGCAATTTCGTCGAAACCAAGAAGGCCGTGTTCGGCCCGGGCGCCAAGGCCAACCATCTGTCATATCTGGGCGATGCCCAAATCGGCGCCGGCGCCAACATCGGCGCTGGA
>NZ_JANPCD010000198.1:0-4151 GCF_031430775.1 Sandarakinorhabdus sp. | reverse complement strand
GCCCAAGCTGCTATCTCCCGCGCGCTCCCCTCCATGTTAGGCGGACGACCGAGCTGGAGCAACACAGATGACACCGGGCGCCCGCATGTGGCACCCGGTGTCAGCAACAATCAGACCACCTTGCGCGGACGGCCACGTGGCTTGGCCGTGCGCTTGGTGCCCAGGCCAATCGACTTGGCAAGCGTGCGGCGCTGCTCGGCATAGTTGGGCGCCACCATCGGATAGTCGGCAGGCAGACCCCATTTGGTGCGATAGTCATCGGGCGTCATGCCATAGCGCGTCATCAAGTGCCGCTTGAGCATCTTGAGCTTCTTGCCATCTTCAAGGCAGACGATGAAGTCCGGCTTGATCGACGAGCGGATCGAAACGGCTGGCTCCTGGCGCACAACCGGGGCGACCACGGGCGAGCCAAGGCGCGCCAACGCGGCATAGACGCTTTCGATCACGCCGGGCACATCGGCCGGCGAGACGGTGTTGTTCGCAAAGTGCGACGATACGATGTCGGCTGTCAGCGCAAGCAGCTCGGCATGTACCTGGTTGCTGTCGGTCATCTTGTTTTCCTTAACGTACAGTGCGGATCCCTCCTCCGCACGCTGGCCAAATGCAAGCGATCAAGACAGATTGCAATGTCTCAATTGTCAGCCAGTCAAATTATCGAGGCTGCGGCGCATGGTGATTGCACCAAATCGCGCGCCTGTAGTCCCGGTATAGTAATTGTCGCGCCGGCCAACATCAACAAAACCGCATCTCGCATACAGGGCTCGTGCGGCCAGATTGTTTTCTCTAACCTCAAGAAAAATCTCGGATGCTCCGCGCTGAAACGATTCCGATATCGCATGTTCGAGCAGGGTGCGCCCCATTCCGGCGCCGCGATGAAGAGGCGCGACAGCGATCAACAACAGCTCGACTTCGGGACCGGCAGCGCGGCTCAGGGAAAAGCCCCGGATGCTGTCCCCGGTGGCCGCCAAACGGGCAAAGCTGCTGGGCATGGTCATCGACCCGGCCAGTTGCAGCATCGACCAAGCTTCGCCGAACTCGGCATCAAAGGCCGCGTGCATGACGCCCATCATGCCCGAGACATGCCGGGTCTCGGCTGGCAGGATGACAAAATCGCTGGCTTGGCTCACGCCAGCGGCATTACCGCGTCTGCTGCCCGGACGTAAAGCGCCGCCGGGTGCAAGTTGCGCACAGCCAGCGGCAAGCCGGCAGCATTGGCGGCGTCGGGCTGATCGCCATGGACGATGTCGAGGTCCTGCCGAGCAAGCAAAGCGACCCCGGCACCCGCCACAGGGGTGGCCGGCGCCAGTATCGGCGCTGCCGACAGGACAATGTCAGTCGTCACCCCATCGGCACCGACCTGCGATTGCAGGATCTGACCCCGGCCGGCATCGAGCAGCACCGTGACGCTGTCCAGACCGGGCCGCGCCGCAAAGGCAGCCGCAGCGGCCAGCGACACGGCGCTGAAGCCCGCAACCGGCACGCCCCAGGCCAGGCCAAGCGCCCGGGCCGCCGCGATGCCGATGCGAATGCCGGTAAAGCTGCCAGGCCCAACGTCGACAAGAATGGCGTGAGGGCGCACCGTTCCCAACATGGCGATGATCGCCGGAATCAGCGCTTCGGCATGGCCGCGCCCGATGATGGCGTGATGGCGGGACAGCAGGCGACCATCTTCGTCCAGCGCCAATGACAGCGCCGGCGAACTGGTGGAAATCGCCAAGGTGATGGTCATGAGGGTATGGTCAGGGCGTGGTGGTCACAGGATCGCGGCAGCGTCCTCGAACGCCAGGCGCGGCAGGCGCGGGAACAGCCCTTCGGTGGTGCCCTTGCCAAAGGAACAGATGAAATTGGTTTCGGTGGTGGTGCCGGCCCAGAAGGCAGCATCGACGGCGGCCTTGTCGAAACCCGACATCGGCCCGGTGTCCCAGCCCAGCGCACGGGCGGCCATGATCATATAGGCACCCTGCAACGACGAATTACGGAACGCGGTTTCGCGCGCCGTGGCGGCATTGCCGGAAAACCACGACCGCGCATCGGCATGGGGAAACAGCACCGGCAACTGGTCATAGAATTTGTTGTCGAAACCGATGATCACCGTGACGGGTGCCGCCAGCACCTTGGCGCGGTTGGCCTCGCTGACACAGGCGGCCAGCTTTTCGCGCGCTGCGCTGCTGTGGCAGAACACATAACGTCCCGGCTCGGCGTTTGCTGAGGTCGGGCCCATCTTGACCAGATCATAGAGCGCACGGATGTCCGCTTCGGTGACCGGGGTGGCACCCCAGGAATAATAGGTGCGGGCATCGTCGAACAACTGGCTGATGGCAGCCTTGGGCAGTGCTTCACCGGACATGGAGATTTCCTTTTAGACGGCGCGCACGTCCGTCACTTCGGGGACATAATATTTCAGCAGCGATTCGATGCCCATCTTGAGCGTCGCGGTCGATGACGGGCAGCCCGAACAGGCGCCCTGCATTTCCAGAAAGACCGTGCCCTTGTTGAAGCCGCGATAAACGATATCGCCGCCGTCGCCAGCAACCTGCGGGCGGATGCGCGTTTCCAGCAGCTCCTTGATCTGGTCGATGATCTCGGCATCTTCCGGATCGTCTGCGTTGCCGGCGGCAGTGGACGGCGCCGCATTGAACAGAGGCGCGCCACTGCTGAAATGATCGACCAGCACGCCCAGGACCGCCGGCTTCAACTCCGGCCAGTCGGCACCGTCGGGCGTGCGAGTGACACTGATGAAGTCAGCGCCGAAAAACACCCGTTCGATATCGCCAAGCGAAAACAGGCTGGCAGCAAGCGGCGATGCGGTTGCCGCATCGGCGTTGGCAAAGTCGGCGCTGGCGCCGTCCGTGACCGCTTGGCCCGGACGGAACATCAGCGTCATCGGGTTGGGAGTGCGTTCGGTTTCAATGAACATGGCCATGGCCTTTCCTGCGCTGGCGCCTTTTCAACGCGTATCGATGCGATGTGGGCCAGACGCACCGGCGAATCAAGTCAAATCAGAATGAAAATGTCCGATATTACGCAGCGCACAGTGCTTTCAGGTCAGCGATTCCAGCCGTTCAGCGTCAAGGCCGCCCGGCACCACCATCACCACACAAGGCAATTGCCCGGCGCGCTCTCCGGTGAAAAAGCTGATCAGCGGCCCCGGCGCGCCGCGCGAGGCCGCGCCCAGCACAAGCGCGCGGATGCCGGTATGGCCTTTGACATATTCCAGTATTGCCAGCGCCGGCGTGCCGCGCAGCACCAGCGTATCCGGTCGCACACCACCGATCGCTTCGGCCGCAGCGGCTTCCTTAACCAGCAGCGCCTCGGCCTCGGCCTGCGCTTCGGCCAACATCGCCTGCTGCACGCCGCCCCATTGCATGAATTCGGCCGGCGCCAGGACATGGGCCAGCGTGACGCGTGCGCCGACATGCGCGGCACGCAGCACGGCAAAGCGCATCGCGACGCGGCTTTCCTCGCTGTCGTCGATCACCACGAGATAGGTCGGCGCAGTTTCCATCTGCGCAACCTTTCACAAAGCCACGCACAAGCAAAGGCCCGCGACAAACACCGGCGGCGCAATTATGGTCGGCGCTGGTCATGGATATCTACCTCCCCATCGCCGAAATGTCGGTCAACGCCTTCGTCATCATCCTTCTCGGGGGCATGGTCGGGTTTCTGTCGGGCATGTTCGGCGTGGGCGGCGGTTTTCTGACCACGCCGCTGCTGATATTCTATGGCATCCCGCCGGCGGTGGCCGTGGCGTCTGCCGCCACCCAGATCACCGGTTCCAGCGTGTCCGGCGCCCTGGCCTATTGGCGGCGCGAGCAGATCGACATCAAGATGGGCGGGGTGCTGGTGGCCGGCGGCATTGTCGGGGCCGGCATTGGCCAGATCCTGTTTCGAGCGTTGCAAAAGATCGGCCAGGTCGATGTCGCCATCGGCATCATCTATGTGCTTTTCCTGGGCGTGATAGGCTCGCTGATGCTGCGAGATGCCCTGCGCACGATGGCGGCGGCACGATCGGGCAGCGCCGCTCCGATGCGGGTGCGCCGGCACATGCCCTGGGTGGCGGCGCTGCCGGGGCGCACGCGTTTCTACAAATCCGGCCTGTTCATATCGCCGCTGGCGCCGCTGCTGCTGGGCGCGCTGGTGGGCATGCTCAC
>NZ_JANPCD010000197.1:0-32113 GCF_031430775.1 Sandarakinorhabdus sp. | reverse complement strand
TAAGTCCCAAAGTCGGTCGTTCGCACTTGGTTGCGCGCCGGATGCGCGAACGGCGGGTTCTGGTAGGGCTGCGTATCACGCGAATGTCTTTGCTACGGCGACAAGCTGGCGTCCCTATTCGCTCGACTATTGCGACGTCCTGTCCAGCCGCAGGCAGACGCACGGAGGCGCGTTTGTGGCGGTGGGCGGGTGATGGACCCTCGCCTGCGCGAGGGTGACGGGTCTTGGGGGCCGCAACCGTTGGTGCGATTGCAGCGCACATGTCTTTTCACCGATAGTTGAAGCTGATCGAAATGCGTTCACCCTTTGCCCGTCCCGGCACGACTTCGTGGCGGAGCCAGCTTTCCCACAGGAAGATGTGGCCGGCGGCAGGTGCCATATAGACGAAGGGCCGGGCGGTTTCGGGCGCATCGGGCGTGCGGGCGGGGGCGGCCATCAGCATGGGCAGGCGCGGGTCCTCCAGCTTGAGCGCCCCTGCCCCGTCCGGCACCTCGATATAGACGGTGCCGGAAATGATGCTGTGCGGGTGGATGTGGCCGCTATGGCTGCCGCCGGGCCGCAAGATGTTGACCCACAGGCTATCCAGCTTGGGCTTGCGCCCCGCGATATCCAGATGCGCGGCGGCGGCAAAGGCCAGTACATGCGGAGCCAGCCGCCGCACCAGCGCGGCAAAGGCCGGGTCGCGCGACGGCAGATCGTCCAGCGCCGCATAAGAGGTATAGCCGGGATAATGGTTGTCGCGGCTCCAGCGGCGGCCGGCGGCATCGTCCGCCGCCAGGCTGCGGCAACTGTGCGCCAGATCGGCCAGCAAGGCGGGATCATCAAGGGCGCCGGTGTAGAAGGGCGTGGCGAACAGATGCTGGATGGTCATGGCCGGCACCCAAGCATGGCGGCTGGGGTGCGGCAAGAGGGGGCGGGCAAGTGCGCGCCGCCACGGTGAAGCGATCTTTACTGAAGCGGTCTTAACCACGGCCAGGGTGCGCCGTTACCAAACAGGACCGCGCAGCCGCAACGACGGCTTCAGGGAGCGCGGCGGGGAATTTCACAAAGGGTCGCCCGCAAACCGCCTCGGGAGATTTTGTCATGCCTGCTCGTCAAAGCCATATCCATCATGCCCTGCCCTATCTGTTCGCCGTGGTGCTCGCCGGCCTGGCCCGGCCGGCCGATGCCGCCATGGTCGCTTCGCCACAAACCGTCACCCAGTCTTCGCTGAACGCTGCGCTCAAGGCCGCCCGGCCAGGCGATACGCTGGTGCTGTCGGGCGTTTTTTCCGAACTGCTCATCACCGGCCGCGATTTTGGCGGCGTCACCATCGATGCGCGCGCCGCCCATTTTGCCGGCGGCGTCATCCTGCGCCAAGTTCATAATGTCACCTTTCAGGGCGGCACCTATGGTTCGCGCACCAGCGTGCTGCGCAGCAACCAGACCATCGACGTGACCGGCAGCAGCAACATCAGTTTCCGCCATGGCACCATTGTCGGTGATGCCGACGGGCGCGGCACCGGGCTGCTGATCCGCAATTCGCAGCAGGTGACGGTGCGCGACAGCCAGTTCGAGGGGCACCGCACGGCGCTGGCCTTTACCGGCGTCACCAGCGGGCTGCTGACGCGCAACAATTTCGTGAACATGTCGAGCGATGGCATCAACATCACCGATAGCCACAAGGTCATCGCCAGCTACAACAGTTGTTCGGGCTTCAACCTGACGCCCACGGCGCATCCCGATTGCATCCAGATGTGGAGCCTGAGCGGCAAGCCGATGCAGTCGGACCTGTATCTGCTCAACAACCGCGCCGTCGGCGCCATGCAAGGCTTTGCCTCGTTCGACCCCAAAGGCGGCAGCGGTGAGCGGCTGACGTTTGCGGGCAATTATGTCGAAAGCCATTTTCCGCAGGGCATTGCCTGTTATGGCTGTTTCGACAGCCGATTCCTCGACAATGTGCTGATTGCGGAGCCGGGCGCACGCTGGCGCACCAGCATGAACATCATCGGCGGCGCCGGCAACACCATTTCAGGCAACCAGATTCTCGATTGGCGCAAGGGCCCGGGATTGCTGGCAATATCGCAGCGTTTCACCGATTTGGTGCCAAGCATCGCCGGCGTCGGCAGCCGGCTGGACAATCGCGGATTTGGCGCCTCGGCAGTGCCAGAACCGGCGATCTGGGCGCAATTCATCATTGGTTTCATGGTGGTAGGCCTTGTTCGCCGGGGACGGCACAGCATGATGACGCGCGCCTGTTGATCTGTTCTGCCCGCTGCATGACCGTGCAGCGGGCAGATGAACGGCGCGTTTCGACACGAATAATGCCTGTTGCGCAAAAGACACGCTTGACCGCGCAATACACTCCAATCACCGATTTGGTTTGGAACTTTGTGACTCGGAAGCTGGCTGTTAACCAATTCCCGCCATGCAGGGGGCGGGACGGCCACTGGGGAGCCGCTCGCGGGACGGGATTACATTGTGAAAATCAGCGTTGCAAAATCATGCCTGCTGGCGATCGCCGGCATTGGCTCACTGCCAGTAAGCGCAGCAACCATAACGGTTCTTCCGGGCGAGCTCGCCGCGAAATTCGCGCTTGCCCAAAACGGTGATGTGCTGGTTTTGAAGGGTGCTTTCGACCGCACCCAGATCGCCAATCGCACGTTCACGAGCGCTGTCACCATAGATGCGCGCGGCGCCACATTCGCCAATGGCCTTTCGGTGCGCAATGTCAGCAATGTCACCTTCCTGGGCGGCACCTGGGGTTCGCTGACGACGCCGCTGTCGTCCAACAATGCCCTGGGCATCAACACCGGCGCCAACATCACGGTGCGCGGCGCGACGTTCCTGGGCATGCAATCGGGCCAAGGCGTTATCGCCACCAATATTTCCAACATGACGGTGCAGTCCAACACCTTTCAGGGCCTGAAGGTCGGTGTCAGCTTCTTTGGCGTCAACAACGGCATCTTGTCGGGCAACAATGTCACCAAGTCGGCCAGCGACGGTTTCAACATCGTCGACAGCCGCAGCGTGCGGGCGACGAGCAACAGCTGCAGCAATTTCACGCCGGGGCTTGGCGCACACCCCGACTGCATCCAGCTCTGGGCCTCGGCCGACAAGCCGATGCAGGAGAACATCAGCCTGATCGGCAACCGCGCGGTCGGCGCCATGCAGGGTTTCACGTCGTTCGACCCCAAGGCAGCCAGCGGCAAGAACCTGCGGTTCGAAGGCAATTACATCGAAGGCATTTTTCCGCAGGGTATCGCCTGCTATGGCTGCTTTGACAGCGTCATCATCAACAACACGCTGATCGCCATGCCGACGGCGACGTGGCGCACCAGCTTGAATGTCGTCGGCGGCGCCAACAACACCGTGTATGGCAACATCCTGATCGACCGGCGCGTCAAGGCGGGTGATATCGGTATCGCCGCCGGCGAACTGGATGGTTTTGCCGATGGCGGCTTCGCACGCAGCTTCGAGAGCGATTTCGCCGACGCGCAGTCGGTGTTCGCACAAGGCTTTGATGCCAGCGATCTGCTGGATTTCGAAGCATCGAGCCTGCCCGGCAATGTGCCGGAACCGGCAATCTGGGCGCAGCTGATCCTGGGCTTTGGCCTGATCGGCGCTGTCCGCCGCCGGCGCACGGTGGCGCTCGCGGCCTGAGGCACTTTTCGTCATCCCGGCGCACAGCCGGGATGACGTGCCCCTCTCATACGCCCGTCTCAGCCGAGTGTTTTGGCCAGGAACGCCGACACATCGTCCATGACGGGCGCCTTGCCGCGAAACGGCTTGGACATGGCCATGATGATGCCGGCATGGCCGATACCGGGGTAAAGCCGCGTTTGCGCGGTGGACCCGGCAGTGGTCAAGGCAGCGGCCAGCCGCGTGCTGTTGGCCGGCATTACCGTCGTATCCTCGTCGCCGCTGAGCAGCAGCACCGGCGGCGCATCGGGGCGGGCGAAACTGATCGGCTGGGTGTCATCGGCATTGGGCGCCTGGCCCAGCGCCAGATCGGCGGCACCGCCGGCGGTGAACGGACGGAAATCATAGGGGCCGGCGAGACCGACAACCGCCTTGATGGCGCCCGATGCGCCATAGCGCCGATCGAGCGCCAGCAGCATGGCGATATGGGCGCCGGCGCTGTGGCCCATCACGGCGATGCGGGCCGGATCGCCGCCATGGCTGGCGATGTTGGCCGCAGTCCAGGCGACGGCCAGCGCGCCGTCTTCGACAAAGGCCGGGAAACGCACTTGCGGCACGAGGCGATAATCGGGAACGACAACGACAAATCCGCGTGCCGCCAATGCGCGCGCCGCAAAGGCGTAATCAGCGCGCGCCCCGCTGTTCCAGCTGCCGCCGTAAAAGAACACCACGACCGGCAGCGGCGCGGCGATGGCGGTCGGCGCCCAGACATCGAGGCGCTGGCGCGGATCGGCGCCCAGCGGCACGCCATTGGCGGCGCGGTGGACGCCGCGGTCGCCGGGTGACAAGGTATTGAGGCCGTTAAGGGCGCCCAGGCTGGTGCAGCCCGACATTGCGGCAAGGCCAGCAAGTGCGGCGCCGCCGAGCAGATGCCTTCGAGTGAAAATATTGTGCATGGGCGCGGCATAGCGGCTGGCGGTTCGCCGGTCCATCGCTGCTTGAACGCGCATGGAAACGGGGTATCTTGGCAGCCATGGATGCGGAGGCGATGAGATGCAGCTGAGCGTGAACGGCAAGATGATGCAGTTGACGGCGCCGGGCGACATGCCGCTGCTGTGGGCGCTGCGCGATGTGCTGGGCCTGACCGGCACCAAGTTCGGTTGCGGCGCGGCGTTTTGCGGCGCCTGCACCGTGCATCTGGACGGGGAGCCGGTGCGCGCCTGCCAGACGCCGGTGTCGGCGGTGGGCACCGCGAAGGTGACCACAATCGAAGGGTTGGGCGACACGCCGCTGGGCGCGAGGCTGCAGGACGCATGGGCCGCGCTGGATGTGCCGCAATGCGGCTATTGCCAGGCCGGGCAGTTGATGTCGGCCGCCGCGCTGCTGGGGGCGACGCCAAAGCCGAGCGATGACGATATCGATGCGGCGATGAGCGGCAATCTGTGCCGCTGCGCCACTTACCATCGCATCAGGGCTGCGATTCACCAGGCTGCCGGACAGGAGGCCTAGGCCATGCAGATGGATCGCAGAGGTTTTTTCACCGTATCGGCATTGGCAGGCGGCGGCTTGTGGCTCGGCCTGGGCCGGGCGCAGGCAGCGCCCGGCGATACGGCCCTTCTCAACGCCTGGGTGAGCATTGCTGCTGACAACCACATCACTATCATGGCCAGCAACCCCGAAGTGGGCCAGGGCGTGCGCACGTCGATGCCCATGCTCATTGCCGAGGAACTGGATGTCGATTGGGCGCAGGTGACGACGGCGCCGACGTTAGCCAATGCGAAAATCTATGGTCGGCAGGTGGCCGGTGGCTCGATGGCGACAACGCTGCAATATGAACCGCTGCGCCGCGTCGGTGCCGCCGCGCGGGCGCTGCTGGTAACGGCTGCGGCCCAGAAATGGGGCGTGCCGGAGGGCGAATTGACGACCGGCAACGCCATAGTGCGCCATGCCGCAAGCGGGCGCAGCGCGCGTTATGGCGAACTGGCCGCAGCAGCGGCGCTGTTGCCGGCGCCCGATGCGGCCAGGCTGGTTTTGAAGGACCCGGCCAAATTCCGCATCATCGGCAAGGCCACGCCGGGGGTGGACAACCGCGCCATTGTCACAGGCAAGCCGCTTTTCGGCATCGATGCCGTGGTGCCCGGCATGAAACACGCGGTCTATCACAAGAGCGGCACGACAGGCGCGGCGGTCGCGCGGGCCGATCTGGCGGCGTTGCGCGCGCGGCCGGGGGTGCGCGATGCGTTCATTCTGGCGCCGAACGACGAGATGGCCGGCGGCGTGGCCATTGTCGCAGACAATACATGGGCGGCGATGCAGGCGCGCAGCGGCATTGATTGCGAATGGACACGCGGCGCCGGCGCATTCCAGTCCAGCGCGGCCTGGGCCGACATGGCGGCCAAGGCCAGCAGCGGCGGGCCGCAAAAATCGGTGGTGGCAAACGGCGATGCCAAGGCAGCGATGGCGCGCGCCGCCAAGACGGTGCGCGCCGAATATGCCTATCCGTTCCTGCCGCATGTGCCGCTTGAACCGATCAACTGCACGGCGCGGGTGAGCGGCGACACCGTGGAAATCTGGGCATCGACGCAAAATCCGGAACCCGGCCGCAAGGCGGTCGCCAAGGTGCTGGGCGTGCCGGAAGCCAATGTCACCATCCACATGCTGCGGTGCGGCGGCGGTTTTGGCCGGCGATTGATGAACGATTACATGGTCGAGGCCGCCGTCATCGCGCGGCAGGCCGGCGTGCCCATCAAGCTGACCTGGAGCCGCGAGGACGATATCGCGTTCGACTGGCTGCGCCCCGGCGGCTGGCATGTCCTGGCCGCCGGGCTGGACAGCGCCGGCAAGGTCATCGCTTGGGACAATCATTTCATCAGCTATGGCAAGGCTGAGGAGTTTGCCCGTGCCGCCGCAATCGGGCCGACGGATTTTCCCTGCGGTTTTATCGACGACCTGGCCATCGGCGCCACCATCCTGCCGCTGGAACATCACACCGGCTATCTGCGCGCGCCGGAAAACAACGCCTTTGGTTTCGTCACGCAAGGCTTCATCGACGAGCTTGCCCATGCCGCAGGCCAAGACCCGCTGATGTTCCGGCGCGGCTTTCTGGGCGCGTCACGCGTCATCGGCGACCCGACAAAGCGCGGCGCCTATCATGCGGGGCGCATGCGCGGCGTGCTCGACAAGGCGGCTGACATGGCCGGCTGGGGCCGCAAGCTGCCGGCCCGCACCGGGCTGGGGATTGCCTTTCACTTCAGCCATCTGGGCTATTTCGCCACTGTCATCGAAGCAGCAGTGGACAGCGGCGGCGCGGTCACGGTGAAGAAAGTCTGGGTCGCCGGCGATGTCGGGCGGCAGATCGTCAACCCGTCGGCGGCGCTGGCGCAGGTGCAGGGCAGCGTGCTCGATGCGCTGGGCGCGGCAATGGCGTCGGGGTCGGGCCAGGCCATCACCTTTGCCGATGGCGCCATCGAACAGCGCAATTTCGGCGATGTGCCGCTGCTGCGGATAAGTGAAGTGCCGCCTGTCGAGGTGCAGTTCGTGTTGACCGATTTTCCGGTCACAGGCCTGGGCGAACCCGCATATCCGGCGGTGGCGCCGGCGTTGGCCAATGCCCTCTTTGCGGCAACGGGTGTGCGGCTGCGCAGCCTGCCATTGGATATGGCGGCGCTGAAGGCCTGAACTGCCCCTTGCCGCCGGGCAGTGCCGACCGCTATGCCCGGCGGATGTTTCGCATATGCCCGGCCGCGCTGTTCCTGTCGCTCGTTGCAGCCCCAGCCGCCGGGCAGGCGCGCCCCGATGAGGGCCAGATGTGGATGACGTTGCAGGCGCGCATCCCTGCCGGCAGGCAATTCATGTTGCTTGAGGTGCAGCAGCGGCTGACCGACAATCTGTCACGCCCCGGCCAGACCGGCTTTCGTATCGGCTATGGCGGCCCGGTGGCGCCGGCGCTGGGGTTGCAGGCCGGCTACCAGTATTTCTATATCGAGCCGGCGCGCGGCGCTGCCAGCAGCGAGCATCGGCTGTGGCAACAGGCGGACGGGCCGTTGGCGCGCCTGCCCGGCGACATCCGGCTGGCTTGGCGGCTGCGGTTGGAGGAGCGGTTGCTCGAAGGGTCCGATGATCTGGGCTGGCGGCTGCGCGGCCAATTGCGCGCGACCATCGGCGATGGCCGCAAGATCGCCCCGGTGCTGTTCACCGAGGGCTTTGCCATGCTGAACCGCACGGATTGGGGGCAGCGCACCGGGCGCGACCAGTGGCGCGTCTTTGCCGGAGTCAATCTGCCGGTCAGCCGCGATCTCAGGATCGAGGCCGGTTACATGCACATCAAGCTGTGGCGGCCCAGCGGCGACCGGGACATTCATGTCGCCAACGTCACGCTGTTCCTGCGCCCCTGAAGGCGCAGGATTGTACGCCGTTCGAATGCTTGCGGTTAGTGTTGATGTGCGTCGGCGGCGCTTTCGGCCTTGAATGACACGGCGACATCGCCCGCCTTTTCAAAGCGCAGCGTGGCGGCGACGGTGCTGCCGGACGGCATGGCCTGCCTCAGCCCGATGAACATGATGTGCAGGCCGCCCGGCGCAAAGCGCACCGTGGCGCCGGCCGGCACAGGCACGCCGCCCGCTTGCGCGCGCATCTGCATGACGTTGCCAGCGGCGATGGTGCCATGGAGGTCGGCGCGGGCAGACGCTGTGGTGATGACCGCGAGCAGTCGGTCGGCAGCCGCGCCCTTGTTGACAAGCGTGAGATAGCCGGCGCCGGTCTTTGATACCGGGCTGGCGACGCGGATGACCGGGTGGTCGATGGCGATGTTGCCGGCGCGATAATCATGCGCGGCGGCAGAGGTCGCAAGCAATACCCCGATGGACACGGCGGACAGACATTTGACGAACATGGCGGTTGGTCCTGAAAATAGGCTGGTTACAACCCCAGCGCATCGAGATCGGCGGTGGCGGCGGCGAGATCGGCATGGGCGACAATCTGGCGAAAGGCGGCATCGAGGCGGCGGACCTGGGCGTCGGCGGCGGCTTCCTCGCGCAGGTTGACGAGGAAGAAGTCCGACGCACCGGCGCCGAAACGCCGGCGTTCGGCGCCAGCCATGGTCTGGGCGCGGTCCTGTTCATCAATCGCGATGCCGAGCAGCCGCTGCGCCTGTGCCGCCGTGATCGACAGCGCCTGAATGTCGGCGGTGATCTGGTCTTCGAGCAGGCGGCGGCGCTGGGCGAACGCATCGATATCGGCATTGGTCTGGGCGATGCGGCCGCGCGCGACACGCTGTTGCAGCGGCAGCGAGAAACTGATGCCGACCTTGGATTCGGTGCCGGTAAAGGCGCGGCCGCCGGCGCCGGCATCGCCAAGAAACTGATTCACTTCGGCCTTGATATCGAACTTGGGCAACAAAAGATTGCGGTCGAGCGCCAGGCGCTGCCTGGCCTGGTTGACGCGAATGTCGATGACCTTGAGGTCAGGGCGCCGCGCGACCAGCGTTTCGGGATTCGCCGCAAGCGGCATTGGCCGTGCCAGCGTGCGCGGCAACCGTTCCGCGCCAGGGACTACCGGCTGGCCATCGCTGCCGCGAAGGAACAGCGACAGCGCGGTGGCCGAAACCTGCAGTTGCTGCTCCGCCTGCACCACCAGAGTCTGGCGGCGCAGGATGTTCTGTTCGTTTTCCGTCAGCAATATGGCCGGGCGCAGGCCCTCGGTCACTTGCCGCTTGAGTCCGGCCTGGCGGTCGAGCGCCAGTTGCAGCAGGCCCTGGAACACGCCCAGCCGCTGCCCGGCGATGGCCCAGCTGTTATAGGCCTGGATGGCGCGGGTCTGGACGCCGATGGCCACCAGCAGCTGGTCGGTCTGCGCCAGCACCAGATCGGCCTCGGCCAGTTGGCGGTTTGTGCGGCGTTCATCGATGAGCCGGTCGCGCATCAGCGAGAACACCGTGCCGGCGGTCAGCCGGCCATAGCCGGTGGTGTTGCTGCGTCCCTCGTATGACGGGAATGTGCCGCTGGCGATGTCATAGCCGCCGTAAATGCTGCCGCCATTGCCGGCCAGCGGCTGGGTCAGCCGCAAGGACGCGTCGCTGCCGGTGTAGAAACCGGTTGGGCGCGTGTCGGCATCGGCCGAAAAAATAGTGTCGAACGCGCCTTGCGTGGTCAATATCCGGCCCTGCGCACCGCGCACCCGGGCAAGCGCCTCAAGCACTTGCGGGGCGTGGAACCGCGCCGATGCCAGCACTTCGGCCAGCGTCAGTGCGGGTCCGGCGGCGCCGGGCTCCGGCACGGCATCGCTACGGGCGCGGCTTTCGAGGGCGCGGGCACTGCTCGGCGTTTGCCGGGCCGTGTCCTGTGCCTGCACGGTCGTCGGCACCAGCAGCGCGGCCAGCAATACGGCGCACGTGCCGGGCAAATTACTTCGCATCATTGCCGGTATCGCCAGTGCCCGCCTTGACTTCGCCGTTGGTCGGCGGGCTGGCGCCGGGGCGGGTGAATTGCAGCGGAAAATCGTTGAGCAGGCGCCACAGCTCGAACCACACCGGCACGGTGTTCATCAGCACCCAGCCACGCACCTTGGCGCCCAGCCGCACCGAAGGTTCGGTCGGCCACGGATCGCGGTCGGGCGCCGGCTCGATCAGCACGCGGAACAGGCCGTTTGGCGAAGCATTGAGGTCGATGGCGGCAACGCGCCCGTCGAACAGGCCCTTGGCAACGGATGGCCAGCCCGAAAACTGGATCGCCGGCCAGCCCTCGAAATGCAGCCGCGCGCGCCTGCCGACATGGATCAGCGGAATGTCGCGGCCATCGACATAAAGCTCGACGATACGGCGGGACTGTTCGGGCACGAATGTCGCCAGCACATCGCCTTGCTTGATGATGGTAGCGGTGTCGATCGAGGTGACGCGCATTATGCGGCCATCGCGCGGCGCCCGGATCAGCTGTTCCGACTGGCGGCGCAGGTTGACGTCGATCTTGTTGATCTCGGCAGCGGAGGATGCGATTTTCGCTGCGAATTCGGACACTTTTATCTGCGCCAGTTCATAGTCGCGCCGTGCTGCCAGTCCTTCGCGATACAGCGTGCCCATGCGGGCGACATCGCGCTGCGCGGTGGCCATCGCCTGCTGCGTGGCGTTCATCTCGGCAATTTTCTGCCCCCGCTCGGCGCGCAGCCGGTCAAGGAAATCGGGGTCGATATCGACAACGCGGGCAATCGGATCGCCGGCCTTCACGATGGCGCCGTCGGTGACATACCAGCGGCTCAGCCGGCCGGGGACCAGTGCGCTGATATTCTGCTGCCGGTCGCGCGGATCAAAGGCGATGACGGTGCCGGTGCCCGGCGCGGTCTGCACCCAAGGCACCACAATGATGAACAACAGCACGCTGACGATGGTCAGCACGACAATCCAGGCAAAGGTGCGCATGACGCGCGGCGGCTGGATGCTGGCCAGCGTCGGGAAACGTCCGGTCAGGTTGATGTTGCCGCCCTTAACCATGGGCGATCTCCCGGCCGGCGGCGGTGCGCAGGGTGTCGAACCGGGCGCGGTCGCCGGTGATTTCCTGCGCTGCCGTGCCCAGCCACAGATAGCCGTCGAGCGCCATGGTTTCGGGGCGGTTGCTGAAATACAGGATCGTCGTAGGCGTATCGCGGAAATGGTCGAACACCGCCTTCAATCGTGCCAGCGGCACCGTATCGAACAGCGGCGACATGACGAGGATACGCGGCGCGGCCAGCACGGCGGCTGCGAGTTTCAACTGCATCATCTTGGCAACGGTGAACGGCGCGCCGGTCGAGGACAATCGGGTGTGTATGCCGCCGGGCAGCAGCGCCACCCGGTCCTCAAGCCCGACAAGGCGCAGCGCCGCCAGTTGTTCAGCCGCATTGCGGTCGGGGTTGGCCAGCCGCAGATAATCCGACACCGTGCTTTCGACGATGGCGGCACGGTCGAGCACGGTGATCGCCGAGCGCAGCGCCAGCGGGTCCATCTGCGCCAGATCGACACCGCCCAAGGTCACCAGCCCGGTTTCGGGCCGCTCCAGCCGCTTGAGCAGGGCTGCAAAGCGGCGCTCCATGCCCGGCGAGCCCTGGGCCATCAGCCGTGCGCCTTCGGGGATGTCGAGATTGATATGCGCGCCCTCGCCGTTGTGGCCAAAGCGCACATTGGCCATGGTCAGCGCACCGCCCTGCGGGCGGGTGGCGCCGGCCGGCACCGGCGGTTCCTGCTTGATGCCGTACAGCAGCGACAGTTCCTCGACCGAGGCGACAATGTCGTACCAGTCATCGAGATAGGAATAGAGGCCGGACATGCCGGCAAACACGCCCGACAGGATCAGCTCGGCCGCCACCAATTGCCCGATCGACAATTGTTCCTGGATGACCAGCCAGCCGCCCAATGCCAGCAGGCCGGCGCTGGCCAGCGCATACAGCACATAGATCGCGATGATCTGCGGGAACTGGTAGGTGAAATGCTTGGCGTGCGCCGCGACATAATTGGCCGAAACCTTTTCGGCGCGGTCCAGCGCATAATCGACATGACGTTCGGATTTGTAGAAGCCGTTGGAGGCGCCGACGGTTTCCAGGAAGTGCGCGGCGTTGTATTTTTCATGGCTGACGGCAATCGAGGTGCGCATCGCGCCCTTGGCCCAGAGCGCCCAGACTGCCCAGAGCAGAAAGATCAGCACCAGGTTGAAGGCCAGGAAGAACGGGTGGTAAAAACTGGTGACGATAAAACCGACGAGCATCGACAGGATGATGGTGAACCCGCCGATGAGCAGCGACGGCACCGCCTTTTGCATGTTGATGAGTTCGAAGAAGCGATTGAACAGGTCTATGCGGCGATCGTCCTGAAAGAACGGATCATCGGCATTGATCGCGCGCATCGTCACATCGGCGACAAGCCGCGCCATGAAGCGGCGGCGATACAATTCCATCAGGTGATAGCGCAGCGCCGCCATCAGGCCGGACAGCAGCAGCAGCCCGAACAGGATCGCCGACAACGTGAAGAGCGGCACCGGCAGCGCCGTGCTGGCGATGGAATTGATGAGCAACTGCACCGAAATCGGCGTCGCCAGGCTGAGCAGGCTGATGCCAAGCCCATAGATGATCGCCAGCCAGAAAAAGCCCCTCTCCGGCCAGACGATCACGTCCAGCCAGCGATAGACCTTGTCATTCAGGTCGATGAGTTTTGCGTCTTCAGCCATGCCTCTACCGGTCGTGCCGGTCGGGGGAGCCAGCGAACCCCATGTAGGGGACCGCCCCCCCGCGCTGCAAGGGCCGGACGGCAAAAAACATTACGTGACCGTAAGATTCGGTACCGCCGGGGCCGGCATCAGACAGCATCCAGCGCCTGTTCGAAATCGGCAATGAGATCGTCGGCATCTTCGACGCCTATGGACACGCGCACCAGATTGTCGGTGATGCCCAATTCGGCCTTGCGTGCCGGCGCCACAGACAGATGTGTCATGGCGGCGGGGTGGGAGGCCAGGCTTTCGGTGCCGCCGAGGCTGACGGCCAGTTTGACCAGTTTGAGATTATCGAGCAGGCGAAATGCCTCGGCCTCGCCGCCCTTGACGATCACCGAGAAGGTCGATCCGGCGCCGCTGCAATGCCGGGCATAAATATCGGCCTGGCGGCTGCCGGGTTCGAGAAAGCCCAGATAGCCGACGCGTTCGACCTTGGGGTGATCACGCAAGAAGGCGCAGACCTTGGCGGCATTTTCGCCGGCGCGGCTCATACGCAGTTCCAGCGTTTCCAAGCTGCGCAGCAACATCCAGGCGGTGTGCGGATCGGTGATCGTGCCGATGGTGTTGCGCATCATGCGGATGGGGGTCAGCACATGCTTGGCACCGATGCAGGCACCGGCAACCAGATCGGAATGGCCGCCGACATATTTGGTCAGCGAATAGATGGTGACATCGGCGCCCTGCACCAGCGGCTGCGCCCACAGCGGCCCCAGGAAGGTATTGTCGATGACAATGGGCGGCAGTTCGCCTGTCCCCATCACGGCGGCGCGGGCGGCGTGAACGGCCTCGACATCGACCAGCGCGTTGGTGGGATTGGCGGGGCTTTCGAGATAGATGGCAGCGATGCGGCCCTTGGCCCTGGCGGCGGTGATCACGGCCTCGATTTCGGGCTGGGTGGCGCCGGCGGGGAAATCCAGCCAGGTGACGCCAAGCTTGCCCAGAATGCGCGCGATCAGCGTTTCGGTGGCGGCATAGAGCGGCGCCGAATGCACGATGACATCGCCGGGCTTGACCAGCGCGAGGAACGTTGTGGCGATGGCCGACATGCCGCTGGAGAACGCCAGCGCTTCCTCGGCGTCTTCCCACAGCGCCAGCCGGTCTTCGAGAATTTCCTGGTCGGGGCCGTTGAACCGCCCATAGACAAGGCCCTCGGCCCCGCCGGGACGCACGCCGGTGACGCCTTCGAAGAAGCGCTTGCCGTCGGCGGCGCTTTCGAAAACAAAGGTCGAGGTCAGGAAGATCGGCGGCTTGAGCGCGCCTTCGGACAGGCGCGGATCATAGCCATGGCCCATCATCATCGTTGACGGCTTCAGCTTGCGATTGCCGATGGTGCGCGCCTGGTGCTGCATGCGGCGACCATTGTCAGCGAGCGGGGTGTCGCGCGGGGTATCGGGGGTATCGCTCATCGCTATTCTCCGGTCGCCGGACGGTCAGGGTTTCGGCCCGACGTCATTGCGGGTGACAGTGCATCGCTCGCAGCGGACGACATTGATCGACGTGCGATACTTCGCCCCCGGCCGGGTGCGCGTCACATTGCCCGTCACTTCGCTGTCGCGGCCATCATAGAGCGCAATACCTTGCGGATAGGCGCCCTCGACCTGATTGTCGAGAAACCGCACGCGGTCAAAGCCCAGATCGCCGCGCTTGAGGTGATTGAAGGCGGTGATGCCCTGCATGTCGCCCACCGCGATGGATTTGCGCACGGTGACATCGGTGGTGGTCGGCAGGCCGGGCCGGCTCCAGAGTTGCACGCAATCGGGGTGGGCGGTGGGCAGGGGTGTGAAATCGCGGCAGGAAATGCCGTCGACGATCACGCGCTGCGAATTGCCGATGTTGATGCCATCGATCGTCATGCGGGTGATCTGGGCGCCGCGCACCGTGACATCGGAGGAGCGGTCGATGATGATGGCCTGCCGCGCGTCTGTGTAATGGCCCCGCAGCACCTCGACGTCCGCCGATTGGCGAACGAGCAGCGCATAGCCCGGCGGGCCTTTGGTCTGGCTGCCCGTCAGCTGGCCATCGGTGAGCTTGATGCCGGCGACCTCGAACAGATGCAGTTGCAGCCGCGCCTGACCGGCCGCGATGGTCAGCGCCGGGCGGAACTGGCGCTGGCGGATGGTGACAAGGCCATAATCGCCGGGCGCCAGCGTGATGGTGTCACCGGGGCGGGCGGCGGCAATCCTGCCCTCAAGCGTGACAGGCGTGGCGGCGATGGCAGCGGCGACGATCAGTGACAGCATCAGCCAAGCTCCTGAAGTGCCGCAGCAATCGCGGCGATGATCTCGTGGATCTGCGCTTCGCTGATGATCAGCGGCGGCGACAGGGCGATGATATCGGCAGTGGCACGCACCAGCACGCCGGAATCGAACAACATGCGGAACATGTCCTGGCCGCGTGCGCCCGGCGCGCCGTCGCGCGGGGCCAGCTCGATGCCGGCGACAAGGCCGAAATTGCGGATATCGATAACATGAGGCTGGCCCGCCAGGCTGTGGACGGCGGCTTCCCATGCCGGCTCAAGGCTGTGGGCGCGGGCGAACAACGCCTCGTCGCGGTACAGGTCGAGCGTGGCCAGCGATGCGGCGCAGGCCAGCACATGGGCGGAATAGGTGTAGCCGTGGAACAGCTCGATACCCGGCGCATCGCCGGGCGCGCCGACAATGGCATCATGAACGTGGCGGGCGCAGGCGACGGCCCCCATCGGCACGGCGGCGTTGGTGATGCCCTTGGCCAGAGCGATCAGGTCGGGGGTGACGCCGAACCGTTCCGCCGCCGTGGCGGCGCCCAGCCGGCCAAAGCCGGAAATCACTTCGTCAAAAATGAGCAGGATGCCGTGGCGGGTACAGATCTCGCGCAGCCGTTCGAGGTAACCGACCGGCGGCACCAGCACGCCGGTGGAGCCGGCCAGCGGTTCGACGATCACGGCCGCGATGGTGTCGGCGCCGTGCAGCGCCACCAGTGCCTCCAGCCGATCGGCCAGTTCGGCGCCATGCGCTGGCTGACCGCGCGAAAAGGCGTTTCTGGCCAGATCATGGGTGTGCGGCAGGTGGTCGGTGCCGGGCAGGCCGGGCCCGAAGGCGCGGCGGTTGGTGACGATGCCGCCTACCGAAATGCCGCCGAATCCGACGCCATGATAGCCACGTTCGCGCCCGATCAGCCGGGTGCGCTGGCCCTGCCCCTGCGCCCGGTGATAGGCGAGCGCGATCTTGAGCGCAGTATCGACGCTTTCGGAGCCGGAGTTGGTGAAGAAGATGCGGTCGAGCCCGGCGGGCATCAGATCGGCAACGCGGCTGGCCACCCGGAACGCCAGCGGATGGCCGACCTGGAACGTCGGCGCAAAATCCAGCACCCCGGCCTGCTGCCGAATCGCCTCGACGATGGCGGTGCGGCCATGGCCGGCGTTGACGCACCACAAGCCGGCGGTGCCATCGAGAATCTGCCGGCCATCGGGCGTGGCGTAATGCATGTCCTTGGCACTGGCGAGCAGGCGCGGGTTGGCCTTGAAATAGCGATTGTCGGTGAAGGGCATCCACCAGGCGGCAAGGTCGTTGGGGAGCGTTTGCAGCATGGTGGCCCTCCTCAGGCCAAAAGTGTGTCGCCGCCGGCTCGGGCCAGAAGTTTCTCGATATCGCCGGTCAGCGCCTCGGGCTTGGTGGTCGGGGCGTAGCGATCCACGACCTGGCCATCCTTGCCGACAAGGAACTTGGTGAAGTTCCACTTTATGGCTTCTGAACCAAGCAGACCCGGCGCGGCCTTTTTCAGCGCCTTGAACAGCGGGTGCGCCGTGTCGCCATTGACATCGACCTTGGCGAACAGCGGGAAATCGACATCATAAGTCAGCTTGCAGAAGGTGGCGATTTCGCTTTCCTCGCCCGGCTCCTGCGCGCCGAACTGGTTGCACGGAAAACCCAGCACCGAAAACCCGCGCGGGCCATATTGGCGCTGCAACGCCTCAAGGCCTTCATATTGCGGGGTGAAGCCGCATTTGCTGGCGGTGTTGACGATCAGCAGCACCTTGCCGTCATATTCGGACAGCGGCACATCGCGGCCGTCGATGGCCTTTGCAGTGAAATCATGCACATTGGTCATTGGTCTTCTCCCAGCAAATCCGGTCCCAGCGCCTGCGCAAAATGCCGGCGGCACAGGGCGACATAGCGTTCATTGCCACCGATTTCCGTCTGGGCGCCAGCGGCAACCGGCCGTCCGGCGCCGTCGATACGCAGGTTCATCGTCGCCTTGCGGCCACAGGCGCAGATCGCCTTGATCTCGATCAGCGAATCGGCCAGCGCCAGCAGCCATTTGCTGCCCTCGAACAAGTTGCCGAGAAAGTCGGTTCTGAGGCCATAGGCCAGCACGGCGATGCCCATGTCATCGGCCACACGCGCAAGCTGCCAGACCTGGGCGCGGGTGAGGAACTGCGCCTCGTCCACCAGCACACAGGCCAGCGGCGCGGCGTCATGCGCAGCAGTCACCAGCGCTGCGATATCGGTATCGGCAGCAAAGGGCGTGGCATCGGCCGTCAGCCCGATGCGCGACGCGATGGTGCCGACGCGCGCGCGGTTATCCAGCGCGGCGGTGAACAACAGGGTGCGCATGCCGCGTTCACGGTAATTGAAGCTGGCCTGCAGCAGCACCGTCGATTTGCCGGCGTTCATCGAAGCATAGTAGAAATACAGCTTGGCCACAGCTTGCCTGTGCCCCCCGCGCGGGGGCGCCGTCAACTGGCCCCGGCCCTAACGGTTGCCGCCGATGATGTCGCCGATGCCGCCCAGAACGGAACCTTCGCCGCGATTCTGGCCGCGCCCCATGCCGGCGGCCGCGATCCGCCCGGCCAGCCGGCTGAACGGCAGCGACTGGATCCAGACCTTGCCGGGGCCACGCAGCTTGGCAAAAAACAGGCCTTCGCCGCCGAAGATAACGCTTTTGACGCCGCCGGCCGTCACCAGATCGAAATCCACCGATGGCGTATAGGCCGCCAGGCAGCCGGTATCGACATGCAGCTCCTGCCCCGGCGCCAGTTCGCGTTCCACGACCGTGCCGCCCATCTGGACAAAGACCCAGCCGCCACCTTCGAGTTTTTGCATGATGAAGCCCTCGCCGCCGAACAGCCCGGTCATCACCTTGCGCTGAAACTGGATGCCAATCGACACGCCGCGCGCCGCCGCCAGAAATGCGTCCTTCTGGCAAATCAGCGTGCCGCCGACATCGCTGAGCTTGATCGGCAATATGGCGCCGGGCGTGGGCGCGGCAAAGGCGACGCGGGCCTTGCCGCCGCCTTGATGGGTGAACACGGTGGTGAACAGGCTCTCGCCGGTAATCAGGCGCTTGCCGGCGCCGAGCATCTTGCCCATGAAACTGTCGTCGCCGCCGCCGCTGCTGCCATCGCCGAACACCGTGGTCATGTCGACGGATGCGTCCTTCCACACCATGGCGCCGGCCTCGGCCACGGCGCTTTCGCCGGGATCAAGTTCGATTTCGACGAATTGCAGCTCCTGGCCCTTGATTTCGAAATCGATGTCATCTGCGCTGCCGGTGCTGCGGCTGTGCTGCCAGGGGCTGGGCATGGTCGAGAAACTCCTGCTGTAAAGGCGGCAGCATAGGCCAAGTGTATTGCAGTGCCAAGACGGACTGGGCCAAGACGGACTGGGCCAAGACAGAATTGAGACGCGCTTGCGAAGCCGGGGCGGTGTGTTAACGACGGCGCATGTCCTGCACCCGCCCGCTCATCACCAGTCTGTTCGCCATTTCGGCTCTCGTTGCCTCGGCAAGCGCAGCAGCGGCGGACGACGCGCTGATTACCGTGACCGGACGCGGGCTGGCAGACCGACCGGGCGATGCCACCGCCAGCCTGATCGTCATCGACCGGGACCGGATTTTGGGCAGCGCGTCGAACCGGCTGGAATCGGTGCTGTCGGACATCGCCGGGCAGCAGCAGTTTCGCCGCTCCGACAGCCGGTCGGCCAATGCCACATCACAGGGCGTGACGCTGCGCGGGCTGGGCGGCAACGCCTCGTCGCGCGCCCTGCTGGTGATGGACGGCGTGCCACAGGCCGATCCGTTCGGCGGCTGGGTGGCGTTTCCCGCCTATGCCACCGGGCGGCTGGGCCGCATCCGGGTGACGCGCGGCGGCGGGTCGGGATATTGGGGCCAGGGCGCGCTGGCTGGCACCATCGAACTGGAAAGCGTCGGGCCGGGCGATATCGCGCCCGCGATGGGCAGTCTTTCACTCGGCAGCCGCGATTCCATGGATGCACAGGCCAGCCTTGGCCTTGAACGGCCCGGCGGTTTTGCGACGATTTCGGCGGCCTATGGGCGCGGCGACGGATTTGTGCCTATCGTGGCGCGAAATCGCGGCTCGGTGGACCGGGCGGCGCCCTATGAACAGGCATCGGCCGCTGTGCGCGGCGTCATCGAAATTGCGCCCGATGTGGAGGCGCAGGCGAATGTCAGCGCCTTTACCGACCGTCGTGAACGCGGGCTGGCCTTCAGCACCAACACATCCGAAGGCGCCGACGCATCATTGCGCCTCGTCGGCCGGGGCGATTGGGGCTGGTCGGCGCTGGCCTATGTGCAGACACGGGACTTCACGTCCGATTTTGCGGCGGTCAACACCGCGCGCACCACCGTCAGCCAGACTTTGCAACAGTTTGGCACGCCGGCCTCCGGCGTTGGCGGGCGGCTGGAACTGGCGCCGCCGGTCGGCGGCGGCGTGGTGCTGCGGATCGGCGCCGAAACCCGCCAACTGACGGGCCGCACACGCGAATTGTTCACCTATGTCGCCGGCGCGCCAACCCGGATCCGCGAGGCAGGCGGCAAGACCGGCACCACCGGCTTGTTCGCCGACGCCAGCCTCGAAACCGGCGCGGTGACACTGACACTTGGTGGCCGCATCGACTGGTGGCAAATCACGCAGGGCCGGCTGCTGGAAAACACGCTGGCGACGGGCGCCGTGCTGCGGGCTGACCAGTTTGCCGACCGGTCTGGCAGCGAAGTGACGGGACGCGCCGGCATCGCCTGGGCAGCGGCGCCGTGGCTGACGCTGCGCAGCGCTGCCTATCGCGGCTGGCGGCTGCCGACATTGAATGAGCTTTATCGCCCGTTCCGCGTCGGGCCTGATGCGACCGCGGCCAATGCGCTCCTGAAGCCGGAACGGCTGAGCGGCGTCGATGCGGGCTTGACGCTGACGCCTGCCACCGGGCTGACGATTGGCGCGACGCTGTTCTGGAACCGCATGGAGGACGCCATCGCCAACGTGACGCTTGGTACCGGCCCCGGCGTGTTTCCGGGGGTGGGGTTCGTTGCGGCGGGCGGTTTCTATCGGGCGCGGCAGAACCTCGATGCCTTGCAGGTCTGGGGAGTCGAGGTCGATGCCAGCTGGCGCGTCGGCGATTTCGGTGCGCGGCTGTCGTGGAGCCATGTCGATCCGGTCATCCGCGCCAGCGGGGCGGCGGCGACGCTGAGCGGACTGGACCCGGCGCAAACCCCCCGCGATCAGCTGTCGGCCACGGCGGAATACACCGGCAAACTGTTCAGCTTGTCGGCGACGCTGCGTCACATTGCCGGGCAATTCGAGGATGATCAAAACCTGCGTACGTTGGCACCGGCCACCATGGTCGATGCCGTGCTGCTGGTGCCGGTGGGCAAGCGGCTGACGCTGGAGGCGCGGGCCGAAAACATGTTCGACGCCGAAGTGCAGGCGGCGCTGTCCGGCACCGGCGTTATCGAGCGCGCTTTGCCGCAGACATTCTGGCTGGGTGTGCGGTTCACATTGTAAAACGACGGCCATCGACAAGCAGCGCGAGGCGCCATAGTCTGGGATTCTCAAGGGGATGGAGCCAGTCATGATCGGGCCAATGCATCGCAGCCGGTATTCCCGGGTCGCCATTGTTCTGCATTGGCTGATGGCGCTGCTGATTATCGGCAATCTGGCTGGCGGGTTCCTGCATGATTTCGTGCCGCGTGAAGGCGGGCAACGGGCGCTGGTAATGGGGCTGCATCGCAGCTTCGGGCTGATGCTGCTGGCGCTGGTGGTGGTTCGGACGGGCTGGCGGCTGGGTCATGCACCGCCGGCCCTGCCCCATTATTTCACGGTTGCGGAACGGTTGCTGGCGCGGGCCACACATGGCGGTTTTTACGTGGCAATGCTGGTCATGCCGCTGCTCGGCTGGGCCATGGCCGATGGCAACGATCGACCGCTGCACTTTCTGGGCCTGGTCGATGTACCCAAGATGGGGGTCAGCAAGCCGCTGGCTGGATTGGCCAAGGAAGGTCATGAGCTGCTGGGCTGGGTGATCCTGGCGATGCTGACGCTGCATGTCGCGGCGATCGTCAAACACGCTGTGCTCGACCGCGATAATCTGCTGCCCCGTATGGGGGTCGGCAAGCCGCGCGGGCTGTGATGGCCCGGCAATGATCGGCGAACTGCGGCTCGATCCGGGCTGGAAGGCGGCGCTGGCAGCCGTGTTGGCGAGCCCGCACATGGCGGCGCTGCGGGCGTTCCTGGTCGCCGAAATGGCCGGCGGCAAGACCATCTTTCCGCCCGGCAGCGAATGGTTTCACGCGCTGGACCTGACCCCGCCCGATCAAGTGCGCGTCGTCATCCTGGGGCAGGACCCGTATCACGGCCCCGGCCAGGCACATGGACTGGCGTTCAGCGTCCGACACGGCGTCAAGGTGCCGCCGAGCCTGGCCAATATCTACAAGGAATTGCATAGCGATCTGGGCATTGCACCGGCGCGTCATGGCAACCTCCGGCATTGGGCGCGACAAGGCGTGCTGCTGCTCAACACCGTACTGACCGTCGAACAGGGCCGGGCGGCATCACACAAGGGCAGGGGCTGGGAACAGTTCACCGACGCCGTGATCTGGCACATCGCAGCACAGGACCGGCCGGTTGTTTTCCTGCTGTGGGGCAAGCATGCCCAACAAAAAGCTGCTTTTGTCGATGACGCCAGACACCTTGTGTTGCGATCGGTGCATCCATCGCCGCTGTCGGCTTACGCCGGCTTCTTTGGTTGTCGGCATTTTTCTCGCACCAACGCATTTTTGATGCGCCATGGCCAGACGCCTATCGACTGGGCCTCGCCCAGCGCCTGAACTGCCATGGACGGGATGGCTGGCGGACAAACAAAAGCCCCGCCGAAAGTGGCGGGGCGAATGTTGGTTGCGGGGCCCGCAACCATCTTAACTTGCTGCTGAACGTCCGGGTCCAGTAACGTTTCCAAGCTCTACTCACGCTGTCGGATGACGAATAAAATATTGATATTATTCAATATAATTTCGATTATCAAGATTCGGAAAAGGCTGCGTGGTGTATGACGGATTTTCAGTGATTAGCGGCCATGGAGAGCACTTTGCTCCTTTTTGTTCTCGAGCCAAACGACTAATGGAGACGCTATGCCAATCCGCCCAAGCCAGCGTTGGTTCGACCCGATCGACTGGCGGGAGCTGTCGCATTTAATCCGCTTCGATCGCGTTAGCAGCCGCTGCGAGCGCTGCTAACGTCCGCACCTCAATCACATTGTAGTTGGTTCGGATGGCCTGTGGTGGGATCCCGTCAGACAGTGTTGGCGCGACCAATGCGGCAGGCGATCACGAGTCTTGCCTAACTTGACTCGACTTGCTGGCCGTTAGCCGTCGCTGGCTGGCTTTGTGCAACTGCCCCTGCCCAGTGCCTAAGTCGTATTCACCACCGCCCATCTCGACCAAGAGCCCGGCAGCAACGACCCGTGCAACTTGGCGGCCCTCTCAACGCTGCCACTTGCAGCATGAACGAGCGGCACATCGCCGCCAGCGCTGGATGAAACTCATCTATCGCTGCGCCTTCGGTGACCAATTTACAGGGCAATCTTCAGAGCGGCGTTAAGGCTGTGGGCATTCACACGGCAGCAAAGCAATAGGTTCGTGTTAGCGCTCAACCCATGTCGGGAAGCGCCTGACGGGATTCCGTAGGTTACGGCCGTGGAATCCGAGTTCATGCCAGACAGCGTAACGCTGATGGCGCGTCAGTGTGCGTTATCCGAGCAATGCGAAAAGCGCGGAGAGCAGCGAGCCAGCTCGGGGGCCAACGCAATGTCAGCGGAAATCGCTGCCCCCCTCGCCACCCATGCCCCACCCTTGCCGCAGCGCGATCAATGCTACTGCCAACCATATGGCTTTCACCTTCAAGCATTCCTGCAGTTGGGACCGCCCAAAGGCAACGCCAATCGGAATTTAAGCTGAAGCCGAAGCGCGACACGCTTGGCATCCGACCACTTCCGCAGGCATAGGCGCTGTCCCGCCCGACTGGCGCTTTGGGACACTTATGCAAGCAAGCCTATCACATCGCACCGTCGGACTGGATTTCGGCACCACGAACACTGTCGTTGCTGTCTCCCAGCACGGGCGGGACCCGCGCCTGGTCGATTTTTCAGGGCCGGTAGAAACGACCGATGTCTTCCGGTCCGCCCTGTGCTTCTGGGAGGATGACACCGCATCCAGCGGCGTTGCCGTCGAGGGGGGGCCATGGGCGATCGCCGAGTATCTGAGCTGGCCACAGGGCTGCCGCTTTATCCAGTCATTCAAGTCCGTCGCGGCCAGCAGCAACTTCGAACGGGCAGCGATCTTTGAGCAGCGCTACACCTTCGAAGACCTTGGCAGGACATTCCTCGGCGAACTGATGCGGCATTCGGACGGTGAACTGAGCGACCGCAGCGGCCGCATCATCGTCGGTCGCCCGGTGGCTTATGCAGGCAGTAGCCCAGATCCGGCGCTCGCCCGGCAACGCTACAATCTGATGTTCGAGGGCCTTGGCGCCGAAATCCACTACGTCTACGAGCCGCTCGCGGCCGCCTTCACCTATGCAGCACGCCTAGCCGACGAGGCGACAGTGCTGGTTGCCGATTTCGGTGGCGGCACCAGTGACTTCTCGGTCGTCCATATGAAGGCGCCGAGGGCATCGCAGCGGTTCACGGCGTTGGGACACGCCGGCATCGGCATCGCCGGCGACGACTTTGATTTCCGGCTGCTCGACCAGTTGGTTCTGCCCCAGCTTGGCAAGGGCAGCGAATACAGGTCATTCGACAAGTCCCTCGCCATCCCGGGGAGCTACTTCGCCGATTTCAACAACTGGTCACGACTCGCGCTGATACGCAATCGTCGGACCCTGGAGGAGTTGCGACGCCTGCAGCGGCAGGCCGCTGACCCGGCTGCAATCGCGCGGCTGATCGCCGTCATCGACAACGAACTCGGCTATCCGCTTTACGACGCCATCGGACGGATCAAACGCCAGCTCTCCGAAAGCACCCGCGCGACGTTTCGGTTTTCAGGGGCCGGGCTCGAGATCGAGGCCGAAGTGACGCGCGCAATGTTTGAAACCTGGATCGCCGATGACCTTGCCCGCATCGAAGCAACCGTCGATGCCGCGCTGGAGACATCCGGGGTTAGCAGCGCTGATGTCGACCGGGTTTTCATGACGGGCGGTTCGTCACTTATCCCGGCAGTCCATCAAATCTTCTCAAGGCGATTTGGCGCCGACCGTGTCGCAGTCGGCGGCGAGCTAACTTCGATTGCGCATGGCCTGGCGCTGATCGGGCAACGCGATGACGTCGCAGAATGGTCGATTTGATCGGGGCTAAAGCCGCCACAAGCTTACCACGTCCAAATTGCCTTGGAAGCCTTCGTGCGCGGGCGGCGCAAGCCTGAGCATTAGCCATCAGGGCGCAAATCTTGGCACTGAAGCAATCTGCAGACAGCCCGCTCCAGCAGATGATGTCGATACGAGAGAATTTGCAACGAAAGATGTTGTTCAGGCTTGGATAGCCAATGCCGCCTCGAGCTGGCCAAGCGCTTCGCGATGGCATCCCATGTTCCAGGTTTCGGCGATTGCGACCCACGGATTGGCGCTTTTTCCGCGGCACGAAGCAACGGAACCGGCGCGAACGCCGCCGAGACGAAGTGGATCTTTGCGTGTTCGGAACATTGCGGAATAAGCGTCTAGCAGCGACGCATCGGACGCGGCTGCAACAGGGGAGAGATAGCGCAAAGGGCCGACGACCACTTGCGTCTGGCCATCAGCATGCAACAGGATCACACGCCTGCCAGCCGGGATATCCAGCGCAGCGCCGCTGCGGATGATGGCGCCGGACGGGCCTGCAGATGATTGCAGCACGAGGACATCGGCCCTCGCCCCCGTACCGGTGAAGGCCCAGGTGAAGACCATTGACAGCAGCGCGAGAACGGTAACCTTTAAAGGCCGGCAAGGCATGGCAATCCCTTCCGTGTTGCTTGGCAAAACACCGCAGACCGGATGATATCATTGCTCCCAGCCCGAGGCCCCTATCTTTACGCCGTACTGGCCAGCGCGGCAATTGGCGTTGCTGCGGCGCAACTGCCGCCGCTGGTGGCGCTGGAGAACCTGATCGGTGACCAGCGCGTGTCGCGGCTGACACCATCTGTACCGTTGGCAACCAACATCGTCATCGTCGCATTCGATGAAGCCAGCCTGGCAGCCCTGCCATCGCGGTCGCCGATCGACCGGCAGGCGCTGGCGACCATCATCGAACGCGTCGATGCGGGCCAGCCGCGCGTGATCGGCCTTGATATCCTTCTCGATCAGCCGACAAGCCCGGCGGCCGACGAACGCCTTGCCGCCGTGCTGGCACAAGCGCGGGCGCCGATGGCGCTAGCGGCCTCTGGCCCACGCGTTGGCGCCTTTGAAGCGCGGATGCTCGGCCGGCAGCCGCGGCGGCCGCCGGTGTTGCAGGCCGATGCCGTCGATGGCGTGGTGCGCCAGCTGGCGATGCCGGCCGGCACCAGCCTTGCCGCGTTATTGGCGGCGCGCGCCGGTATCGCCGGCAGCCCGCCCACCAGCCGCTTCGGCGTGCCGCGCACGGCCGAAGGCGCCTTGCCATTCGCGCGCATTCCGGCGCGGTCGCTGCTCGCCGGCGATGTCAACGCATCGGTGTTCACTGGCAGAATCGTGCTGATCGGGTCCACCGCGCCCGGCGTCGATCAGCACCCGACACCGCTCAGGGTCTTTGGCGGCGCCGAAGCGGCTGGCACGCCGGGTGTTGCCATCCACGCCTATCAATTGCGCGCCGTGCTGGGATCCAGCGATACGCCCTTCACCTCGATCTGGCGCGATCTGTTGCTCGCCGGGCTGGCCGCAGCGGCGGGCATGGCCCTGGCACATACGCGGCTGCACCCGGCAGTGCGCGCCGGCCTTGCCGGTCTGGCGTTGGCTTTGCTGGGATTGGCCGGCTTTGCCGCCTTTGCCGCCGATTTCTGGCTGGCCAATCTTGTCGCAGCCAGCCTTGCACTTGGCACGGCCCTCGCGATCGGCAGTGCCCAGGCACTGCGGGCCAGTCACCGACAATCCCAATTGGTCCAATCGACCTTCGAACGGTTTCTTGCTCCCGACATCGTTGCCCAATTGATGCAGCACCCGGAACGGGTGACGGCGGGGGCAGCGCCGCGGGAGATCGCGGTACTGTTCACCGATCTTGGCGGCTTCACGGCACTTTTGGAACGGATGTCCCCAAATGCGGGCGAAACGCTGCTCAATACCTATCTGGCGCTTATCAGCGAGATCGTCATCCATCACGGCGGCACCATCGACAAGATCGTCGGCGACAGTATCCATGCCATTTTCGGTGCACCGATTGATCAGCCCGATGCTGCCGCACGCGCCTGCGCATGTGCGCTGGAAATCGATGCCGCCGCCGAAACATTTCGCCGCGACCACGCTGCCGCCCGGCTGGAGGCCACTCGCATCGGCGTGCATTTCGGCACGGCTCTGGTTGGCAATTTCGGCGGCCGTGACCGATTGGATTATACCGCCCACGGGCCGGTGATGAACATCGGCGCTCGGCTGGAACACGCCAACAAGGCATTGGGCACGCGCGTTTGCGTGTCTGCTGCCACACTTGCCGCCGGCCGGATCGGCAAGGAGGATTGGCTCCCGGTCGGTTCATTGGCCTTGCGCGGCGTTGCCGACCCGCTGGCAGTGCTGACGCCGGCACCGCCAAGGCTTGATCGCGGCGCCTATGCGGCAGCGCTGGCGCTTGTGCCGGCCAACCCGCTGGCCGCACTTTCAGCAATGAAGGCGCTGGGCAGTGATCACCCGGTGGTGCTGCTCCATATCGTTCGTTTGCAGCAAGGGCTGGCTTCGACGGCAATCGACCTCAGCTGAGGCCTCAGAAATCCAGCAGGTCCGACAGGGCAACCGGATCGACGATCACCAGCACGGCACCGTCGCTGCGGATGCTGCCATCGGCGCGCCAGCGACTGAAGGTCTTGGACACCGATTCGCGCGTGGCGTGAACACGCACCGAAAGCTCGGTGATGGTCGGCGGCACCGCAATCACTGCTTCGCCCGGCACCACACTCGGCCGCGCCAGCCGTAGCAGCTCGGCCGCCACACGCGCCGGAATGGGGGCGGCGGCCATGGCAAAGGTGCGGTCGCTGGACTCGCGCAGCCGGGCTGCAAGCTGCAGCGCCACGCCCCACGCAAATGCCGCGCTTTCGGCCAACAAGTTGCCGAATTGCCCCGCCTCGATACGGATCGCCGACAATGGCTCCAGCGCTACCGCCGATCCCGATCGCGGCCCGCCGTCGATCACTGCCAGCTCGCCGATCAACTCGCCCGGCAAGCGATGGGCAAGGACAACCAGATCGCCATCACGCGACACCCGGAACACGCGCGCCCGTCCCTCCAGCAACAGCCAGGCGGCATCGGCACCCCCGTCTTCCTGAAGAAAAACCGTGCCTTGCGGGATTATGACATGACGAAGCCCAGCCGAGCCAGCGGCCAGCGCCTGTTGCAATATCAGCGCAAGATCCGGAGCTGCCACACTGCAAAAGCTAATCGCAACGCGGGCACCCCGTCAATCGCCGCTGCAATTGACACAGGTGTGAAGCGCTTCACGGCGCCGGCGCCTGATTGCGGGGCATGACAGCAGCAGGATCGGAGAACCCGCCATGCCACCTGCCATCATCTGTCCGCTTTCCCGCCGCCAGTTTGCCTTCGGCCTTGCCGGGGCGGGCCTTTCGGGCATTGCCTTTCCGCGCCCCGCCTTTGCCGCCGACGATCCGGCCCTGGCATTGATGACGACAGCTTATGAAGCCACGCGTTTTGCCGCTGCGCGCTTTGCGGCCACCCTGACCCATCAACCGCGTCCGGACGTGCGGCAAGCCCGCGCGCTGGCCGGCGCGACCAAGCTGATCGAGGGCGGCCGTGGCACGGCGCGGCTGCTGCGCTTCACTACCCCGGCCGATATGCGCGGCGTCGCCACGCTGACCATCGAACGCTCGGGCAGCAGCGACGACTTGTGGATTTTCCTGCCGGCCTTGCGCCGGGTGCGGCGGCTGGTGTCGTCGAACCGCGCCGACCCGTGGGTGGGATCGGAGTTTTCGCTGGGCGACATCATCGGCCACAAGGTCGGCGACTGGCATCACCGGCTGGTCCAGCGCGAACCGCTGGGCGCAGCAAGCGCCATCCGCATTGAAAGCGTGCCCGCTTCGGCGCGGGTGGCCAGCGATACCGGATACAGCAAGCGCGTAACCTGGCTGCGCGAAGCCGATGCAGCGACGCTGCGCGTGGATTTCCACGATCAGACCGGCGCACCGATGAAATCGCTGCTTGCTGGCGATATCGCTACTCTGGATGCCGACAAGGGCAAGATTCAGCCGATGCGTCTCACGATGCGCAACCTGCGCGGCGGGGGCGTGTCGACGCTGGCATTCAGCCAGTTTCGCATCAACGCCGCCATCACCGATGCCGAACTGGCACCCCAGGCACTGCAATCGTGAAGCCGGCGCTGGCCTTGCTGGCAAGCGCCGCGCTGTCGGCGCCGGCTCTCGCGGTACCGGGGGTCGAGCTGTCTGGCCGTGCCAGCGCCTGGAGCAGCGACCGCACCGGCACCGACGAGAGCATCGAGGCTGCTGCAGAAGTGTGGCTGCGGGTGCGGCAAGGTCTTGGCGAGAAAGCGGCGCTGCGCGTTGAAGGCTGGGCGGGCATCAATCCGGACGGAACCGGCAAGCTGGCCGGCGACATCCGCGAGGCACAGATGCGATTGACTGCAGGCGGCGTGACGGTGTCGGCGGGCCGCCAGATCAGCGTCTGGGGCCGCGCCGACCGGATAAACCCCACCGATGTGGCCGCTGCGCGCGACTATCGCCGGCTGACCGAGGACGAGGACGACAACCGGCTTGGGTTGGCTGGCGTGAGTTTGGCCTTGCCTTTGGCCGGTGGCACGCTGGCAGCACATTGGTTGCCGGAATTTCGCGCCACCGTGCTGCCGATCGTGCTGGCCGGGCCAGGCCTTGCCAGCCGGCAGGAGCGGGTGAATGCGCCCGAGACACAATTCGCGCTGCGCTACGAACGCTTCGGGGGCCGGTTCGACTGGTCGGTCACCTATGCCAACGTCGCCGACCGCACGCCATGGCTTGCCATTGCCCAGTCTGGCGACCACAGCGCCGTCGGTGCGCCAGTGCTGGTTCAGCACCATCCGCGCTTCGCAATGCTGGGCGGTGATCTTGCGACAACATTAGGCGACTTCGGCCTGCGGCTTGAACTGGCGGGCTATGAATATGCCAGCAGCGCGGCGCGTGGTCAGGCCGGGCGGCTGCCGCGATTTGCCGGCGTGCTGGGGATTGATCGCAGTTTTCGCGGGCAATGGTCGATCATTGCGCAGGCAGTGCTGCGGATGAACCGCAGTTCGGCACTCGCCGCAGACGCATCGCCGCTGGTTTCCGATCGCAACAACCTCATCCATTCGGCGTGGCGCGATACCATCCTTGGCGGCACCATCAGGGTTCGCAAGGGGCTGGCCGGTGACCGCGGCGCCATCGAAGCGACGGTCGCGGCGTTCACCGGCGGCGGCAATTATGTGCAGCTCAAGGCCAGCCACCGGTTGAACGACACGCTGCGGCTGTCGCTGCTGGCCGAGCGCCATGGCGGCGTGCGCGGCACCTTCTTTGGCCAATTGCGGCCCAACAACATGATTTCCATCGCCGTGCGTGCCGGTTTCTGACGGCGTCCCTTCCAGGAGAACTGCCATGTTCACCACTCTCGCCACCCTCGTCACGCGCCGGCCCTGGACTGTCATAGCCGTGGTCGCACTGGCGGCCCTGCTATCGCTTGCCGGCGCGCGCCACCTGCATTTCGTGAGCGATTTCGACAGCTCGTTGCCTAACCGCAGCCCGTTGTCGGCGCAGATCCACGCCATCCAGAATGTCTTCGAAAGCCGCAACACGCTGGCCTTTCTGGTCAAGGACGGCACGCCGGCATCGCGGGTCGCAGCGGCCTGCACGCTTTCGGAAGGCCTGACACGTGTGCCCGGCATCGCGGCCGGACGGGTCTATGGTGTCGGGTCTTCGACGGTCAAGTATCTGGCCGACGATAGAGGCGATCTTGTGGTCAACGGCCTTGACCAGTTGTGCGCCGGCAAGGCCGGCATGTCCGCCGCTGTCAGCGCGGGCCTCGGCCCCCAGGCATCCCTGGTGCAGGCACCCGATGGGTCGCTCACCGTTTATGCCGATGTCGCGGTGGCCAGCGGCAGTTTTGGGCCTCTGTTGGAAAAAATCGATGCCATTGTTGCCAGCGCGAGTGCAGGCGGCGTTGCCATCGCCTATTCCGGCCAGCCGGCATTTCTGGCGCAAAATGACATCTATTCCAAACGCATCGCGTATTTCTTCCCCGTCATCATGGCGCTCATTCTGCTGCTGCACTGGGAGGCGCTGCGATCGATGCAGGCCGTGGTGGTGCCGATCTTTACCGGGCTCGGCGCGACCTTGATCGGTCTTGGCCTGTATGGCTGGCTGCGGCAGCCGCTCGACACGTACACCGTGCTGGCCCCGGTGCTGATCCTGGCCGTGGGCGCTGGCCATTCGGTGCAGTTGCTCAAACGCTATATGGAAGAAGTGCGCGGTCGGACGGAAATTGGCCAGCAGGCAACCCGCGAGGCCAACGCCGCCGCCATCATCGCCACCATCGCCGCGCAGGGCCCAGTACTGACGATTGCCGTCGCCGGTGCTGCCACCTGCCTTTTCTCGCTGCTGCTGCTCGATGTGTCGGCTTTGGCACGCTTTGGCCTGCTGGCCGGTATCGGGCTGATTGCGGCGCTGGTGCTGGAGCTGACCGTGGTGCCTGCCATCCGAATGCTACTGCGTCGGCCGATCATGCGGCCAGGCTATGGCGATCTCAGCCCGGTGTGGCAGGGGGCGCTGCGCCGGGTTGCCGAAACTGCGTTGACGGGGCCGGCGGGGCGCATTGCGCTGGGTCTGGCGATCGGCGTTGCTGTGCTGGCCATCGGCGTGTCCCGGGTCGCGGTGTCGCATTCCATGGCGATCTACACTTCGCCGGATGTGCCGGTGCAGCGCACGGTCGCTGAACTCACCGATGCTGGCGTCGGGCCTTATGTCATGGACGTGATGATCGATACCGGCCGCCGCGATGGTGCCTTTGATCCGGCGGTGCAAAAGGCAATGCTCGGCCTGGAAACCCGCATGGCCGCCGATGATGCAGTGCGTGCCGTGCTGTCACCGGCCGGCATCATCCGATTTCTGGGCTGCCGCTTTGCCGGCTCTGCCGATTGCGCCACCGCCGACGCTGCCTCGGCAGACGAGAGCCGGCAGATCTGGACCGTGTTGTTCGGCGGCGGGCGAGCGGTGGGCCTGATCGACGACAGCGGGCGCTATTTGCGGCTGCGGGCGTTCGTGGCCACCGATGAAACCCGCGTCGCTACCCGGTTGATCGACACGGTCCAGGGCTATGCCCGCGCCCAAGGCCTGGCCGTCAGCATTGGCGGTTCTGCGGTCACGGCCAAGGCGCTGGCCGACGGCATCGTCCGTGTCAGCCTGGAAAAAGCCGCACTGCTGCTGGTCATCGTCATGGTCATCGGCGGGCTGGTGTTCCGGTCGTGGGTGATGGCGCTGCTGTTCCTCATTCCTTCCGCACTCACCATCGCCACCAATTTCGCCTGGCTGGGCTGGAGCGGCACCACGCTGAATGTCGCCACTGCCGCCGTCGCCACCATCGCGGTCGGCGTCGGTCTCGATTATCTCATCTACTTCACCTTCCGCATCCGCGAAGCCCTGGACCAGCGCCTCGGCTATCTCGATGCAGTCCGTGTCGCCCATGCCTCGGCCGGCGGCGCAGCGGTCTGCGTCGCGATGGCGGTTGCGGTGGGCTATGTCGTGCTGCTGGCGTCGCCGGGCTATCTTGTCCACCACTGGATCGCGGTGCTGGTGCCGGTCACCATGCTGGCATCGCTGGTCGGCACGCTGTT
>NZ_JANPCD010000196.1:0-9214 GCF_031430775.1 Sandarakinorhabdus sp. | reverse complement strand
GGCCGGCTGCACGCTGCTCTATGCACCGACCGTCGCCACCATGTATCCGCCGGGCTTTGCCACCTATGTCCGCGTGGCCGATCTGCCCGACCTGCTGTGCGGCCGCGTCCGCCCCGGCCATTTCGACGGTGTGGCCACAGTCGTCTCCAAATTGCTGGCCGCCGCCCGCCCGGACGTGGCGGTGTTCGGCGAAAAGGACTGGCAGCAACTCGCCATCATCCGCCGCATGGCCGCCGACCTCGATCTGGGCTGCGAAATTGTCGGCGCCAGCATCGTCCGCGATGCCGATGGCCTCGCGCTGTCATCGCGCAACGCCTATCTCACTGCCGACGAACGCACCCGCGCCCTGGCCCTGCCACGCGCCCTGACAGCGGCGCGCGAGGCGCTGCTTGGCGGCATGCCGGCCGCGCCGGTATTGGCCAATGGCACCAAGGCCCTCAAAGCCGCCGGCTTCGCCCGCACCGATTATTTCGAACTGGTCGACGAAGAACATCTCAACGGCCTCGGCCAGATCCAGGCAGGTGCCCGCCTGATGGCGGCAGCGGTCATGGGCACGACACGGCTGATCGATAACCTTGCCGTTTGAGGGGTGGGTTGCGCAGGCATCATGTCTGTTTTCGACCCATTTGCGGGCGATCCCCGATCGGCGCGTAAACGGCAGCTTTGGCTGGAACCGGCCATCCGCCTGTCGTTAAGTGGCCCGGCAGCTAATCGCCCCAATTTCGGCCGTGAGTGGTGAGCAGCCAAGACACCCAAAGCGGACGTGAAGCAGTCCTGGGCCAAGTGGCTGAAACGGGGTGGAAGTCAGACCTCGAACTTGCGTATCAGAAAAGCAAGCTAAGCTTAAGACCGAAGACAACAAAGCCGTACGTAAACTTTAACAGAATGCATCAGCGTCTTTTTGTATCCAGCAATCGGGTCTGGATTGGAAAGACTGGCTACATCAGCGTTCAGACACGGAGCGAACTCCGTCGGAATAATAGGTCATTGTATCAAGCCTTATTGGCAACGCGCTTCGAAACGCTGAAATGCTCAAGCCCACGTACAAATCAAAATCTATTCTGCCACGACGAACCATCTGCGCAAAATGTAAAAATGCGTGGAATACAGCCTTCAGCAGCGTCTTCCCGAAACTGTGCCGCAGTGTAGAAATACTGGTTTCGTCGATTTCAATATAATCCTGACGATCATCATTAATGCGGCGCGCATCCAGATGGGCAGTATCCAACTCGGGACAGGTTGAGAACGTAGGGCCAAAGGGACGAACTGGCGCATCGCGATCAAACACCGCTAAAAGGCCAAGTTTCACCTGCGTCGTGTCAGGGGCTATATAAGGACGATATTGCTCTAAATGTAAATCGTACCATTCCCTAAATAGCCGAAGTGCATACTGCGTCTTTGCAGAAGCACCGTATAGATCGGTAAATACTTTTTTTGTTACCTCCCAGCACGCCACGTCGTTCTCCCAACTGTATCCCCAAGTGCGAAGAGTGGGCACGCGAGGCCCAACCTCAGGTAGCAAGCAACAAATGTCTGAGTCAGTGCAAACGAATGAACCGCGTGCGCGGCTTTTCGCGATTTCCAAGGCTATCGCCTCTGCGACGCTTCTGCATCCCACAGACTTCACGTGGAAGGTCTTACCTGGGCAAGCTATGGCGAGGACTGTCCTCCAAAACTCGGCATCATGTGTATCGTCGGCACCTGCTGCCGCTGCTTGAGATGCATCGCCGAAGTGCCCACCACCCTCGACGTAAACGACGAAATCTACACCGAGAAAGATATGCTGATTTGAAAGGCCGCTTTGGGTCCTTACCAAAATGTTCGACATGTTACTGCTCTTCAACAAGCAAATCGTCCATTCGTATTATGTGAGATCCGTAGGGACCTATTATATCTGGGGAGTGAGTGGCCACGATAAGTTGGGCATTATCATTCAACTGTAAAATTGAAGGAACAATCTTTTCTTGCCACTTGAGGTGCAGAGAGAGTTCTGGTTCGTCAGCGATGTAGATACAAGATCTGTGCTCTTGAAGGAGTGCCTCTCCAAGCAGTATGAGCAGTTGCTTCTCCCCGCTAGAAAGCTGGTACACGCTCACGTCATCCCCTTTGTCATTGATTGTACAAATCTCAAAAGAGTCAGTGACCCTTAGAGACTTTCGCTTGAGTAGCGAGTTCATAATTGTCATGAACGCACTTATGTCCTTGAATATATCGTCCTGCCGTGCCTTCTCTTCAGTCCACTTCTTGGTGATCTGTTGTATTTGCTGAAGGACTACCATAGCCTGAACCTGTTGAACCGTCAGGCCTTTATCTTTACTGCTCTTTACCGATTTGAGGGTGGAAAAGTATCTATTTGCTTTACTGGAAAACTTCTCTTTCTTTACACCAAGTCGCTCAAATGCTTCCACCAAAGCCGCCCTCTGTTCCTCAATGTCAATTTCTTTGACCAAGGAGAACAAGCGCGCATCATCGCGCTCATCAAGTAACGACATGAACGTAAATTCTTGAAATGCCCGCACGCTCTGATCGCGCATTGACACGAGCGACGAGTAATATCGAGAAAGTCGCGCAGATAGCTCATTTAACTTCATATCTACTGTCGAGTCGTATCCACGATCCGGAGTTCTTCTGTCATCCGCCTCATTTAGCAAAGTATTACGATGAATCGAAAGCCATACCATCGAGATTAGGCCCGATAATGCAGAAGTGAGGTCCCTCGTCCGCTTGCTCTGTCGCATATAGAATGATGGCGCGTTGGGCCGACGACGAAGCATTCTCTGTTCTTCTATGTCGTCCAGGGAAAAGGTGATTGGCTCGCTTTTTGATGAACTGTATATCCTATATTCTATTGATTCTATTCCAGATTTTGAATCAAGGTTTTTCTCGACGATGATCTTTGGCTTTCGCCTCCTATCACTAGTCGAGATTAATGTTATCTCTACCTTCCGGAACGCAAGCTTGTCTAAAGCGAGAAAGTCTGCTGCAAGGCAGGCCGCAATCAAATTTATGAGTGTGGTTTTGCCTGATCCGTTCTCGCCGATGAAGAACGTGACGCTAGGAAATATCGGCGTTGAGACGCGATATCGTCCCCAAAAGCCGTGCACATCAATCTTGGCGACGTGGTACAAATTGTGCTTCCCTTGATGGAGGATGGTTCATCTCAATGAGCGTGCCGGCAGGACACCTGTCAAGCCGCAACGAGTATTGCCTTAAGTTTAAAGCAGACTGAGGCGCGTTCACTGAGGTCAGATGTCCTGATCCCTGAATCGGCACCATCGTTGGGTTGAGTCGGTTTCCCCAGCAATTAATTCACAATAGCCGTCAGTCCGGGCTCGGCCCAACCCTGGCCATTCGGTGGTGTCGCTCGAGCACATGCGTGAATGTCGGCTGCTGGCGTAGGCTGCCGTTCAACGACCCCGCCAGAATTGACGGATTTGTCCCAAAATGGGTCATTCCAAGCTGAGGCTCAAAGCGGCAGCTATCCGCCCATCGCGGAAAATTAGCGGCACGCTGCTTCCCTCAACGTGAACCGCCTGCGTTCAAGCCCTGCGCTGTCCTACAGCCGGCATTTGTGCGACCTTGCGGATGCTCTTTTCCATCGCCAAACCCCACAGGCACACAGCTTTTCCGCCGCCCACACGCGCCGTGAAAAACCTCACGAAACCGTCAACTTCGTCTACTTCCAAACCCAACAGGGCGCGGAAATGCCATTGTTTTCAACGTTCCCGCCTTGGCCGCTCCTACGGCGCCAAAACCCGCGCTAACTGTTCCGCCGGCCCAGATATTGCCACAGGATCCCGCGCTGGATTTCGTTCGTCCCGGCATAGATCGACCCGGCGCGGTCGTTGAAATATTTGAGGATGGCCTTGGCAGCATAGGGCGGCCCCACACCCTTGCCGTCTGCCGGCGGCACAAAGCCCGGTATCGGACCGCCCGCAAGGGCCAGTTGCGGCTGGAAGGCGGCGGCATAGGGCATGGCCGCCTCCAGCTCCAGTTCGGTCAGTTTCTGGCTGAGTTCGGTGCCGATGACCTTCATGGCCGACGCCATCGGCCCCGGCGCCGTGCCCGCCGACTGCCCGGCCAGGAACGTCAGTTCCAGCGCGTCCATGGCGGCAATATCCACGCTGATCGCCGCGATGCGCCCGTTCATGCCCTTTGGTTGCCCGGTGGCGGCCAGATGCCTGGCCAGCGCCCCCAACCGGCTTTGCATCGACGGCGCATACATCGAACCGCCGCGTTCGAACTCCATCAGATATTTTGCCACCGTCCAGCCATCGTCGATTTCGCCCACCACATTGGCAATCGGCACCCGCACTTCGTCGAACATCACCTGGTTCTGCACATGCTCCCCCGACAGCGACACGATGGGCCGCACGCTGACGCCGGGGCTGCGCATGTCGATGAGCAGGAACGTGATGCCAAGCTGCGGCTTTTCCAGCCGGCTGGTGCGAACAAGGCAGAAAATCCAGTCCGCTTCATGGGCATGTGTCGTCCAGATCTTGGCGCCGGTGCACACAAGGTCATCGCCGTCACGCACCGCCTTCATCTGCAATGACGCCAGGTCCGACCCCGACCCCGGCTCGGAATAGCCCTGGCACCACAGTTCTTCGCCAGCCAGCATCGGGGGCAGGAACCGCGCCTTTTGCGCCGGCGTGCCATAACCCAGCAGCACCGGCCCGCACATGCCCAGCCCCATCGGCGACAGCGGCGGCGCCCCGGCCTGAGTCAGCTCCCGAGTGAAGATGTACCGCTGCGCCGCCGACCAGTCGCAGCCGCCATCGGCAATGGGCCATGACGGCGCGACCCAGCCCTTTTTGTGCAGGATGCGCTGCCAGGCCAGCGACAGTGATGGCGGCGCGTAGACGCTGGTCATGCCGGCGGTGGCGGCGCGCATTTCCGGCGTCAACTCGGCGTCCAGAAACGCCCGCACCTCGTGCTGAAAGGCCAGCATGTCCGCATTCCATTCGAGATTCATCGGCCGTTCCCCATAATGCGCCCAGCATGGCGGCTTGGGACCGCACCGCAACCGGGCAGTTTGAGCAGGAAGCGCTTGCCCCCGGCGCCGGTGCGGCCAACACTGTCGCCCCCAACATCCGAAAGGCCGGCCATGATTACCATCCGCCGCGACGACCCCGCCGCCACCCGTCACATCATCACCATCGGGGCGCACCAGCTTGTCGCCGACATGTCGGTGGCCAGCGGCGGCGCCGATGCCGGGCCGGACCCCCATGACCTGTATGACGCCGCGCTTGGCGCCTGCAAGGCGTTGACCATGGTGTGGTATGCCAACCGCAAGGGCCTGCCGCTGGGCGATGTCGGCGTGGCGGTAACGCGTGACAATACCGAGGAACGCGCCGGGGTTTACCGGCTGACGGCCACCATCACGCTTGGCGGCGACCTCACCGACGCCCAGCGCGCCGAGCTGCTGGCGGTCGCTGGCAAATGCCCGGTGCACAAGTTGATGACCGCCGTGGAAACCCGGATCGAAACCCGGCTGGCCTGAGGCGCTATTGCTCCCAGTCGCGCACTCGCAGGCCGGCCTCATACATGCGCCTCGCCTTCAACCTTGGCGCCAGAAACCGATAGAAAAACCAGTCCTTCAGCGCAAACGGCGTCACATGATACATCAGCCGCTCGGTCAGGTTCCAGCGGACATGGCTGTTCTGGGTGCGGCGCGGGGACGGCCAGCAGACATGGTCCGCGTCATAAACCGTGCGCCCGTGTTTCAGCACCCGGTGCGCGGTTTCATGATCGTGCAGCACCAGCGGCCAGGTGTCGTTCTTCGGCCCGCCCGCCGCCGCCAGCGCCGACACACGATAGGATTGCCCAAAGGTCCCGGTATGGCATTGTTTCGACAAGATCCGCGCCGTCAGCGCCAGCCGCCGCCGCTGCAGCCGCGATTCCGGCGCATCGAACTGCGCATACAAGTCGATGGCCATGGCGCCGGAAATGGTTTCGTCTGTCCCCATCAAGGCGTCGGCCCGGGCAATATAATCGGGCCGGTACAACGTATCGGCATCCCAAAGCGCCACCTTGGCCGCGCCCATTTCCTGTGCGATCCCAAAGCCGGTGCGCAGCGCGAATGTCTGGCCCGGCTGCCCTTCATGCACCAGCCGCGCCCTTGGATCGCCGGCTATCATGCCCGCCACCAGCGCCGCCGAGCCGTCGGTCGAGCCATTGTCGATGAGCAGGATGGCAAGGCTGGGCCAGTCCTGTGCCAGCGCGCATCGCAGCGTCGGTGCGATGAAATCCTGTTCGTTGTAAAAGGGGATGATGATCGCCCAAAGCGGCGTGTCGGCGGGGTCATTGGCCATGATCATTGCTGTATCGCGGTTGCGGCGCGGCGTCAGCAAAATGGTTGCATCTTGACGGCTGGCCCGCGCCGCCTTCCCATGCCGGCGTGATTGCCACCGCAGATCTTGCGCGGCTGATGGTACCGCTGGCCATCGGGCTGCTTATCGGCCTTGAGCGCGGCTGGCAGCAGCGTGGCCGCGCCGCCGGCAGCCGTGTCGCCGGCCTGCGCACATTCGGCCTGTTCGGGCTGATCGGCGGGCTGGCGGGCTATATCGCAGCCGGACAGGCACCGGTGTCGGCGGTGTTGATGCTCGGCGCCGCCGCCGTCATCGTCATCGGCTATCGCCGTCAGGCCCAGCCCAGCGCCACGACCGAGGCCGCAGCGCTGGTCACGCTGGCGCTGGCCAGGATCGCGGGGCACGGCCAGCCGGTGCCGGCGATGGCACTGGCGGCCATAACCGCATTCCTGCTGTCACAGCGGCAGGGCCTGCATGGCTGGCTGCGCGGTCTTGATGCCGATGATCTTCAGGCGCTGGTGCGCTTTGCCGTCGTTGCCGCCGGCCTGTGGCCGGTGCTGCCCGACCGCGGCATGGGGCCATATGGCGCCTGGAATCCGCGGGAATTGTGGCTTGTCGTGGTGGTGGTCTGCGCCTTGAGCTTTGCCGGTTATCTGGCCGGGCGCCGGCTGGGGGCAGGGCGGGGGGTGCTGCTGACGTCTGCCATCGGCGCCATTTATTCGTCCACGGCGGTCACGGCGTCGCTGGCCATGCGCTTGCGCGCCCAGCCCGACATGCTGCCCGCTGCCACGGCGGGAATCGCCATTGCCTCAGCCGTGATGTTCCTGCGCATAACCTTGCTGGTCGGTGCACTCGTACCGTTCGCCTTTGTCGATTTTGCACGCATCGTCACGCCCGGCGGCGTGCTGGCGCTGGTCTGGGCCTGGTTGGCCGCGCGGCGCAGCACAGCGGTGGCCGCTGACGCCGCGCCGCCTGGCAACCCGTTCGCGCTGTTGCCCGCACTGGCATTTGCGCTTCTGGTGGGGCTTGTCTCGCTTGCCGCGCACTGGGCGCAGCAGCGCTACGGCGACAGCGGCGTCGCTGTCACATTGGCGCTGACCGGCGCGCTTGATGTCGATGCCGCCATCGTCTCGCTCCGCGCCTTGCCGTCCGGCAGCATCGCGCCCGGCCTCGCCGGTGCCATATTGGCGCTGCCAGTTCTGCTCAACACCATGCTCAAGCTGGTGGTGGTGCTGGTGCAGGGCGGGCGCAGCGCCTGGCGGGCGGCGCTGCCACTCATCGCGGCGGCACTGGCGATCATCGCCGGTTTCGCGCTTGCTGCCGGCAGCATTGCCCGTCTAAGCATGACAGCATGAACCAGACCGCCGTACCCGCCCGCCTTTCGTTGCCGCTGCGGCCGCTGTTCACCATCACGATTTTGCTGGGCAGTTTCCTGTTGTTCCTCATCCAGCCGCTGTTCGGCCGCCTGGTGTTGCCGGTGCTCGGCGGCTCGCCCAGTGTCTGGAACACCGCGATGCTGTTCTATCAGGCGGCGCTGCTTGGCGGCTATCTTTATGCCCATGCACTCAGCCGGTTTTCGGTGCGCCGGCAAATGCTTGTGCATCTTGGCGTCTTTGCCGTCGCTGCGCTCACGCTGCCCATCGGCGTTGCCGATATCGGCGCCAGCCCGGATGGCGCGCCGACATTCTGGCTCATCGGCCTGCTGACCGTGTCCATCGGCCCGGTGTTCTTTGCCGTGTCGGCACAGGCGCCGTTGATGCAAAGCTGGTTCTCGCGCTCCGGTGACCGCGACGCCGCCAATCCGTATTTCCTGTATTCGGCGTCCAACCTTGGCAGTTTTGCCGCGCTGCTGGCCTATCCGCTGCTCGTGGAACCCATGGCCAGCCTTGGCACCCAGACGCTCGCCTGGTCGGCCGGCTTTGTGGCGCTGGCGCTGTGCGTTGCCCTTTGCGGGCTGGCTACCGGCATCGGCGAGGCGCCGGCCCGCAGCGCCGCCCGACCAGCCACAAGCTGGGCCAAACGGGGCCGCTGGACGTTGCTGGCCGCCGTCGCTTCGGGGCTGCTGCTGTCCACCACCACGCATCTGACCACCGACATCATGGCGATGCCGCTGCTCTGGGTGCTGCCGCTGTCGATCTACCTGCTCAGTTTTGTGCTGGTGTTTTCCGGCTCCGGGCCGGCCTGGACGCGTTTTGCCGTGCACGGCGCGCCGCTGGCGCTGATCACGCTGGGCGCCTGGGTGTGCATGCCGGCCGGGCCGGCTGCTGCCACGGTGTTCGCTGCCGCCGGGCTGCTGCTGCTGTTCATCATCGCCGTGGCCCTGCACGGCACGCTGGCGGCGGAAAAGCCGCAGGCCGAAGGACTGACCGATTTCTACCTTTGGATGTCGGTCGGCGGCGCGATGGGCGGCGTGTTCTGTGCGCTGGTGGCGCCGGTCATTTTCAACTGGCCATTCGAACACCCGTTGCTGCTGATTGCCGCTGTGCTGCTGGTGCCAACCCGGGAGCCGCATGCATTCTGGCAGCGTGCCTCGCTGCGCTATGGCGCTGCGGCGGCTGCGCTGCTGCTGTCATGGGGCGCGGCCACGCGCTTCAGCTTTGTCACCATCGACCGCTTCCAGTTGATCTGGCTGCCCTATCTGCTGGCCGTGGCGGCACTGGCGCTGCTGACCATGGCGGCGGTTGGCCGGCGCAAGCTGTTTGCCTGGTGCTTTGCCATGCTGATCCTGTCGCTCGGCGGCTGGAACCAGATCTTCATGTCGGCCGATGGCATGCGGCAGCGCAGCTTTTTCGGCGTTTACACCGTCGAGGACCGCAAGACGCAGGACTACAAGGCGCTGATGCACGGCACCACGATGCACGGGCTGCAATCCGACATCCCGGCCATGAAAACCGTGCCGATGA